>JBBRGB010000018.1:0-24508 GCA_038241095.1 Phycisphaerales bacterium
CCGACCCACGACGAAGGGGGTGATGTCGAAAATCGAAGCCCGCAAGGGCGCGTCGATTTCGTGGCGTGAATCCAGCCGGGCGCGGTAATCGGTGGGCACGCCCGCGGCCCGCAGGCCATCGACAAAACGCGTGGTGTTGGCAATGCCGAATTGCGTCAAGCTGTCGGCGGGGGTGAAGCCGCGATCCAAAGGCGTGTCCTCTCCGCCACGGATGCGCAGGTAGCTCAAGCGGGTTTCACTGAAGTACGTCAGCCGATCTTCCCACAGGCTGGTGCCGATGCGGTAGTAGCCGAGTTCGGGCAGCTTATCGACGGTGTAGCCCGGCGTTTGCAGGGTGGTGGTCTGCGTGGTGAAGTCGTTGAGTTCGTAGCGAGTCAGCAGGGTGAAGGCCTCGTCCTGATCCTGATGCTTGAGGTAGGCGGAGGTTTCCCACTGCCGGCTACTGTCGGCCATGCCGCTGAAAAACTCTTCCAAGAAAGTTTCATCGCTAACGGCTGAAAGCTCCAACGAAAGCTCCCAATTCGCCGGCAGGTAATGGCGGTGTTGCCAATGGGCGAAGCCGCGTTGGTCGGCATCGTGGGGCACGTTGAGCCGACCACCGATGGTGTCATCACCGCTGTCCCACGCCAAGGCATAGGCGTCGAAGTGGCCGAACATTTCCGGCATGGCGTAGCGGAGATTGACCCCGACGCCCGGGCCGTGGTCACCCAGGTAGTCCAAGTTGCCCGTCAGGTCCACGCCGTCGGGCGCTTGCCGACCGGCTAGGGCGAAGATGTCCCAACGGGTGCGGAACTCCAGCCCGTTGTTGCTGTTCTGGTTGACGCTGGCGCCGCGCAGGGGCGTCTTGCCAAACTCGCCGGCGACAAAGGGCCAATAGAAAAACGGCACGTGGCCCCAGCGCAGGCGGGTGTTGGTGGCGCTGAAGCGATTGAGCGTTTGGCCGGCCTCATTCTTGCGTTGCGAGACGGTCATCTTGCTGGCGCGGATGGCGAAGTGCGGCTCGGCGAAATCGCTGGTGGTCAGCGTGGCGTCCTTGGCCGTCCAAGTGTCGCGCGATTCCTGCCGCAGCGTTTGGGCACGCATGTAAAGCGGGATGTGATCGGTGACATCGAAGGTGTAAAACACGGCTTCGAGCAGCACGGCCTTGTTTTGCTTCAGATCGTAAAACACCCGCGGGGCGCGGACGGTGTAGGAGCCGTCGGTGATGACCACATCGTCTTCGAGGTAAATGCCGGTGATGCGGTCGGCGCCCACGGCCCCGGCCACGGGCTGGCCATCGCCCCCTGCTTCATCAGCCAAGAACATCACCACGTTGTCGGCCTGAAGCACCAGCGTCTGCTTGCCATCGGCGCTGTTGTATAGCACACGCACCTGGCCGATGAGCGAGACGGTGGCCTCGCGGCCTTCTTCGGCGGGGGAGTAAACGATGCGGTCTGCGTTGAAGGCGACGGTTCCCTGGGCCGGAAGAATAGCCCCGGTGTCGCTGCTGGGACGGGGTGTCTTTCCCGATTTAATGGCTTGCGCGTTGGTTCCACCAGCGGCACTTCCGGGGACAGAGGCCGGTTCCAAGCGCTGGGTGAATTGCGCCATTTGTTGTTGTTCGAGCACTTGGCGATGTGCCAGTTTGGAGGCCATCACTTCCGGGCCGTAGATCGCCGGCGTCGGGCTGACCGCCAAGGTGGGTTGACCGATGCCCGTCAGGTAGCGATTGAAACGTCCCTGTGCCTCGGCGACCAAGGCGTCATGCGGCGCGACACCCGCGGCCGGTCCCGTGCGCAAATCATTGGTCGCCAGTTTCACCTCGCCCTTGGTCGCGGCGGTGATGAGCATTCGTCGCCCTTGCGTGCTGACGCCGCCCTTGCCCGAAAGCGAACGGACATCATCGAGGTAGATCGCCAGATGGCGAACGGTCACGCCCGGCGCTTGATCGGTGTCGATTCGTGCCACGGCTTTGGCCGCCCGGAATCCGTAGGCACCGATGGTGACGCGCACATCGCCTTCCAATAGCACATAACGAACGCCGTGATCTTCCCAAGCCGTGGCGGCATTGGCTTGGAGCTGGGCATCGGCGTCCACCACCGGGTCCGACAGGGCCGTGTCCCAGCGCCAAGTGACGCCCGCGTCGGTGAGGCTGCGGGCGTCTTGCGCGGCAACGGGAGCGACGGGCACCGATGGCGCAACCGGGGCTTGAGCTGGTTCAAGGCTTTGGCCGTAGGTCGCGGGCAAGGCCAGCAGCAGCGTGGCGGAAGCGAAGGTGGTGATCAACGCCCTGCGGCGTCTCGCATGGCACGGATGGCGATAGAGATGGGACTGCTGCATGGGACGGCTGACTTTCGCTAAATCGGTGGCGGCGATTATAAGGCCCGCGTCCCACGGGGCAATTGTCGTCCCCAGCCCCCCCCCGTCCCACCAGCCAGCTTCACGAAGACGCGGACGGTTGCCGGCGTGGACTGTGGTATCTTTGTCAATCTTCCTTCCCGTTTCCCGCTTCAAGCCAATAATTGATCTCCCATGCCCACCACCACACGCATCAACTGGGTTTCTATTCTCGTTCGCGCCGGCGTCGCGGTGGTCATTGTGGTCGTGGCCCTGGTGATCTACGAGGCTCTTTACGCCACCCGGCCGCGCCCCGAGGTGGTTGATGAAAAGGTGGGCCTGTCGCGGGTCAAAGTGTACGAGGTTCAACCCACGGCCATTAACCGCCAGTGGCGCGGCTACGGCACCGCCGCGGCGATGGACGCCGCCGACGTGCCCGCCGAGGTCACCGCCATCGTCGCGGCCCGCCCCGAAGGCCTGCGCCCCGGTGCGATGGTTAAAAAAGGCCAACTGCTGCTGGAACTCGATGCCCAAGACCTTCAACGTCGGCTGACCACCGCGCAGGCGCAACAGACGGAAATCGAAGCCCGGCTGTCACAACTCGCCAGCGAGCAGGGCTTTCTCGAACGCCGGGTGAAACTCGAAAACCAAGAAGTCGCCATCGCCACCTCCGAACTGGAGCGGGTGCAAAAGCTGCGTGACACCCAGGCGGTCAATCCACGCGATTTGGAACAGGTCAAGAAATTGCTCATTGCCGCGGAACGCTCGCAACTGGCGACGGAGCAGGCCTTGGATGCGGTGCGTGAGACGCAAAAAAGTCTTGACGCTCAACAGGACGCGCAGAAGCAAGCCGTGGCCCAGGCCCGGCGGGACTTGGAGCGGACCAAGATCATCAGCCCGATTGACGGCGTGCTGGCGAGTTTTGACGCCGATGTGGGCGAACAGGTTGTGGCCGGTCGTCGGGTGGCGCGGGTGGTGAATCTCCAGCGCATTGAAACCCCGATTCGTCTGCCCGCTTCGGCGCGGCTGGAGGTCAAGACCGGCGACTCCGTGACCCTTCATTCCACCGGTCAGGCCGAGTGCGAGTGGACGGCCAACATCGCCCGCCTTTCACCCGTCGATGACGAGGCCTCGCGCACCTTCACGGTTTACGCCGAGCTGCGGCAACCGTCGGATCCCGCAGCCATCCGCTTGGCGCCGGGACAGTTTGTCGAAGGCGTCATTACCACGGGTGGGGCCAATGGGGATGCAGACGCCAACGCGCCAATGATGACCCTGGTGCCCCGCAGCGCCATTGAGGCGGATCGCATCTGGTTGGTCGAAAACGGCAAGGTTCGCAGTCATCCGGCCAAGGTCGCCTTCGCTCTGGAGCGTGCCATGTCTTCCACCGGGTTGGAAGTGCGTGAGTGGTCGGTGCTGGAGGAGAACTTGCCCGCCGGCACACAGGTCATCATCAATCCGCCCCGTGCCTTGGCCGAGGGCCAGTTGGTGGAGGTGGTGGGCGACGTTGAATCCGCCACGCCTTTGCGGGAGGCACAGCCGTGAGCATTGTCAGTTTCGCGGTGCGCAAGCCCGTGCCCGTCAATCTGCTGATGCTGGTGCTGATGCTGGGCGGCGCTTTTGCCGGCCTGTCGCTGCGGCGCGAGTTTTTTCCCGAAGTCCAGCCTGAAAGCGCCTCGCTCACCCTGGTCTATCCCGGCGCGACGCCGGAGGAAATTGAAACCAGCCTGGCCAAAAAAGTCGAGGACAAAATCGCCGAGATCGATGAGGTTGACAAGCTCACCACCAGCATCGGCGAAGGGGGCGGCGGCATCATCATCGAGTTCCGCGAGGGCATCGGCGACGTGGACAAGGCCATCCGCGAAGTCGAACGCGCCATCGATGGCCTGCGCGACCTGCCCGAAGGGAGCGAGCGTTCCACCATCACCGAAATCGAGCCGCAGATTCCCGTGATTCGTTTTGTGCTTTACGGCGATGTGGATGAGATCGTGTTGAAGCGTGCCATGCGTGCCATGCGCGATGAGTTAAAAACGCTGCCGGGCATGGGCACGGTGCAGTTCAACGGCGTGCGCGATTATGAAGTCCGGGTGGAAGTCAACGGCCCGCAGCTCATCAAGTACGGCATCAGTCTGCCGGAGGTCACCCAGGCGATTCGCAACTGGATGCAGGAACTACCCGGCGGCACGGTCAAGACCGGCGGACAGAACATCAAGATCCGCACCATGGGCGTCGAGGAACGGGCCGCGGCCATTCGCCAGATCGTGCTTCGCGCCGGCCAAGGCGGCGCGGCCTTGCGCGTCGGCGACATCGCCGAAGTGCGCGAGGCCTTTGTGGAGGACGATGTCGCCCAACGACAGGACGGCCTGCCCGCCTTGAGCTTGACGGTGTTCAAAAGCGGCAAGCAGGACATCATCCACATGGCGGATTTGATCAAGGCCTACGCCGCCGGCCGCAAGGGTGAAGCGTTGCCGCTGACGATGGATGAACGCATCAACGGCATCCGCAACTGGATGAGTGGAACTGGTGATGGGGGAGGCGAGCCGGTGCTTTCGGAGCGGCAAAAGGCGTATCGCCTTGGCGCGGGTTCGGCCGTGCCTTTGCCACCGGGGACGAACTTGGTGCTGCTATCGGACTTTTCCCGTTATGTGCAGGGCCGACTCGATTTGCTCTTAAAAAACGCCGCTTGGGGCGGAACACTGGTCTTCATCACGCTGATGATCTTCCTGAACTGGCGGGCGGCGGTCTGGGTCGGGCTGGGCATGATCACCGCCCTCTTGGGCACGCTGCTGTTGATGTGGGCCTTTGACATGTCCCTCAACTTCCTGACCATGTTCGGCCTGATCATCGTCGTGGGCATCCTCGTGGACGATGGCATCGTGGTCTCGGAAAACATCCAAGCCTGGCATGAACGCGGCGTGCCGGCGCTCGACGCGGCCTTGGGCGGAACCACCCAAGTCCTCTGGCCCGTGGTCTCCACCGTGCTGACCAACATCGTCGCTTTCCTGCCCCTGACCTTTATCAAAGGGCAGATCGGCGACCTCATGGGGGCTCTGCCTTGGGTCGTCACTTTCGCCATGATCATGAGCTTGGTCGAGGCCCTGCTCATTTTGCCCAGCCACTTGGGCCACTCCCTGCGCAACCGCGACCGCATTCGGGAAACATCCAAGCACCACCCCATCGCCCGCCTGGAAAAAGTCCGCGACGACCTGATTTTCAAACGCTTCATCCCTTGGTACACCCATGTCATCGGGGCATCGCTCAAGTTCCGTTACATCAGCAGCGCCATTGCCATCGCGTTGCTGGTCATCACTCTGGGAATGGTCGTCGGGGGACGAGTGCGGTTCACCTTCCTGCCCAAGACCGATGCCGAAACCGTGCTGGTGGATGTGCGCTTGCCCATCGGCTCGCCGCTGACCGAAACGCAAAAGGTGGTTGCCGACATCGAACACGCCGCCCAGGCACAGAGCGAAGTCAAGAGCATCTCCTCGGTGCTCGGTGCCCGCGCCAACATCGACACCGGCACCACCGAGGCCAACTCGCCCCACATCGCGCAGATATTTTTGGAACTGTCGTTGGTGGAGGATCGCAACCGCACCAGTTCGCAGGTCATCGCCTCCATTCGTCAAGCCTTGGGGGGCAAGCTCGATGAGGTTGAACGCATTCGCTTCAGCGAGTTGACCGGCGGGCCGGGGGATCAGGACATCACCATCGACCTGCGCGGGCCTGATGAGCGAAGGCTTGCCGAGGCCGCCGACGCCGCCCGCGCCATGCTCGCCGAGTTCGTCGGCGTCCACGACATCGCCGACAACAATGATCTGGGCCAGCGTGAATTGCGTGTGACTTTGAAACCTTCCGCCCCGCCGGGTTTCACAGCCTCGGGTGTCTCTCAACAAGTCCGCGGCGCGCTTTACGGCCTGGACGCCCATGTCTTTTCCGACCAGCAGGAGGACATCAACGTCCGAGTGCGGCTGGATTCGGCGACCCGCTCCAGCATCACGGCCGTGCGCGACCTGTGGGTCATCGGCCCAACGGGCCAGGCCGTGCCCTTGGCGGAAATCGCCCAAGTGGAGGACAGCCAAACCTACGCCTCGATTCACCGCATCAATCGCCAACGCGCGGTAACGGTTACAGCCGATGTCGATCCCCGTCTCAGCCCCGAGTCGATTGTCTCTGGCCTGCCACTGGACAAGTTGCGCCAGCAATTTCCCGATGTCGAAGTCTCGATGGGTGGCCGGCAAGAACAGGAGGCTGATGCGTTTTCCAGTCTGCCCTTGGGGCTGGCCGCGGCGCTGGTAATGATCTACGTGCTATTGGCGTGGCTGTTCAACAGCTTGACACAGCCGTTTCTGGTCATGCTCGTCATCCCCTTCAGCATCGTCGGGACCGTCTGGGGCCACCTCTTGCTGGGCTACGATCTGACTTTCATCAGCATGTTGGGCTATGTGGCGCTTTCGGGCATCGTGGTCAACGATTCGCTGGTCTTTGTGGAGTTCTACAACGAGGAATTGGCCCGCGGGTTGCAACCGCGGCAGGCGCTCATCAGTGCAGGCCAGCAGCGGTTTAGGCCCATCATGCTCACCACCCTGACCACCGTCTTGGGCCTGACGCCGATGGTGTTGGAGACATCATTCCAAGCCAAGTTCCTCATTCCCATGGCCATCACCATCAGCTTCGGCCTAATGAGTTCGACGCTATTGGTGCTCATCGTGCTACCCTGCGTGCTGATCATCCGCGACGATGTTGGCGCGATGGCGCACTGGCTCTGGCACGGCCGGTCACGCGACCCCGCAACTGCATTCGTGGCCGAGGTTTCGCCCGTGGAGGGGATGAGGGGATGAGGGGATGAGGGAGTGACAAGGTGAAAGGGTGAGGGGGTGAATGTAAGCACTGCGCCATTCACCTTGTCACCCTATCACCTTGTCACCGTGTCATCTCTCTGACCGCCGCACCGCTACAATTTCTCCATGCTCCGCCTCCACCCCCGTCTCCTTCTCCTCGCACTGACCGCCCCGCTGTTGCTGAGCGCCTGTCAGGAGCGCATCGTCAGCAGCCGGGGGGTGCTGACCGACCGACAGCTACCGCGAGATTTGCGTGACGTCCCACGCGAGTATCGGCCGGTGGTTGAGCCAGCCAACACTCCGCGTGTCAAACCGCCCAAATCTTCCAAAGCCGCCAAGTCCGCCGCGGCGGAAAAGCCCGTCGGCGATGCCTCAAAGAGGCCTGCGGTTTCCACCCCCAAATAGGGTTTCAAATCTGCTTCGTCCGAGCCGCAAGGCGCAGGCCTGCGGAGGAACGTCCCCGCGTGTGCGCATATCCTTGCTCCTTCGTCCGAGGGCTTACGCCCTTCGGCTCTGACGAGACGGATCGCTGGCGGTGGCGCGATCGACCAGTGAGGTCAAAACTCTGTCAGAGTCGAAGTGCTCGCGGGCGATTTCGAGGGCGACGGCGCTGTGATGGTCGGGGTCGGCGGCCACGGCGATGATGGCGGCGGCGGCTTGATCGATGTTGGTAAACGCCAGCAGGCCGGCGGCGTGGGGCAGCAGGTCGCTCCAGCCCGTGTCTTGCACAATGGCCGGGACGCCTAGGGCGAGGTAGCAGGCGGTGCGACAACTGAACCAACCGCTGCGGGAGGCGACGTAGGCGTTTTTGGCGACACTGCATTCCCCCAGCGAGCTGGCCAGGTAATCGCGATAGACCCACGGGTCGTGAGACATGGAAAGGCCGTCGCGCAGATGCCAGCCGCGCTGTTGCAATAGTTCGCGTGGGGCCGGGCCGGAGAGGGCGACTTCCAGAGGCAGGGCGCTACGCGCGGGCAGGTCGATGAAGCGGTGGAACTCGGCACTCTTGCCGCCGTAGCCAACGCCGTTGTACGTCGGCCCTTTTTCCGTCGGCTCCCACGAGGCCACGGTGGTCAGCATTCGCCGCCGTTGCTCGACGGGCACTTGGGCGCAAGCCCAGGCGTCGAGCACGATGGGTTGCCGGGTGGGAAGCCAGGTGATCGGCCCGGTGGGCACGCGGCAATCCGGCTGGCCGAGTTTTTCGCCGAAGGTGAAAAAGACGTGGTGATGTTGCCGCCACCAAGCGAGTTTTTCCGCGGCCTTGGCCTGCGTCGCTTCATCCGTCGCCGGGTCGGGCAGGAGCGAAGCCTGGGTGTACATGGGGTCGCTGTCGATGAAGGCGATGCGTTTGGCCGCCAGGTATTCATCGCGCAGCCAGCACGAAGCCGAGATGTGCAAGAGCAAGTCGGCCTCCTTGCAGAAGGCCGCAACTCGCTCCGGCTCCCAGCCGTGCGTGGCCCCTGTGGCGTCGCGGTAATGCCAGCGTTTCGATAGGCCTGGTTCGAGTTTTTCCAGATGGGCCGCGAACGCCAAGGCGTTGTCGTGCCCCGATTCCACCCACGTCTCTTTGCGCGGGTCGTAACACCACTTGCCGGTGTCTTCGAGATACAGCACCTCGTGGCCCAAACGCAGCAGCCCCAAGGCGTACTGGATGTAATCCCAGAACACGCCCCCGAAGGGATAAGTCACTGCCATGCCGGTGGTGATGATGCGCATTAGTCTTGAGTCTTGAGGGATGAGTCTTGAGGTTTGTGGAGGGAGGGCATTTGCTGGAACCTCGGGTGAGTGAATGTCGTGGGTTCACGCTTGCGCGTGTTCTAGCTCAAGACTTAAGACTCAAGTCTCAAGACTCTCTTCCGTCACCGTCTCAGTGGCGGCGGCTTTGTCCACCGCCGTCACGTTGCCCTCTTGCACGCGGAGGATCAGGGCGCATCGATCCAGCGTCGCCAGGCGGTGGGCGATGATGAACACCGTGCGCCCGCGCATCAGTTCGTCCATCGAGTCCATGATTGTCGCTTCCGTTTCCACATCGACGCTGCTGGTGGGTTCATCGAGAATCAGCACCGGGGCGTCTTTCAAAAACGCTCGCGCCAGGCTGATGCGCTGCCGCTCACCGCCGGAAAGCCTCATGCCGCGCTCGCCGACCTGCGTGTCGTACCCTTGAGCCTGTTGAAGAATGAAGTCATGGGCGTTGGCAGCCTGGGCGGCGGCGATGATCTCGCTCCGCGAAGCGCCGGGCCGGGCATAGGCGATGTTCTCGGCGATGCTCTGGGCAAACAACACCGGCTCCTGCAAGACGATGGAATACTGCCCGCGCAAGTCCGCCAGCTTCACCTCGCGCAAATCGTAATCATCCAGCAGCACTCTCCCGCCGGTGGGATCAAAGAATCGCATCAGCAGACTCACCAACGTGGTCTTGCCCGCGCCGGTGCGGCCCACGATGCCGACCCGCGTGCCCGCCGGGATGTCAATCGTCACGCCGCTCAACACCGGATGCTCCTGCCGATAGGCGAAACTCACATCATCAAACCGCACGCGACCTGCGACCCGTGGCATGGCCAGGGCGTGAGGTTTTTCCGTCACTTCGGGCACTTCGTCGATCAGTGAAAACGCGCGGGCGGCACTGGCCAGCGAGGCTTGCAGGTCGGTGATCTTTTTGCTGATGACTTGCAATGGCCCGTAAAGCTGCGTGAGGTACGCCATGACGATCAGCAGGTCGCCGGTGGAGATTTGCCCGTCGAGGCGATGACGCACGCCGAGGTAAAGCACCGCCGCGGTACCGATGGCCAGGGTCGCGCCGGTGGCCAGATCGAAACCGCCCTTGATCGAAGCGACCCGCAGTTGACCGGTGACGCCGCGCTGGGCTTGGCCCACGAAGCGATCCTGCTGGCGATCCTCCTGGCCAAAGGCCTTGACTACCCGCAGGGCCGAGAGGGTCTCCTGCACCACGCCCATGGCCGAGCTTTCGAGTTGCCGCACTTCGTCCCACTGCGAGCGCAGCTTTTTGCCCGCCGCACGAGTCAGAATCATCAGCACCGGCGCTACAAGCATGGCCACCAGCGCCAGTTGCCAGTCGATGGCGGCGATGACGGCGAAGATGGCGACCAAGGTGATCGCGGCGGTGACGAAGGGAATCACGCCATCGATGCTGATCCATTGCAGGGACGGGGCATCGTATTGGATGCGGTAGGTCGAATCGCTGGGGCCGCGGTCATCGTGGTAGCGCAGCGAAAGGCGTTGGACGTGGCGAAAAAGGGTGGAGCGGAAGGCCAGCACCAACCGTTCGCCGGTGTAGGTTTGCAGGAGCCAGATCGCCAAGCCGTTGATGTAGGAAAGCAGACTGACGGTGACGAGCAGGGCGACGGCGACGATGAGCAGGCCGCGTGGGGATTGCTCCAGCGACCCCGGCGTCAGCCACGTCAGCCAACCTGGCGCAGGGCGTTGGTCGATGACGTTATCGACTGCGATTTTCAGGGGCAGTGGTGCCAGCAGCGCCAGCGGGGTGGAGAGCAGGTTGAGCAGCGCCACGAGACTGATGGCGGGCCAATACGGGCGCACCTGCCGCAGCACGCGGAGGTAGAGATTCCAACTGGTGTAGGTGCGATCAGGTTCACTCATGGTCGGCGACCTGTTTGTCTTTGACCGCGGCACGCATGGCACCGATGGAGGCCGCGGCTTCGCGCAGAGCCTTGAAGCTCAATCCCACGGCCCCGGTGCCGAGGATGCCGCAGGCCACCCAGGCGTGATCCCACGCCGCCAGCCCGGCCAGTGCCATCAAGGCCACGATGAT
Source organism: Phycisphaerales bacterium (assembly GCA_038241095.1). GTDB lineage: Bacteria > Planctomycetota > Phycisphaerae > Phycisphaerales > Phycisphaeraceae > JBBDMX01. The sequence continues at coordinate 10,945 of JBBRGB010000018.1, forward strand.
GATCCAACCCACGGCACTCCAAGTGGGCCAGATGGCAAAGCGCAGTTGTTGGCGACCCTGGCCGTGTTCTTCGACGGCCATGCGCAGGCGCGAGCCACCCAACAGGCCGCCGCTGATGCGCAGGTCCCAGTCGTCCCATTCGCCGCCCCGCCGCACGGCCGCGCCGCTCTTTTCCATGCGCTCCTCGATCATTTCGAGGTGCTGCTCCGGGGCTGACCATGTTTCATGCCAGACGATGGCCTTGCGGGGGATGGGCAGTGCCATGCCGGTGGTGCCGCGTGGTCGCAGCGGATGCAGCCCGCCGCGCAACCGACCCCAGAAGCGCATCATCGGTTGCAGGAAATGCAGCAGCCCCGCGACGAGATATTTGTCCAACAGGTCGATGTACGAAGCGGGGGGGTTGATGAACTCGGCCCGCATGGCACCCATGACGGCCTGAACGACCGGGGCCGACAGCGCCAAGATCAACAGCGGTATCGCCGGCAACAACGGCGGCCACCACGTGCCGATGACCGACAGCACCGCCAGGGCCGCGATGACCAGATACCACTCGGGCATCAGGGGCAGCGTGCTGATGATGCCGGGCGGCGATTGATAGAGCGATTGGAACGGCGCTGAACCCCAGACGCCTTGGTAAATGTGGCCCCGCCTCCTTTCAAACGAGGCGAGATTTCCCCGGCTGTAAATGCGACCCTGCCAAGGCACGTGCCCCGCGGCGTTGTATTTCCAAGGCCACTTCTTTTCCAGCATCGACTCGGCGCGACCGTAATTCTTCTGCTGCCGCAGATACGCCTTAACACTGTTGCGGCGGTGATGCCAAACCATCGCCGCGTGCGCGAAGCCCACCGTCCAGCCACGTTCCTGCAAGCGCCAGCAAACGTCCACATCATCCCCGGCGATGCGGAACTTGGCGTCGAATCCGCCGATGTCCAAGAGGCAGTCGCGGCGGACGGCGAAGTTGCAGCCGGGGATGTGCTCGGCGATGGTGTCGCTGATGAGGACGTGGATCGGCCCGCCCGGCGCGTTGGCCACGCAGTCGGCAATGGGGCCGTCGCCCGGCGGCGCGATGTTGGGGCCGCCCACGGCCGCGTGATTGCTGGTCATAAACGTGTGGGCGATGTAATGCAGCCAGTGCGGATCGGGTCGTGCATCGTCATCGAGGTAAACGACGATCTCGCCCGCCGCGGCATTCAAGGCGGTGTTGCGGGCGTTGGAAAGACCGGCGTTGGCCTGGCGGATGACGCGGTAGCCGTACTCCGCGGCCATGTCGCCCACGCCATCGTTCGAGCCGTCGTCCACCACGATGACCTCGTAGTTCGGATAGGTCACGGCCCGCAGACCATCACAGCAATCACGAATGGTGCGGCTGCCGTTGTAGGTGCAAACCAGCACCGACACCCGCGGCCAATCACGTTCCCCGGCGAAAGGCAAATGTGAAAAAACCTCACTCACCGCCGCCAGCGCCGGCTTGGGTTGCCGGTCGCGCGTGGTCAAGCCAAAGGCCCAATCGGTGATCTCCATGCCCCCGCGGAACCATTCATCGGTCCAAGAGAAAACAAACAGCCCGGCGCAACCGTTTTCAAACGCGCAGCGCGACTGCCAGACCAACGCCTCGGCCTGCTTCTCTTCACTGTTGCGCATGGAATCCAGGCCCAGCTCCGCCATCACCAGCGGACGATCCCCGGCATGGGATTGCAGCTTGGCCAAGTAGGTCGTGAGCTTGTCGGGACTTTCGAGATAGACGTTGAAACTCACGAAGTCGAGGAAGGGCAGACGCAGATATTCGGTGGTGGGGAAGTTGACGTAAGTGACCAACCCGCGTGGGTCCTCACGCTTCACGGCTCGATACAAACGGTGGATGAACTTTTCGACGGCCGCGGCCCCGTGCCAGCGGACGATTGTTGCCGGGATTTCGTTGCCCACCGTCCAAGCCAAGATGGCCGGGTGGCCGGCGACGGGCTTGACCATCTCCCGCACGCGGCGGACGATCCCCCGCGCCAGTTTGCGATCCGCCAAGAACGCCACATGCTGTTCCCAAGGCAGGCCCACCATCACCCGCAGACCGTGCTGCTGGGCAATATCCAAGAGCCAGCGGGGTGGAACGGTGTAGGTTCGAACGGTGTTGAAACCGCAGGCGGCGATCTGGGCGAAGTCGGCCTGCACGGTCGGGGCGTCGTGGTATTCGCAGCCGTTGTCTTGCGAAGCGAACGGGCCGTAGGTCACGCCTTTGAGGAAAAACTTCTGGCCTCCGACGTGGAGGAACTTACCCCGTACGATGGGCCGACTGAGCTTTCGCGGCCCTTCACGGCGCAACGCCGCGGCGGGCGGCTGGCCTTGGGTTCCCGTGGAGGGAGGCGTCACGGCTATGGTTGGATCGTCCACTGGCACTTCACGCGGCGGTCGCCGCCCTCGTCATTCTCCCCGGCCCTCATCTTCCCCATTTACTCCAAGTCGCGTGATTCTATCCGCATTCGTTTTCGTATATCAGAGCCTAGGGGCGTAAGCCCCAGGGGGATGCAACTTGTGCGCAATGGCACGCTCAGGGTGGATCGTCCGAGGGCTTATGCCCTTCGGCTCTGATGAGGCACGCGCCAGCGTAGAATCCCGGACATGCGAACCGCTATGCCAATCAACAACGTTGTCCGACTGGGTTGCGTAAGTTTTCTCAATTCCAAGCCGCTGATCGAAGGGTTGGAAAACCTGCCCGTCCCGCCGGGGCCATCGGTGAAGTTCGATGTGCCCAGTCGGCTGCTGGAAGATTTGGAAGCGGGCGAAGTGGACATTGCCCTGTGTCCGGTCATTGATCTGCAACGCAGTCGGGAGCCGCTGCGGGTGGTGCCTTCGGGCGGCATCGGGTGCAAGGGCAAGACGCTGACGGTGCGGCTGTTTTCCCGCGTGCCTAGGCCTCAAGTGCGACAGGTTCACGCCGACACTGACAGTCACACCAGCGTGGCACTGATGCGGGTGCTGCTGGCGGAGATGTTTGGCCTCCAACCTGAAGTCATCGACTACGACGCCCGTGGAAATCCCACGCCGCGGGGTTTGGCCAGTGACCCCGAAACGATGCTGCTCATCGGCGACAAGGTCATCACCGCCGAGCCGCCGAGCGAGGCCTATCCGCATCAGCTTGACTTGGGTGAAGCCTGGTTGGAGCACACGGGGCTGCCGTTTGTCTTCGCCGTCTGGATGGCCAAGCCCCAAGCCAAGTTGGGCGACCTGCCCGAACTGCTCTCCCGCACCCGGCTGGCCAACGCCCAACGCATCGACGCCATCGTCGCCCGCCACGCTCCATCCCACGGCTGGCCCACCGATCTGGCCAAACAGTACCTGGGCCACTGGCTCCGCTACGACATCGGCCCAACCCAACTTCAGGCCATCGACCTCTTCTGCGCCAAGGCCCACAAACTGGGCATCGTACCCCATCACCGCCCACTTGAGTTGTGGGGGTAGAGAGGCTTGGGGCTTGGATGACAAGAACCAAATCCCAGTCAAAATCAAGCCCATTGATGCCATCGCCGCGACGTCTTCTGTGGGATGACCAAAGAATATCACGGGACCACTTTTCTCATCCTCATCCCACAGAAGAAACCGCTCCAAGCCGCGGTTTCATCCGTGGGCTTGAAAATGTATTGTTCTATCCTCAAGCCTCAAGCCTCGCCCCCCAAGCCTTCCCCAAACCCCTCACGGCAACAACCCCGCCACCGGCGACTGCCCGCGCCAAGTGACCCATTGCACGCTCGTCACCCGCCAGTTGCCATCCGCCTGCTTCTCCCACGTCAAGAGCCAAGTCGTCGGCTCGGTGCTCTCCACCTGATGGGCCAAGGTCGTGCGCAGGTCCAGGGCGGTGATGGCCTGCGTGTCGTTGCGCATCTCGGTGGCGACGCTTCGCACCCGCTGACTTTGGATCGGGTACACCCAAGCCAAGGCGGTCAAACGCTCACTGATCTGCCGACCCCGCAACCACAATTGACCGTCCGGCCCCAGCAGTTGGGCATCGGGATGGAGCATGGCGTTTAGCTTGGCCTCATCCAACGGCGCGGTGGCGGCCACCAGTCGCGCGGTGAGTTGGTTGATGACTTCGCGTTGCGTGGTGACGTACCGCGCCAGCAGCACCACCACCAAGGCGGCGACACTCACGCCCCCGGCCAGCAGCAACAAGCGGTGGCTGTTGCGCCGCCGGGCGATGACCATGAGCGTCAGCGTCACCGCGGCGAGCACGAAGACCAACGGCAAGGGCGACTCGAAGAGCAAGTGCGGCAACAACGGTGGTGGCGCGGGTGTCATCCTTACATGATACGCCCGGAAGATTTCCTCCCGGAAGTTAGCCCCCAGAAGTTTCCACCCATTCCTCGAAGCACGTCAAAACGCATTGGCCGCCAGGGTGACGAGCGTGTCGACGGGCAGGTCGCCCATGACGCAGAGCCAGCGGTCGCCTTGGCGGGTCATGGCCATGTCCAGGCCGGCGTTCTGATGGGTGACGATGGCGCGGCCGTTGCGTTGAACCACGGTGCCATGCGGCATCACGAAATCACGGGCGTCGGCGACGATGAGCGTGACCGCCTTGCCCTCGACCTCCAGCAGCACCGCGGCCACGAGTTTGCCATGCACGTTGGTCAGGCAGCAGGATTGCACTTCCAAGCCTTGCAGTGAGGGCAACTCCGGGCCTTTGGCCCATTGGCGGGCGATGGCGTCGCGGGCTTGGGCCATGGAGCTGACGCGGGTGACGGGCAGTTGGCCGGTGACGATTTGGCTGTGCAGGGCGGTGAGTTCGATGGGGGAAGCGACGACGGGGTTTTGGCCCGAAAGCAGCAGGCCGGTGATGATCACCGCCGCCAGGGCGAGGCTGGCGGCGAGGCTGACGATGGGCCGCATCCAGTGGCGAAGGGTCAGGCGATGTCGCGGCTGGGCTTGCGGCGCGGTGGCGGCGGCGAGGGAGGCTTGGAGCATGGTTTCCAAGCGCGTGGTGTCCACCGGGGCCGCGGCCAATTGGCGCAAGCGGAGGGAGGTGGCTTTATCGAGGGATGTATTGTCGGGTTGTGTGTTCATTTGCAATACTCCAACACTCACGCCAGCCAGCCGCGCTTCCGCGCCACTTCCGCCAGACGTTCCCGCAGCATGGCCCGGCCTCGATGGGCACGGCTCTTGATCGTGCCCAACGGCACTTCCAGCACCTCTGCGGCTTGGGCCTGATCCAGCGATTCGACATCCACCAGCAACAGCGTCCAGCGAATCTCATCGGGCAGGGCTTTGAGGGCGTCAATCACGGTTTGGTCCTCAAAACGGTTGAGCAAGGCCTGCGGATCATCACCCCTTTCCCACGCTTCATCGCCTCCGGCACTTCCGGGAGATGCGGTTTCCGCCCCGGCCAACGGTGACATTTCCGCGGCCTCCAGCGGCAGAAGCCCGGCGTGCTTGGCCTCACGCCTGCCCCGGCTGATGTGGGTGTTGCGCAGGATCGTCAGCAGCCAAGCCTTGGCGTTGGTCTCGTCGCGGTACTGATCGATGAAGCGGGCGGCTTTCATCATGGTCTCCTGTGCCAAGTCTTCGGCATCGGCCTGATGGCGGGTCAAATACCGCGCCACCCGCAGCACATCCGCCAGCCACGGCCACATCAGGCGATGGAACCGTTCAACCTGCCGCGGGGTCAGTGGTTGCTCAGGCATGCAAGGTCATTCACAAGAGAAAACGCCCGTCGGGGGCGAAAAGGTTCAATGGGAAGTCATGAGAAAGTCTTGAGTCTTGAGATGTGAGTCTTGAGGCGCTAAACCGCAAGCGTGTGTCGGAGGGTCTGGATCAAATCTCAAGACTCAAGACTCAAGACTCAAGACTTTCTCGCCTTCCCCTCACGTCACCAAGGGCGATGACGCGGACAACGGCACTTCCGGGGGTTCCATGCGGCGGGGCTGCGGGGCGTGGGGCATTTTTCGGGCCAAGGCCTCGGCTTCGGCGTGCTCGATGTCCTCGCCCACCCGCACCAGGCGGGCGGAGTTGAAGATGACCACCAGGCCCGAGGCCACGTGCAGCACCGCGGCCATGACCGGGCTGATGTAATTCGCCGCCGCCAGGGCCTCTCCCAGCACGATGAACAGTCCGCCGATGATGAGGTTTTGGGAGATGACGTTGTTGGTGCGGCGGGAGAGTTCGATTAAGAAGGGGATGCGGTTGAGGTTGTTGTTCATCAAGGCGATGTTGGCCGAGTGGATGGCGACATCGCTGCCGGCGGCACCCATGGCGATGGAGATGTCGCCGGCCGCCAAGGCCGGGGCGTCGTTGACACCGTCGCCGACGACGCAAACGTGATGGCCCTTGGCCTTGAGTTCATCGACCATTTCCAGCTTTTGCGCGGGCAGCACTTCGGCGCGGTAGTCGGTGTGCATCGCTGCGGCGACACGCTTGGCGACACTGGTGCGATCGCCGGTGACGATGATCAAAGTTTTCAAGCCCAGTTCACGCAGGCGGTCCATGGCCGCGGCGGCTTCGGGCCGGGTGTTGTCTTCCAAGCCGATCCAACCCAGCAGTTGGCCGTCGCGCACGACGAAGAGCACGCTCATGCCTTCGACTTCGGGGCTGTCTTGGGCTTGGGCGATCATGCCTGCGGCATCGCCTTGCAGGGCATCGCGGTGGGCGTCGATGATCCACGTGCCGCGACCGACGATGACTGTGCCGCCATCGATGCCGGCCACCACGCCCCGTCCGGGCACTTCCTCAAAGGTGGTGGTTTCACTGACCTGCACCCGCGCCTTGCGGGCGACTTCGACGACGGCCTTGGCCACGGGGTGACGGCTGTTGTGTTCCGCCGCCGCCGCGACTCGCAGCAGGGTCGCGCCGTCCACGCCGGGTGCGGGGGAGAGACGCGAGACTTGCAACTGGCCGGTGGTCAGGGTGCCGGTTTTGTCGAAGATCATGGCCGTGAGATTGCGGGCCCCTTCCAAGTCCACCACGCTCTTAACCAGCACGCCAAGTCGGGCGGCTGAACTCAAGGCCGCGACCATGGCCGTGGGCGTCGCCAGAATCAGGGCACACGGGCAGGCGATGACCAGCATGGCGATGGCCCGTTCCGCCGGGTTGGACATGTCGGCCTTGTGGGTGAAAAAGAGCACAATCGCCACCAGCATGAGAATCGTCGGCGTGTACCAGGCGGCATAACGGTCGATCATGCGGGCGATGGGGATTCGCGTGCGCTCGGCTTGGAGAATCAGGTCTTTGACCCGGCCCAGGGTGGTGTCGGAGCCGGCCTTGGTCACTTCGATGTCCATCACGCCGGTGAGGTTGATCGTCCCGCCGAAGACTTCATCGCCCTGGTTTTTGTCGGCGGGAATGGACTCGCCGGTAATGGTCGCTTGGTTGACGGTGCTCTGGCCGCGGGTGATGACGCCGTCGGCGGGAATGTTGTCGCCGGGACGGACGCGGACGATGTCACCGGTGCGCAGGTCGCGGGCTTCGACCTCGGCCTCCTGCCCGTCGGTCACGCGGCTGGCGCGGGTGGGGGTGATGCGAACCAGTGACTCAATGCTGGCGCGAGCGCCAAGCGCGGTGCGGTTTTCGATCAGCACACTGATGATCATGAAAAACGCGATGGCCGCGGACTCGATGTACCAGCCCATGACAAACGCCGCCAGCACCGCCAAGGCGACCAGCTCGTTCATGTGGTAGTGGCCTTTGGCCAAATCCTTGATGGCCACGACCACCAGCGGAGCCCCTAGGAGAATGGCGCTGAACATGCCCAAAGTGTCGGCGTACACGTTGGTCACATCGCCATCGACGGCCACGGCCCCGGGGAAAATGAACCGTGCCGCCACACCCGCCACCAGCAGCACCCCGCCCAAAAGTGTGGCGATGATCTGCAGGCTCAGGCGACCCTGCTGGCTTTCAAGTTGCAATTCCTCTTTGACAAAGTCATGGCTGGCCATGTGCGTGGGTTCCCTTTGCTCGATCAGTCAGATGAAACGGCGAAGTAAAAGACTTTATACGATACGCCAGCCGGGCGTCGGGGTTCAAATCCGCCGATCAAGGCTGGCAACGCTCCGCGAAGGTTTGCGACACTGGGCGGGACGCTGTGCCAAGGTGGCATTCCAGCCGATAATAATGGTGTGTGATGGGCTGTCGCATGCCGGCCATCGCAAGTCGACATCGCTAACCCGCACCCGCCATCGTGGCTGCCCACAATCAACAACAGCCGTCATGACGTCACCCAAGCACAAGCGTTCAACCGAGGCCGTGGGGCACCGTGCCGCGGCGGGGTTCGCTTGGCTGGTGACCAATTCCCTAAGCACCAAAATCATCAACTTCCTGGGCCAGATCGCCTTGGCCTGGCTGCTGCTGCCCAGTGACTTCGGCAAGATCGGCCTGGCGTACACCGTGACCTCGTTTGCCGGCCTGATGGCGAATCCGGGCCTTGGTGACATTCTCATGCAGCGTGGCCGCAAGATGCGGCTGTGGTCCACGGCCGTGTTCTGGATGGCCATGAGCCTTGCCTTTCTGGCGATGCTGCTGGTGCTGGAACTCGCCCCCATCGCCGCCCAGCTTTACGGCGTGCCGGACCTCTGGGGCATGCTCTCGATCATGGCGCTGACCTTTCCGCTGGCGGCCGCCAACATCCTCAGCGTCTCCCTGCTCAAGTACCAACTTCGCTACAAGCTCATCGCCGCGGTCACCATCATTCAAGCCACGGCGGTAATGGCGCTGACCATCACCTTCGCGGCCTTGGATTTCGGAGCCTACAGCTTCGTTCTGCCGCAACTGGTCACGGCCCCGCTCACGGCGCTGGCCTTCTGGCTCCGGGCACGCCCGACGGTGCGGTGGCGACTGGATCGGCGTCTGTGGCGATACCTCTTGACCGACAGTTCGATTCTCTTCGCGGTGCGATTCCTGACCTTGTGCGTCAATCAGGGCGATTACGTCGTCTTGGGACTGGTCACGGGGTCGGAAATGCTGGTGGGGCGGTACTTTTTCGCCTTCATGCTTTCCGTGCAAGCGGTGTATCTGGTGACGGGCAATCTCAACAACGTTCTTTACGCCAGTCTCACCCGCTTTCGGGGCGACATGGTGCGTCAACGCGAGGCGGTGCTGCGGGTGGCGCGATTGGCGATTTTTCTGGGCACGCCGCTGTGCCTGTTGCAAGCCGCCGCCGCCCGGCCGGGCATGACCCTGGTCTTTGGCCACAAGTGGGACCAGGCCATTCCACTGGTTGAATTACTGAGCATCGGGGTGGCGCTGACGGTGCAGTGGTCGTTGGCCATCACGTTTCTCCAGGCCCAAGGGCGTTTCGCCACCACGCTGCGCTATTCGCTGGTTCAGATGCCGATCTTTGTGCTCATGGCGACGCTGGGGGCGTGGTGGGGCCAGGAGCGTGGGGTGGCGATGGCGGTGGCACTTTTCTTCGGGACGGTCACCTCGAGTAGTTTCGTCATCATCATGCTGCGTCACGGCGTCTCCCCGCGGCGCTTGGCCTCGCTGTATGTTCGGCCGATGACTTTGGCGTTTTTCTCGCTGGGGTTGGCATATCTGGCCGGTTGGGCCTTGGACTGGGCCGGGCAACATGCCGTGGTGCAACTCCTGGCCGTTGTGTTGGTCGGTGCCGGGCTTTACATTCCCTTGACGCTCTGGCTGGAAAAATCCTCTTGGACGGAGTTACGAAACTTGTCGGCGCGCTTCATGCCGGGTGGCAAGACCGTCACCCCGGCGACGGGTTCCGTCAGTGCCCTGGGCGATCCGAACTTGAGTCAAATCCCGGGAGAGGAAATATGAACGTCCTGATTTTTGAACAAGACTTCGGGGGGCATCGACTCACCTACGTGCGGCACCTGACGCTGGCGCTGGCGAAGCTGGGCGTCAAAGCGTTCCTCTGGACTTCCCGCCTGGCTCCCGATTCACCGGAATTCAAGCGGCAGATCGAACCCCATCTCCAACACTTGACCGTGCTGCCCCTGGATGAGCCGGTGACGGGAACGATCCGATACGCCTTGGCCAGATGGAAGTCACTGGCGCGGGCCCTCAAAGAGACCCAAGCCAAGCATGTTTTCATCCCATACGTTGACGGCCTCGGGCAGATCATGGGCGCGGCCCGTTGCGTGGGCTTGGGACGCCACGCCGCGGATTGTGAAATCGAAGGTTTGACCATGCGCGGGGGCTTCGCCTATCCCAATCCCAATCAACGCAAGGCTTTTGAAATGCGGATGTCCATGCGCTTCATGCGCCTAGCGCCACTTGCCCGCCTGCACATGATTGATCCCATTCCCTGGGAACGTCTTGTCACTTCCGACCCAAAGGCCGGCGAGCGCCTGCGACTGGCACCCGACCCCGTGGCCACGCCACCGACGCTCACGAAAAGCAAGGCCCGCGAGCTGTTGGGCATTGCGATTGAAGGTCGCTATGTGAGTTGTTCCGGGGTGTTGGATGGTCGCAAGGGTGTGCCGCACCTGATCCGCGCTTTTGTCCAAGCGTCGCTGGCGGAGGATGTGCGATTGCTGCTGGTGGGGCGTGCCGCGCCGGAGGTGCGGGAATTGCTGAAAAACGAAGCCCGGCCGCTGGTTGATTCTGGCCGCATTCTGCTGATGGATCGCTACGTCAGCGATGAGGAACTGGACTGGGCCAACCTCGCATCGGATTTGGTATGCACTCCCTATCCCCGGCACATCGGCTCGGCGAGCATTGTGATTCGCGCCGCGGCCACGGGTCGACCGGTGCTGGCGGGTGACTTCGGCTGGATGGGCCGGCTGGTGCCGGAGTTCGATCTTGGCTGGACTTGCCCGATCATGGACCCCGCCGCCTTCCAGAATGCTTTGGGGCAAGCCGTGGAGGACGCGGCCTCATGGTCGCCAAGTTCCAAGACCTTGGCCTTTGCCCGATATCACACCGTGGCGAACTTTCAGGCCCACCTCACCGCGAGACTGCGGCAACGTCTGGGCCTCGACCCCTCTATCGACCTTCACCCTTGGCCCGGGGTTGAGCGCCGATAACTTCGCAGCAGGCGTTGCGAAACAAACTGGCATGGCGCGTGGAGCGCATAGCCCACGGCCCGCAACAGAAATGTCAGCGCCTTGACGGGCTTCTTTTCCCGGATCAACGCCAGAAACAGGGCGAAATTGGTCGTCGCCATTTTGGGGTCAAAGAGGTGGAACTTCTTGCCGTTTCGCCGGGCCACCTCCCGCGCGCCTAAGAACCCCGCGCCGAAGTTCACCAGCCGAATGTACGACTCCTGGAAACTCGCCGCCGACGAGACTCCGCCCGGATGCTTGACATGGGTGGCCCAATTCTCTGGCACGTAGTGGATGTCCCCGAACACCGAGGCCGAGAGCATCAGGTAGCGGTCGATGCCGACGATGCCGGTGACATCCGACCAATCGAGTTTGGAAACCAACTCCCGGCGAAACATGAAGGAGCAGGTTTGGAAGTAATCGTCCCAGATCATCAGCACGGTGTTGAGTTCATTTGTCTTGGGGACGGGATACCAAGAGGGCCGTTCCTGGTCCTTTGAATCAACGACCCGCACCGAATGGGCCGCCCCGCCGTACTGCGGGTTTCGCTCCAGAATGTCCACCTGCTTTTGCAGTTTGAGGGGATCGTTCCAATAGTCATCGCCTTCCAGCATGGCGATGTATTTGCCTTGGCAACGATTCAGGGTGTCAATCAAATTGCCCAGCACGCCAAGGTTGGGGCGGTGATACTTGGCCTTGATCTTGTCGGGGTGCTTTCGCTCGTATTCCTGGATGATCGCAGCCGTGCCATCCGTGGAGCAATCCTCGCCAATCACGATTTCCACGGGAAAGTCCGTCTTCTGCATCAACACCGATTCAATGGACTTGACGATAAACTTTTCATGATTGTAGGTAATCATGAAAACACTGACGCTGGGTTTGTTGTCAGTCAATGGCTTGCTCATATCGTCTTTCTGGTCAGATGCGGCGTCGGTTTGTCGTCCATGCCCGCACAAATCATCCGCGCCCGAGGGCAAAACAAGCGAACTATAAGGCATCAATGGGCCGCACGCGAAATCGGCGCATGATGTCATTGGCGAATGCCCCCGAAGTGTGTTCACAAACCGGCCAAGAGCGGCCCCCGCCTGCCGCTACAATGCCGCTTTCCCGCAATTGATCCAATCGCCCAACCAGGAACGCCCGTGGCTCAAACCACCATCCCCAGCCCCGTTTCACGCCCGCCCCAGCCCGACACCGGCGGCGACTCCATCAAGGAGACCGTCGAGTCCATCGTCATCGCCTTCATCCTGGCCTTCGTTTTCCGGGCCTACATCGTCGAGGCCTTTGTCATTCCCACCGGCTCGATGGCGCCGACGCTCTTGGGCGAGCATGTGCGCATCACCTGCGATCAGTGCGGCTACCACTTCACCACCGACCCGGCCGACAACCTGCGCAGCGAACGGGGCCGGTTCAACACTGGCGGCAGGGTCAGCGAAGGCACCCTTCGCCGGCAATACATCACCGAAAACAACGTCGCGGCCTTCTGCCCCATGTGCCACTACCCCAACCCGCTGGCCCAAGGCACGCGGGTCAGCACCGGCGACCGCATCCTGGTGCTCAAGTACCTCTACAGCCTGGCCGAGCCGCAACGCTGGGACACCGTGGTCTTCAAAAACCCCACCAAGCCCGAGGAAAATTACATCAAGCGCCTGGTGGGCCTCCCGCAAGAGGAGTTGGTGATCGTCGAGGGCAACATCTACACACGGCCCTTGGGCGCGGATCAGTCGGCCTTCCACATCCAACGCAAAAGCGACCGGCCCGAAGTGCAACGCGCCGTTTGGCAGCCGGTGTATCACAGCGATTATGTGCCCTTGGACGGCGGCGACCCGCAGGACGCCTTGGCCGGGCTGCGAAGGCAGGCGTGGCACATTCCCTGGCAGCCCAGCGGTGACAACGGCAAGGCGTGGAACATCCAAGGCAACCACTACCAGTTTTCCCCCGCCCCCACCCGCGAGGGGGAGAACATCGGCGAGCTTCGCTTCGACTTCGTGGGCCAGATGACCACCGCCACCCGCTATCCCTACAACCATTTGAAGACCGGCGACATCAGCCAGTTTTCCGGTGAGCCGGTGGAGGATGTGCGCATCGCCGCGACGTTCAAACCCGTGGCCGAGGGGTTGTCGGTGACGCTGCGAACGCAGGCGCGGTGGGATCAACTCGATGACGGGCAGACGGTGGACATCGAAGGGACAATCGCCGCCGACGGCAAAGCGACCCTACGGGCGGTGACCGCCGATGGCACGGCCCATGAATTGGCCGCGGGCGAGGTTGGGGCCTTTGCCGCCGACCGGCCGCGTGAAGTCGAACTCTGGTACGTCGATCAGCAGGCGAGTCTCTGGGTCGCGGGCCGACGTGTTCTGGCGGCGGAGTTTGACCTACTGGCGCTCGACGGCGGCGTGCCGCGAATTCTCATCCGCCCCCCCCTGCCCGTGGGTTACAAGCCCCGCCTGGCCATCGAAGTCGCCGGCTCGGACGTGACGCTTTACCACGTCGAAGTGGACCGCGATCTTTACTATTCCAGCGGTCAGGGATTGGACGCCCGCCCCGGCCGCGGCGCGATCATCAAGCATGGCCCCGCCCCCCGTGGC
>JBBRGB010000019.1:0-24315 GCA_038241095.1 Phycisphaerales bacterium
CACCGGCGCATTGCTGTTGACGATTTGCTACCGGGTGTATCTGGATCACCAGACGGACAACCCCGAGTTGTTGCCGGTGGATGAAAGCGCCGACTTGCCGCACCTGATCGAAGCCCGACAGCGTGAACGGGGTGGTGCGGGGATTGGATCGGATGAAACCGCTGATGAACACGAATAAACGCAGATTAATACATAGAAAGAGGCATTGAGAATGAACCACCAAGGACACCAAGGTCACCAAGCAATTTAACCAACGAAACCTTTTGGCGCTTTAGGTGGCTTGGTGGTTTTCAAAATAATTTTTCTTTATCCGCGTTCATCCGCGTTCATCGGCGGTTAATGAGACAAGGAAACGATTCTCAACACCATGCGAATTCTTATTCTTCCATTGCTGATCCCCTTCCTCACCGCCATCCTCTTGGCGCTGTGCAACGGGTGGCGGCGCACGGAGAAAGTGGTCAGCCTGCTCTCCTGCCTCGGCTTGACGGGCTTTGTCTTCTGGCTGCTGTTTTATGTGGACAACCACGGCATCCAATCCACCGTCATCGGCGGATGGACCGCGCCCTACGGCATCGCCTTGGTCGCCGACCGACTCACCGCCATCATGCTCTGCCTCTCCATGGGCGTGGGCACCCTTGTCCTCTTCTACACCTTCTTCACCGTCACTGAAACCCAGCAGAAATACTTCTTCTACCCCTTCTTTCAGATCATTCTGCTGGGCGTCAACTGGTCGTTCATCACCGGCGACCTGTTCAATCTTTTCGTCGGCTACGAGGTGATGCTCATCGGCTCCTACGGCATGATGATGGTCGGCGCTTCGCGGGCGCAAGTGCGGCAGACGATGAAGTACATCGCCATCAACGCCATCGGCTCAACGTTTTTCGTCGCGGGCATCGGGCTGCTTTACGCCACCGTGGGCACGCTCAACATGGCGGACCTCTCGCAGCGCACCGCCCTGATCACCGGCGACCGCGCCGCCCTGGTCACGGCCGTCTCCATGATGCTCATGGTCGTCTTCGCCATGAAGTCCGCGGCCTTCCCCGTCTTTTTCTGGCTGCCGGATTCGTATCCCATCGTGCCCGCCGGCGTCATCGGCTTCTTCGCGGGCCTGCTGACGAAGGTCGGCGTCTATTCCCTGCTCCGCGTCTTCCTCGTGGTCTTCCGCCAGGATGGCCACCAGTTCGCCACCCACACCTTGCTGGTGCTTTCGGGCTTTACGATGGTGCTGGGTGTCATGGGTGCCATGTGCCAGTGGGAGATTCGCAAAATCCTCTCTTGGCACATCATCAGCCAGGTCGGCTACATGGTCATGGGCGTGGGGTTGGCGTCAAGCAGTAACCCCGTGGTGTCGCGGCTGGCGATCGCCGGAACGATCTTCTACATCGTGCATCACATCGTGGTGAAGTCGAGTCTGTTCTTGATCGGTGGCATTGCCGAGCAGGTGGTGGGCACGCAGGAATTGAAAAAGATGGGCGGGCTGCTGGACCTCTCGCCGGTGTCGGCGGGAATGTTCCTGATCGCCGCCTTTTCGCTCGCCGGGATGCCGCCGTTTTCGGGATTTTTGAGCAAGTTCGTTTTGATCCGCGCCGCGGTCGAGGGGCACAACTGGGTTATTCTCGCCGCCGCTCTGGTCACGAGTTTTCTGACGCTGTATTCGATGAGCAAGATTTGGGCCTACAGCTTTTGGGGCCACAAGGTTCGGGAAACGCCGGCGCATGGTTACCGCTGGCTCATGGCACCGACGGCGGTGCTGGTGCTCTTCACCGTGGGCATGGGGCTTTTCGGGCAACCGTTCCTGCGCTTGGCGGGGGATGCGGCCGATGAGATTCTCAATCCCACGGCCTATATCAACAGTGTGATGCAACCGGTCGGAGAGACCGTTTCGGCAACCGGACACGCAAGACTGATTGACGCTAAACCGCAAGCGTTGATGGTGACTCAAGTCTTGGTCAGCGCCACTGGGGAGGCCCCGCGATGATCAAACGAATTTACTATTTCTTCATCTATCTGGGAGTGTTCACCAAGGCCTTGGTGGTGGCCAATATCCAGGTGGCCATCACGGTGCTGAGTCCCACGTTGCGGATTCGCCCCGGCTTCGTGGCCATGCCACTTCGCGTTAAGACCGATCTGGAAATCACCAGCCTGGCCAACTCCATCACCCTCACGCCCGGCACCATTGCCGTCCACATCACCAACGACCGCAAGACCCTGGTCATCCACGCCCTGGACGTCGGCCCCGATCCCGACTTGGTGCGAAAAGACATCCAAGCCACTCTCGAAGACAACATCTTGAGATGGTCAAGACCCCCCGCCCCCGGAAGCTCCGTCCCCGGAAGCTCCGTCCCCGGAAATACCCCGGAGAAAAACAAATGAACGGCCTAAGCCCGTGGTTCTATTACCTCTGCCTGACTTGCCTGACGGCCATGTTTTTTTCGGGCGTGCTGGTGCTCTACCGTCTCCGCATCGGCCCGGCCGCGCCTGACCGCGCCATCGCCCTGGACACCTTGGCGACGATCTTCATGGGCGTGATTTGCATCCTCTCCATCCTCTGGCAGTCGGTCCTTTTCTTCGATGCGGTCTGGCTGTTGACGTTGGTGGGGTTCCTAGGCTCGGCCGCGGTGGCGCGGTATCTGGAAAAGGGCCGGGTGTTCTAACGTTCACGAGGCGCTAAACCGCAAGCGTGAAAACGGAGCCTCAAGACTCATCCCTCAAGACTCAAGACATTCATCATGCCGCTAATCGCTGAAATCATGATCGCCGTCTGCCTGCTCATCGGCACGTTTTTCATCGTGGTGACGGCCATCGGCCTGCTCCGCCTGCCGGATATCTTCTGTCGCATGCACGCGGCGGGAAAGGCCGGCACGCTGGGCATCGTCATGGTCATCCTCGGAGCCATCATCTTCTTCGCCATCGACCATCCCAACGTCGCTTTCCGCGGCTTCTTGGCGATCTTCTTCCAGTTCCTCACCACCCCCGCCGCAACGCATCTCTTGGCCCGCGCCAGTTACGTCCGCGAGTACCCCCTCTCCGAACGCACGACCGTCGATGAGTTGCAACAGCACATGCCCTCACGCCCCGACATTCCTTACGGCGAGGAATGATCCGCCGAAGAACGATGGTCGAAATCGCAGTGCGTCAGCCCACGGCCCAACATCCCCCCACTTCTCGTCGCAACCTTGCGCTTCACGGATCCGATGTGGCGCGGTCATCCCGGACTTCCATCCCGCGGCCATGAAAGTAGAATGCCGTTCTATTTTTACCCGCGAGATTTTTCCATGAGCACCGTTTCCACCAACACCCCCTCCGATGCCGCCAACACCCGCACGCCAACGGGTTACCCGGCCTTGCGCTTGGCGACGGAGCAACTCCAAGTGCAACTCGCGCTGCCCGATGCCCAAGCCGGCCATTACCGGGGCGTGCGCTTCGATCACGCCGGGCTGGTCAGCCGAGTGACCTGCGGGGCGCACACCTACTTGGCACCGCTGGTGGAGCAACACGACCCGACGCATCATGACCATGTGCCGGGGCTGGCCGAGGAGTTCGGCATCAACGGGGCGGTCGGTTTTGACGAGGCCCGGCCGGGCGACACTTTTGTCAAGATCGGCGTGGGCGAGTTGGTGCGACCCGATGACGAGCCTTACAGCTTCGCCCGCAATTACGCCTGGGCGCAATTGCCCGCGTGGCAGGTCATCAACGACTTGGATGTGGCCCGCTTCGCCCAGACCCTGGTGGGGCCGCGAGGCTGGTCGTATCGCTACGTCAAGACGCTGCGGCTGGGGCACGATCAACCGACGTTGACGGTGCAACGCTCGCTGACGAACTTGGGCCAGCGGGAAATCGAGACGGAGCACTACGGGCACAACTTCATGGTGTTTGATGATCGTCGTGATATTGGGCCGGGGCTGGAAATCGACTGGCATTTTGAGCCGCGGATCAAGGATTTGAAAGGCCCGGCGATTGTGCGTTGCGAGGGTCGAACCATGAAGATCACCGGCTCCTTGGAAGGGGATGACGCCATCTGGATGCGGGTGCTGGGCCACGAAAACGCCGGTCCGTACCGGGCGACGATGCGCCGGCGGGAGACGGGTGGCGAAGTGACCATCGCCGGTGATCGTGCCCCGGGCCGGGTGGTGCTCTGGAGTCGCAGCCCGTCGATCTGCCCGGAGTTTTTCGTGCCCTTGCGCGTGGCACCGAGGCAGACGGTTCGTTGGCAGACGGTTTACACGTTCAAGGCATGAGGCGACTGGCAATATCGATCAACAGAGCCGAAGGACGTAAGCCCTCGGTCGATCTGGCCCGTGCGTGCGATCGCGCGCCTTGGCTCCATCCCCCGCTGGCTTACGCCCGTCGGCTCTGACAAGCCGGCGCGGGCGTTACAATGCGGGGATGACACAGGATTCCGATGCGACTGACTCACAGGATGCGTCCCTGACGCAGGATACGCAGGCACCCACTCCCCCGCCGACCCGCGACGCGGCTTCCTTGGCGGTGGTGGTGGAAGCGGCGCTGATCAGCAGTGACAAGCCCCTGTCCGTGGCCAAACTCGCCGAAGTGGCCGGGGGCACGACGCCCAAGGATGTGACTGCCGCCATCGAAGCGCTCAACGCCCATTACCGCGAAACCGGGCGGGCGTTTTCCATCGAGCAACTCGCCGGGGGGTGGCAGATTTTTACCCACGCCCAACACGCCGGGGTGGTGTCCGCCCTGCACAAGTCGCGGGTGCAGACCAAGCTCAGTCCCGCGGCCTTGGAAACGCTGGCGATCATCGCCTACAAGCAGCCGGTGCTGCGGGCCGATGTGGAGGCGGTGCGCGGCGTGGCCAGCGGGGAGATGATCCGCGCCCTCATGGAGCGGCGATTGGTGAAGATCACCGGCCGGGCCGAGGAAATCGGTCGGCCCATGCTCTACGGCACGACCAAAACGTTTCTGGAAGTTTTCGGTTTGGCGTCCTTAAAGGATTTGCCGCGAGTCGAGGAGTTCGCCACGCAACGCAAGAAGACTGGTGAAAGCGGGTTGGGGTCGCAGCAGAAGGAATTGTTTGCCCAAGAGGGGGAGAAAGCCGCTGCCGGTGATGAGGCGGAAGGGTCGGGAAACAATGCGAAAGGGACGGATAATGAATGAGTTACTTCTGTTGTGTCGAAGTGCGCGAGGAGAATCCTTGGGTCATCCCACGGAAGCCGTCGCGGCGACGGCATCCGTGGGCTTGCGAGTCGCGCTGGTGGCGCTGATGGCGATCTTCGTGGGCATCCTCGGCGGGTGCGCGGGGTATCAGATGCAAGGGACGGTCATCGAAGGGCCGATCTCAATGGTGCAGGTCGTCAGCGCTTCGGACGTCCGGCTCAAGGCGGCGGGGTCGGTCATCCCCGTTTCCGACGCCACCATCGAAGTCGTCGTCGATCCCAGCGAGATGAAGCCCCAACGTCTCGCGCCGATCGCCAGTGATGATCGTGGCACGTTCGCCTTGGGCACCGATGCCACCGGCGCGGGTTTCCTGGAATACGAGATTCGCGTCGTCGCCTCCAAGCCCGGCTTCCAGACCGCCGTAGCCACATTGCCCATGCCCGGCAGTGGCAAGCGGTTGCTCATCACCCTTTCGCCCGGCAGGGATTCGTACCGCCCAACGAAAGACATCCTCCGCGAGACGCAAGAGGCCGGCGATGCCCTGAGCCGATGAAGCCGCGTTTCCCCCGACGACGGAACATGAGTCCATGCCCGCACAACTCGTCACAACACGGTTGCGGGTTGGCAGCGGCGGGCTGCTCTACATCGTCGTCGCCTCGCTGCTCTTGGCCGCGGCCTTCCTCACCCAGAACAACCTGCTCTTCTGGTCCTTCGGCCTGATGGTCGGCGGGCTGGGCGTCTCCATCGTCATCGCCTGGTACTCCATGCGTGGCCTGGTCATCGAACGCCTCACCCCGCAGCACGCCGTCGCTGGCGAAACGATGGTGCTTCGCTACCAAATCCACAACACCAAACGTTTCATGCCCTTGTTCAACCTCGTGATCCAAGAGGCGTGGAACACTGGCTCATGGCGACGGCGCGAAACCACACCTTTGACCGAAGCCCGTCCCCGGCTCACCGGCGCGCCCCTGGGCTGGGCCGTGCATGTGGGGCCGAGGCAGGTCGTGCAGGCCGAGGCCGTCTGCTGGCCACGGCGGCGAGGCGAGTTGCCCTTCGAGCGCATCGAGGTGAGCACCACCTTTCCCTTCGGCGTCATTCGTCGGGTCTGCGTGTACGAGCAGCGGGACAAGGTGCTCATCTACCCGCCGCTCTATCGCGTGGGGCGGCACCTGTGGTATCGCTTGACGCAGCTCGACCCGGCGGGGCATTTGCAGGTGGATCGCGCCGGCGGAACCGAGGAGTTCTTCGGCCTGCGGCGCTACCGCCCCGGCGACTCGCTGCGCTCCATCGACTGGCGGCACTCGGCCAAGACGGGGCAGATGATCTGCCGTGAACTGACCCAGCCCAGCCCGCCGCGACTGGTGATGCTGCTGACCCTGGCGTCGGGACATTCACAAAACGAAACCCGCGCCGCGGCCAAGCGGACATTCCGCTGGTCGTACTTCAAAACACCCGCCCCAACCCGTCCGCACCCCGCCGGGCTGGATGACGCCAACGAACGCGCCATTGCCTTGGCGGCTTCGGTCATCTGCGGGGCGCATCTCCAGGGCTTTCAGGTCGGCATGGTCGTCACCGGCCTGCCCGGTCTGACCTTCCGCGTGCATCACAGCCTGCCTCATCGGGCGCGATTGCTCGAAGCGTTGTCACTGCTGGATGCCCAGGAGATCAAAGCTGGTGCCCCCATGCCAGCCTTGGAGCCGACGGTGGCGGTGCGCGCCGGCGAGGGAGCCGACAAGTTTGGCACCGGGGGGCTGGCCGGCAAGTGTCTGCTGCTGGACGCCGATCATCTTGAAACTCACCTGCACCCGGCGCAAACCGACTCGTCACAACTGCTGGCGCGGGGCATCGCGCCGCGCTCCAAGCGGCAGCAATCCAGCGGTGGCCCGGCCATGTCCAACGCCACCATCGGCGCGACGCGCGGAGGTGATCAATGGGCCTGATCTACCTCTTCCGCAGGCTGGTTTTCATCCAAGTGCTGCTGGGCATCCTGGCGTTTTGCATGGCCGAGCAGAACCCCGAGATGCTGCTGATCTCCGGGGCCTTGGTCGCCCTGTCGTGGTACGTCGTCGAAGGCCCCACCGGCAAGCCCCTGCCCCAGAGCGTCATCATGACCGGTGCCGTCATCGCCGTGGCCTGGGTCATGCTCGACATCTTCTACTTCCACAACACCAACCTCATCATCGCCATCGGCCACCTGACGATGTGGCTCCAAGTGCTCCAGCTCTACGGCGAAAAACGCAACCGCGATTACGCCCTCCTGCTGGTGCTGAGCCTGCTGCAAATGGTCGGCGCCAGCGTGCTGTCCTACTCCGTGGTCTTCGGCGTGATGCTGGGCGTTTACGGTGTGTTGGCCTTGGGCACGGTGCTGCTGTTTCAGATCAAGGGCACCAGCGACCGCATTCTCGAAGCCCGCCAGTCGCAAGCCCCTCAAGGCGTCGAGGTGCAGCGGCCCAAGGTGGTCGTGGGTCGCGGCCACCGTTGGCACTTGCGCGGCATGGCGCTGGCCATCGGCCTGGCGTGCATGGCCACGGCCCTGGTGGTCTTTGTCCTTATGCCCCGCACCAGCCGCTTTTCCACGCCCTTGGAAGGCGCGGACATGAGCCACTCCATCGCCGGCCGACAGGTGGGCTTCTCACGTGAAATCGATCTTGGCGTCCCGGCGCCGCTGGCCGGGAGCAAGGAGCCGATGCTCAATTTGAGCGTCCGCCTCCACGATGCCGACATCGGCTCCAGCGACGGTCAACCCTGGCGCTTGCGCGGCGCGGCCTTGGACACCTACAACCCCGTCAGCCACGTCTGGAGCCGCGGCCCCGGCCTGGCGTGGTACGACATGCCCATCGACTTGCCCACCGGCGGCAAACGACTGGCACCCGAACCCGCCGGCGGCCCGGTCATCGAAGCCGACATCACCCTGCGTACCAGCAGCCAACGCACGCTTTTCACCCTCCTGCCCATGACTTGGGTCGAAAGCCCCACCCTGGGCAGCGCCTTGTTCAATCCCCGTGATGGCACGCTGCAAGCCGCCGGGGCCACCACCGGGGCGGTGGTCTATCGCCTGCGTTCACCGCTAACGCCCGACGCCGACGTGTTCGAGGCCTATCAGCGGCTCTTGCGTCCCACCGAGGCCGCCATGCGCCGTCAGCGGCCGGAGGCTGCGCCGCCTCATCAGACTGAAGAAAACTATGCCCGAGGCTGGAGCGTGCAGGCGGCGCAAATCCGCAAGCTGGCGCTGGACATTCTCAAGCCTCACGGCCTGCCGCTCCTTGACACGGAAATATCCAACCAAGCAGCCGCCGTCCCGGAAGCACTCGACGGCGACACCCAGGCCCGCATCGCGCAAATCCTCACCGATTACCTTCACGACCACTACCGTTACACGCTGACCAACCCCGTTTCGACCGGCGATCCGCTGGCCAACTTCCTGCTCACCACCCGCCAAGGCCACTGCGAGCTTTTCGCCTCGGGCCTGGTGGCGATGGTTCGCACTTTGGGCATGAAGGCGCGCGTGATCACGGGCTACGTGGCGCATGATTACAACAGCGTTGGGGGCTACTACGTGGTGCGGCAAAGCGATGCCCACGCTTGGGCGGAGATCGACATCCCCGGCCAGGGCTGGCGCACTTTCGACCCTACGCCACCGGCCGAACTCCTCGCCGAGCATCAGCGAGGCGGGTCGTATCTCACCTGGTTTCGCCAAGTCTATGAACACATCGAGTTTGCCTGGCTCAGCAAGGTCATCGCCTTTGACAAGGAGACCCGCGACGCCATGCTCGACGGCGTGCGCACGCAGTTTCGCAAGTCCAGCAAGGACCAGGACACCATGCTTGGCTGGGTGGCGGCCTACCTCCGCCAACTCATCGACAACTGGAAGTTCGACGCCCTGAGTTACACCATCATGGCCGTGATCGTGCTGGCCATCGCGGTGGGCATCGTGTCCCTGATCCGCATCGCCATCGTGCGTCGGCGGCGGCTGGTGGCGCTGCAACTGACCCGGCTGCCCGCCCGTCAACGCCGGGCGCTCTCCAAACGCCTGCGCTTCTATCTGGTCATGCTCGACATGCTCGAACGCCACGGTCACCACCGCCCGAGTTGGCAGACCCCCGCCGGTTTCGCCAAAGAGTTGGCCGAGGCCCAGCCCCTGAGTTTCGAGCCGGTGGTGGCACTGACGGATCACTTCTACGAAGTGCGTTTCGGCCACCGCGACATCGACGAAACCCGCCGCAAAATGATTCGCGCTCATCTCTCCCGCCTCCAAGACGCCCTGGCGCACCGCGCCTGAAACCACGCGGCCAATCATGGCCAATATCTGGGATTGTTATCATGCCCCATTCACACCGCAATTCGCAATAACCCACCTCCACGGAACCACGCCATGCCCGCTTCGCGCCACGCCCTTGTTTCGCAGATGGAAGCCACCGGCCTCGTCGCCGTCATCCGCGCTGACTCGCCCAACCAACTCGTCGATGTCTGCAAGGCTCTGCGCGAAGGCGGCGTGGTGTTCAGCGAAATCACCATGACCACCCCTGGCGCGTTGGACGCCATTGCCAAAGCCAACGAAGCGATGGGCGCCGACGCGGTCATCGGCGTGGGCAGCGTGCTGGACGCCGAGACTTGCCGGGCCGCGATTCTGGCCGGGGCGCAATTCGTCGTGGCGCCGACGCTGAATCTGGAAGTCATCGCCATGGCGCACCGCTACGGCAAGCCGGTGATCCCCGGCGCGTTGACACCCACGGAAATCATCACCGCTTGGACGGCCGGGGCGGATGTGGTCAAGGTCTTCCCCGCCAATCATTTCGGGCCGGGCTATTTGAAAGACGTGCTGGCACCGATGCCGCAGTTGAAACTGACGCCGACAGGTGGCGTGGACCTGAACACCGCCGCCGACTGGCTCAAGGCCGGGGCTGTGTGCCTGGGTGTGGGCAGTTCACTGGTGAAAAAAGACCTCCTCAAAGCCAAGGACTGGGACGGCTTGACGAAGTTGGCCGCACAGTTTGCCCAGATCGTCAAGACCACCCGAGAGTCTTGAGACTTGAGACTTGAGATTTAAGACCTGAGAATTACACCTTGAGTTTAGATTCAACTGTTGCTCCCAAACCCAAGCTTGCTGTTTAGCGCTCCGCCTCAAGACTCAAGACTTCCCCCTCCCCCATGCCCTCCACCACCCTGCGTCAAACCGTCCTTGCCAACGCCCGCCACGTGGTGGTGAAGCTTGGCACACAATTGCTTGCCCGGCCGAACAAACAGCGCGGGCTGGACCTGCCGTTCTTCGACCAGATCGCCGACCAGATCGTCGCCTTGCGAAAGCGCGGGATGCGGGTGACCTTGGTCTCCAGTGGCGCGGTGGGTTGCGGCATGGTGGAACTGGGCCTGAATCGCCGACCCGCCGATGTCGCCGAGCAACAGGCCGTCGCGGCCGTGGGTCAGCGCCGGCTCATGGATCACTGGGCCGGGGCCTTCGCCCGCCACCAACTCCACGTCGCCCAACTCCTCCTGACCCGTGGCGACTTCGACGACCGCGTCCGCTTCCTCAACATCCGCAACTGTGTCGCCCGGCTCCAAGAATGGGACACCATTCCCATCTTGAACGAAAACGACACCGTGGCCACCGATGAACTGCGTTTCGGCGACAACGACATGCTCGCGGCCCTGACGACCAACGCTTTGCGGGCCGAGGCTTTGGTCATCCTCAGCGTCGTCGATGGCCTGCTCGACGCCAAGGGGCAACGGGTCGATCTGGTCGATGACCTGGTCGAAGCCGGGGGCCTGACGCGCAAGGAAAAGAGCGGCTTGGGCACGGGTGGCATGGGGTCGAAGCTCGACGCCATGCGCATCGTCACCGAGGCCGGCGAAGTGGCGGTCATCGCGCATGGCCGGGCGGAGAAGGTGCTCGAACGCCTCTTTGATCCGCAACAGTCCGCGGGGCTAGGAACAATTTTTGTCCCCCGCCCGCGCAAGCTCGACAGTCGCCGTCGCTGGATCGGTCTGACCAAGCGGCCCGCAGGCGTGCTGACGCTCGACGACGGCGCGGTGACCGCCCTGTGCCAACGGGGCAAGAGCCTGCTGGCCACGGGCATCACCGCCGTGGACGGGGATTTTGAGCGTGGCGAGGTGGTGCTTTTGCGTGATGCCGTCGGGGCCGAACTGGCACGCGGCCTGTGCAACTACGGCGCGGTGGAACTGGCGCTGATTCTGGGCAAACGCTCGACGCAGTTTGAAAAAATCCTCGGCCGCCCCGCCTACGCCGAGGTCGTCCACCGCGACAACTTGGTGCTGCTGACGCACTAAGGGGCGGGGGTCATGCTCAATCAATGAATCGCTTGCTGATCGGCTCGTAGGCGTCGATGCGGCGGTCGCGCAGGAACGGCCAGCCGTGACGGATTTCCTCGATGCGTTTGAGGTCGCACTCGACCACCAATGCGCACTCCTCCTCGGCTGGCGCTTGGGCGATGATGACTCCGCCCGGATCGCTGACGAAGGATGAACCCCAGAACTTCAGGTCGCCCTCGACGCCGATGCGATTGATCGCCACCACAAACACGCCGTTGGCAATCGCATGGGCGCGCTGGATCGTCTGCCAGGCTTCCTGCTGCTGCTTGCGGTCGGCGGGGGTTTCGCCGTGGTACCAGCCGATGGCGGTGGGGTAGAAAAGCATCTCCGCCCCGCGCAAGGCCGTGAGCCGGGCGGCTTCGGGATACCACTGATCCCAACAGACCAACATGCCCGTTTTCACGTCGCGGAGTTGCTGGGATTTGAAGCCCAGATCGCCGGGCGTGAAGTAGTATTTTTCGTAGAACCGCGGATCGTCGGGGATGTGCATCTTGCGGTACTTGCCGATGATTTGGCCAGCCGGGTCGATCATGATCGAGGTGTTGTGGTAGAGGCCCGGCGCGCGCTTTTCAAAGAGCGAGGCCGTGAGTTCGACGCCCAGTTCCTTGGCCAACTCGCAGAGCTTTTGCGACGTCGGTCCGGGGATCGGCTCGGCCAGGGCGAAGTTGGCTTCATCCTGGGTCTGGCAGAAATAGGTGCTCAGGAAAAGTTCCTGGGTGGCGATGATCCGCGCCCCCTTGGCGGCGGCGTCACGGATTAGTCGCGCGGCCGTGGCGAAATTGACTGCCCGATCCGCCCCGCAGGCGTGCTGAATCAACCCCAGTTTGACGGTTGTCGCGTGGTTCATGGCTGTAGTTTAGTCTTGAATCCCAAAACTTGACGATTATCAAAGAGCGCTAAACAGCAAGCTTGCTGTTTAGCGCTCCTCAGGAATCACATCTCCATGCTCACGACTTCCCCCACCCGTTCTTGCAAGTGCATTTCCGCGTCCAACCCCGTGCGCTTATGCACCGATTGATTCAAGTGTGTCGCCACCACTCCGCCTCCAGACTTGCGCTGGCGCAGGCCTTGGATGTCCGTTAATTCGCCACGCCAAGTGAGCAGCGCGCGCAACAAGTGGTCTCGCACTTCACGGTTCGCGTCGTTTCGATAAAGGTCGGTCTGTTCACACGGGTCATTGGCCCGGTCGAAGAGTCGGCCGTTGCCATCCAAAAAACAATACTCCAACTTCCACCGTTGGGTGGCAAGGGCAACGGTTTCGTACACGCCACCGATGGCGCATTGGCGGGGGCTGGGCTCCATCCGTCGCAAAGGGTCAAACAGGTTGAAGCCTTGCACGGTATCGCATTCAACCCCCGCGGCGGCGAGGATGGTGGCGGTGAGGTCCGTCCACATGGCGAAGCCCCGCCTCTCATTAACCGGCAGCACCGAGGGCATGCTCAAAATCATCGGCACCCGCCAGGAAGAATCAAAGAAGGTGTGCTTGTTTTCAAAGCCGTGGTCAAAGAGCGTCGTGCCGTGATCGGAGGTGAAGATGACCAGCGTGTTCTCACGGAGACCGGCCTCATCGAGCCAAGTCATCAAGCGGCCGACCTGATGATCGCAGTAAGCGCACAAGCCGTAGTAGAGCTTGCGCCAGCGATCGATGTGGTTCATGTCGGGGTTGCGGCCGTCGGGGAAAGCCAAGCGATTCAGGCCGCGCCCAAACAACGTGAGTTCGCGTTCCGCCTGCGGGTGACGCTCGGTTTCGCCGGGCACGTAATTCAGCGGCGGCAGTTGGACATCGTCGTAGAGGGTCGCCCACCGTCCGGGCGGGTCGATCGGCCCATGCGGGCTGAGCATCGACAGAAACGCGAAGAACGGCTCAGAGCCAGCGCCCGACTGATGCCGGCGCAATTCATCGATCATCACATCGGTGAGAAACGCATCGCAAAATATGTCTTCACCGACAGGGTTGGGATGGGCCGTGCCGCGGTCATGGCCGTGCCGCGCCATGTGTTGGCCGTAGAAGTCATCGTTGTTGGCGCTCTTCTCGCCCTGAAGCACATGCTGAGCATGAAATGAATCGGGGATCGGCCCCTTGAAGTGGGTCTTGCCCACCATGATGTTGCGGTAACCCGCCTGGGCAAGATGATCCGTAAACGGCGTCAACTCCGTGCGCCGTTGGAAGTTGTTCTCGATAGCGCCGTGGATGGGAACATGCGTGCCCGTAAGCAGACAGCAGCGAGCCGGGCCACACACCGGGGAATTGGTGTGTCCCTGCTCGAACAACACCCCCTGCCGGGCCAGTCGGTCCAAGTTGGGTGAAATCGCCCACGGATTGCCCATGCAATTCAGTGAGTCCCACCGTTGGGTATCGGTCGTGATAAGCAGAATGTTGGGCCGCTTGGCGTTCATGCTCCATAGCCTACGGCCTGGCTCCTCTTGCGTCACCCAGCCATGCCTCAAAATCCCCGCAGTTCAATCGCCTCCTTGACCCGCTCCACCGCGATGACATAACTCGCCAGACGGTGACTGATCTTGTCATGCTCGGAACGCTTGCGCATCGTTTCCCAAGCGCCGCGCAAGGCCGTCTCCATCTCGCGGTTGACCCGCTCCTCATCCCAACGGTATCGCTGGCGGTTCTGCACCCATTCGTAATACGACACCGTCACCCCGCCGGCGTTGGCCAGGATGTCCGGCACGATCCGCACGCCCCGCTTTTCAAGCTCCTGGGCGGCTTCGTAAGTCGTCGGCAGGTTCGCCGCCTCGACGATGAGCTTGGCCTTGATGTCCGCCACGTTGTCGCTGGTGATGACGCCCCCCAAGGCCGAGGGAATCAGCACATCCACATCCAGCGCCAGCAACTCCGCGTTATCAATCCGCTTGGCCTCAACATCGACATCGCCCACATGGCGGTTGGCGCTCTTGTCTTCCTTGGCGGCGATGATCGGCCCAAGGTGCAGCCCCTCGGGATTGTGCAGCCCGCCCTTGGAATCACTCACCGCCACCACTTTCGCACCCTTCTGCTCCAGCAGTTCCGCAGCCCAGCGGCCGACGTTGCCCATGCCCTGAATCGCCACCGTCGCCCCTTTGATGTCAATCCCCGCGGCATCGCAGCCCCACACGGCTGTGAGCATCGCACCCCGGCCCGTCGCGGCCGTGCGACCCGGCGAGCCACCCAACGCCAAAGGCTTGCCCGTCACCACGCCCGGCTCAAAACCGTTGTGCTTGGCATAAGCATCGACAATCCACGCCATCTCACGAGGACCCGTGCCCATGTCCGGCGCGGGAATGTCTTGGTCCGGCCCAATCAACGGCCCGAGGCGATCGACAAAGGCCTTGGTCAATGCCTCCAACTCCTCCCGCGTCAGCTTCCGAGGATCGCAGTCGATGCCGCCCTTGCCCCCGCCAAAGGGAATGTCCACCAAGGCGCATTTCCAAGTCATCGCCGAAGCCAAGGCGCGAAAGTGATCCAAGTCCACCTCGGGGTGATAGCGCAATCCGCCCTTGAACGGCCCGCGACTTTGGTTGTGCTGCACGCGAAACCCACGGAAAACCTTGAAACCCCCATCGCAACGGCGAATGGGAATCTCAAACTGCACTTCGCGGTAGGGGCAGGTCATCAACGTCTGCATCTCGCCCTCAATGCCCAAGTGGTCCATGGCGTCATTGAGAAAGCCCTTGACGTGCTGATAGATGTTGTGTTGTGCGTCGCTCATAAAGGCATCGTAGGCAAGTCAGATCAGAGCCGACGGGGTTGCCTTGTCCGAGCCGCAAGGCGTAAGCCTGTGGACGGATGTCACCGTGCGCAAGAACGCCCTTGCACCATCGACCGAGGGCTTACGCCCTTTGGCTCCTACACGCGGGAGTGAAAGGCCCGCGCGGTAGGATGGGGATCATGCCCATTGCCCTGCTGCCGCCGTTGCTTGTCAACCACATCGCCGCCGGCGAAGTGATCGAGCGGCCGGCCAGCGTGGTCAAGGAACTGGTGGAAAACAGCCTCGACGCCGGGGCCACGCGCATCGACATCGCCATCGAAGAAGGTGGTCGGCAACTCATCCGCATCAGCGATGATGGGCTGGGCATTGCCCCCGATGAACTGCCCTTGGCCATCGCGGCGCACGCCACGAGCAAGTTGCAGCGGCCCGAACAGTTGGAATCGATCGCCACGCTGGGTTTTCGCGGCGAGGCATTGGCGTCGATCGCATCGGTGAGTCGCCTGCGGATCGTCAGCCGGGCCACAGTCGAGGGCAAACTCGCTGAGGCCGGGGCGATGCTCGACGCCAGCGGTGACACGGTTGGCCCGGTGACGCCGGTGGCCGCGGCGCGGGGGACGATCATCGAGATGCGGGACCTGTTTTTCAACACCCCGGCCAGGCGCAAGTTCATGCGCGCCGCTTCGACCGAGTTTGGCCACATCGCGGAATTGGTGGGCCGCATCGCGATGGTGCGTTGCGAGGTGGCATTCACCCTTTCGCACAACGGCCGCAAGACGCTGGAGGTGGCGGCCACGGCTTCGCGGCGGCAACGTTGCCTGGAAGTGCTGGGCAAGGAGTTGGACGACGGACTGTTGGAGTTTGAGGATCATCACCGCGAGCAGGTTGAGGACGGGCCGGGCGGAGTTGGCGGGGCCGGGGGTTATCACCTCTGGGGCCTTGCGGGTCGGCCGGAAATCGCGCGGGCCACGAGTAAGTTTCAGTATCTCTGCGTCAACGGTCGGCCGATCAAGGATCGCAACCTAGCGCACGCGGTGCGCGAGGCTTATCGCGGGCTGGTGCCGCCCGATCAGCAGCCGGTGGCGGTGATGTGCATCGACATGCCAGCCTCCGCAGTGGATGTCAATGTCCACCCGGCCAAGACCGAAGTCCGCTTCCGTGAGCCGCAGCGGATTCACGGCCTGGTGCTCTCGGCCTTGCGTCAACGACTCATCGGCGCCGACCTGACGCCGGCAGCTTCGATGGGTTCAGGTTTCAATCGTGCCGCCTCAGTGTTCAACGGTTCATCCTGGCCTTCACGTTCAACCGGCGGAGGTGGTGGTACCGGGGATGAAAGCTCCGGGGGCGGGGGCTCCGGGGGCGGGGGGGGCGGGCCGATTTCCACCCAGGGGTTTGTCGATTACTTCCGCCGCATGGACCCGACGCAGAAGGGCTTTGTCTATCAGCAGGTCAAGGAGGCCTTGGCACAGGAAGACCCGGCCATAGCCGATGAACCGCTGTTGACTCCTTCGCAGACACCTGCGCCGTTTGGTGACGCGATCACTGGCGGGCAATCTGTTCCGCCAGTATTGCAAGCGCAAGGCGTGTTGCAGGTGCATCAGAGTTACCTCGTGACGCAGGATGAAGCGGGGATTCTCATCATCGATCAGCACGCGCTGCATGAGCGGGTGATGTTCGAGGAGTTGCGCAAGAGGGTGACCTCGCGGGGCAATTTGGAAAGTCAGCGGATGCTCATGCCCGCTATGCTCAACCTTCCGCCGCGACAGATGGCCTTGGTCGAGCAGTTGCAACCGCTGTTGAAGCGCTTGGGCATCGAGGCCCAGGCGATGGGGCCTGATGCGCTTGGCATTCACGCTTTTTCGACCTTTCTGTTTGATCGCGGGGTCGATCCGGTGACCTTCATGGAGGAGTTGCTGGATCGGGCCGACGACGGCGAGTTTGAGGTGAGTGCCGGGGAGGGGGATGGCAACGTGGACGAGGCCGTGCTGCACGAGGTGCTGGACATGATGTCGTGCAAGGCGGCGGTCAAGGCGGGGGATCGCATGTCGCCCGAAGAGCTTGCGGCCCTGTTGGCGCAACGCGAGCAGGTGGAGCGCGCCAGCAATTGCCCGCATGGCCGACCCACGACGATTCGGCTGTCACTGCGCGATCTGGAAAAACAGTTCAAAAGAACTTGATGTGGCAGCGCTAAACCGCAAGCGTTGTTTGGGCGCGTGGGGTGGGTTGTTGATTTTTATATGGCGTCGGCGTAGTCGTATTCGAAGCTGGGGCGGGTGATGATGGCGGGGCGGGTGGCGGCGAAGTTCATCGTCAGGCCGACCATCATGAAGGCGGTGACCAAGCTCGAACCGCCGTAGCTGACAAAGGGCAGGGTGATGCCGATGACCGGCAGCAGGCCCGCCGCCATGCCGATGTTGATGGTCATCTGTGTGAAAATCAAGGCCGCGAAACCGACCACCACCAGACGGGCAAAGGGGTTTTTATTCCGCGCGGCGATCACCAGAAACGACCCGACGAGCAACACGAAAAGCGACAGCACGATCATGGCCCCGCTCCAGCCCCAGCGGTTGACGATGACGGCGAAGATCATGTCGTTGTGGGCTTCGGGCAGCGGGTTGTAGCGGAGAATGGTCTCGGCGCGGGCCGCGCCTAGGCCGACGCCTTGGCCCGAGCCGATGAGCGTCATGCCGATGTTCTGCTGGTAGGCCTGGTCGGCGATGTAGCGTGTGCCACCCTGCATCAGGTCGATCATGGCGATGATGCGGTCGCGCTGATAGCCCTTGAGCACCTGCATCCAAGGCGGAGCGTAGAGGATGATCAAGAGGTTCATCGCCAAGCCCAGTAGCGTCAAGGCCGCCAAGGTTCCCATGTGTTTCATGCGTGCCCCGGCGGCGACGAGCATGGCGAATAGCACGGGCCCAAAGAGCATGGCGCTGCCGAGGTCAGGTTGCTTCAGAATCAACAGTACGGGGATTAACAACAGGGCGAACGGCAACAGCAGACCGGTGAGGGTGCGGTAACTGTCGCGGTGCCGGAGGTACCAGGCCAGGGCGAGAATGAAGGCGATCTTGGCCAGTTCAGAGGGTTGGAAGAGCATGAACTTCAGGTCGATCCAGGCGCGGATGTTGTTGCGCACCGGAACGATGGATTCGGGCATGAAGGGGAGGATGACAAAACCGAGCATGGCGACGGTGGCGATGAGAAGCGGGTACGCCAGGCCGCCGATGAGTTTTGTATGCGGCAGAGTCAAGGGCAGCATGATGACCAAGGCGATGATGAGCCACTTGGTTTGTTTGACGGCGTAATCGGTGCCGGCCCCGCCGGCGTCGAGGGGAACGGTGGCGATGGCCGCGATGCCGATGCCCGCCAGGCAGACAGCCGCCAAGAGCGTCAGCCAGCCGGCGTGTGGACGAAAGAGGTCGGAGATGCGTTGAATCAGGGCGTGCATGATGAGGGGCGATGGCTTGGGATGACTTTTTTATAACGCGGATGAACGCGGATACACACGGATGAACGCAGATAAGTCCATTGGAACACGAAGACACGAAGACACGAAGGAAGGCGAAAAGAGTTTGTATTGATTCATGCGTTTCATTTGTCTTCTTCGTGTCTTCGTGTTCAATGAATTGGCTGTCCTTAGTGCTCTTGGTGTTCTTGGTGGTTCACAACGTTTTATCCGCGCTCATCCGCGGTTAAAAAAAGATTACAAATACCCTTCAATCCGTAGGGCGTGGATGATCTGGTTGGCGATTGGTCCCGCCACCGCGCCGCCGCTGCCAGCGTATTCCACCACCACCGCCACGATGTACCGCGGCCGATCATCCCCCTCCTTGCCCACCATCGCAATGACCCAACTGTGATCCCCCGTGCGCACGATGCGGTCGTTGCCCGTGATCCGGCCATCACCATCGGAATCCACCCGCTGCGGGGCGGCGTCGGCGGTGCCACTCTTGGCACGCACCACCACGCCCTCGACGTTGAAAGTCTTTTCCCGCGACAGGCCACTCAAATGATGGGCCGTGCCATAGTCTTCGTTGGCGGCTTCGTACAACCCGCGCAAGGCCATGTCCACGCCCCGCGGGTCCAAGCCCATATCACGTCCCTCCTGCCGAACCGGTTCACCACCCGCCTCGGCCACGAACGTCGGTTGCAGGTAATACCCGCCCCGCGCAATCGCCGCGTATGCCGAGGCCGCCTGAATCACCGTCCAGCGCATGGGCCCCTGGCCGATGCCCATCTGCACCGCGTCGGCGTCCTCAAAGCCGCTATTGCGCTGGTTGGCCAGCGACAGGTCGGGCAGGTCGCCGGGCATCTCTTCGAGCAGGCCGCAGTTGGTCACCGCGCCCAAACCAAAACGCCCATACCACTGCACCAACAGCGCGGCCCCAAGCCTGCGACCCAAGGTGTAGAAAAAAACGTTGCAACTCCGCGCGATGGCCTCCGGCCCGGCCAGCGGGCCGTGCGTGCGGTGGTAGCTCTTGAAAATCCAACAGCGATAGCGACCGGGGTGACCGGGGTCGAGATAGCCGTTGCAGGTGATGGTCTGGCCCGGGGCGATGCGGCCCTCGGTGACCGCAGCGGAAAGCACCAGCGGCTTGACCGTCGAGCCAGGCTCATACGGCATGGCCACCACACGATTCAACCAAGTGCGATTAAGTTGATCGCCCCAGACTTCCTCGGGATGATCGCGCAACTGCTCGTAGGTGAACGTCGGGTTGCTCACCGCCGCCAGCACTTGGCCGGTGGCGACCTCCATGACGATGGCGGCACTGTTGAGTTGATCGCCGAGTTTGCTGTTGGTGGCTGGTTCGTTCTCATCAAAGCGGCGATGCCAGGGTTGCAGCCGCGTGAGGCCGAACTCCGGGGCCATCAGGGCTTGGATGCGGGCTTGAAGTTGCACGTCGATTGACAGCCGCACATCCCGACCGGGCAGCGGTTCCAAGCGTTCTTCCTGCTGGGTGTCCAAGTGGGTGATGATGCGTCCCCGCAGGCCGCGGAGCGTGTTTTCCATCGTTTGTTCGATGCCCCAGCGGCCGATCTGATCGCCGGGCAGGTAGCCACCCAGGTCGGTGATGGTTTGGCCGTGGTCATCGGTGCGGCGCATGGGTCGGCCGGGGGTGATGACGTTGCCGGCCTCATCGCGGCGGCCGTTGACATCCTCTTCCCAGATGGTTCGCATCTCGCCCAGCAGGTGCGTCGCCAAGCCGCTGACGCGCACATCGATGGGCTGGGCGTCTTGCAGCGGGCCGGGGAAGTTGGCGCGGTCGAGGACGAGGGTCATTTCCGTCAGCGGGTACTGGCGATCGCGTGAGCGTTCGATGCCGACTTCGCGCCAGACGGTGGAGACATCCGAGGCGTTGGTTCCCACTGATGAAGCCGTGTTGCCGCTGTTTGCGTTGTAGGCCAAGGCGATGAAGCGTTCGATGGTCAGCCGGGCGCTGTCGTCGATGTCCAAGAGCATGGCGTGGGAGGCGAGTTGTTCGGCGACGGGTCGTTGGGCGGTGGAGACGGGAATATCTGGGCCGAACTCTTCGCGCCTCGCCGCCAAGCGCCGTCGGGCGACGCTTTGGGCGATGCGTTCGACCTTGTCGCGGGTACTCTCGGCGCGGTCGGCGAGGTCTTGGCGACTCACATGTCCAAGGTCCGCCAGCACCTGCCACATCGTTTCGACCTGGGCGTCATACGGTTGCCGATAACGGGCGATCAAGGCCTCGCGCTGTTCGACCGTCAACTTGCGCCAGACTTCACTGTTGGCCCGCGCCGCGGCCCGGCGGGCCTGCTTGTAAGCC
Source organism: Phycisphaerales bacterium (assembly GCA_038241095.1). GTDB lineage: Bacteria > Planctomycetota > Phycisphaerae > Phycisphaerales > Phycisphaeraceae > JBBDMX01. The sequence goes on from JBBRGB010000019.1 coordinate 20,936, forward strand.
CACTGCCCGTTGAGCACGGGGTAGGAAACCGCCACGTCAAAGCTCGGCTTGTCCTGCGCCAACACCCGGCCCTGTCGATCCAGAATCCGACCGCGCACCGTGGGAATCAGCCGCGTCTGTTCCAGCACCGCCTCTGCCCGCGAGCGCCACATCTCGCCTTCGACCAAAGTCAGCCGGGTGATCTGCATGCCCAGCGCCACCATGACAAAGCCACCCAGCAGCGCCAGCATGGTCAGCCGCCGATGAAACATACTGGGAATGACGTGACGAAAAGGGTGCATGGGGGAAAGTCTTGAGGGTTGAGGGTGGGAAAAAGGGGACATCCACAATTTCCCGAATGCAGGGGGTCTATCGATGCGACCCTGAAGTGGAAATTGTGGATGTCCCCTTTTTCGCTTCGTTACACCAAGTTCACGGCCTGATCCGCGGCGTGATAGCTTGAACGCACCAGCGGCCCGGACTCCACATGGCGGAAGCCAATGGCCTCACCGGCACACTTGAACTCGGCAAATTGTTCGGGCCTCACCCACCGTGTTATCGGCAAATGATTCCGTGTGGGCTGAAGATACTGCCCAATGGTCAATACATCGCACGCCCCCCCGGAAGTTCGCGTCCCGGCGATGACATCCTCCATCAAGGCCAACACCTCTTCATCGCGCTCGCCGATGCCCACCATGATGCCCGTCTTGGCCACCAACCCGGCCTCTTTGGCGCGGCGAAGCAACTCGATGGAGCGACTGTATTTGGCTTGCGGACGCACCACGCCGTACAAGCGGGGCACGGTTTCGATGTTGTGATTGAGAATGTCCGGCCGCTCATCGAGCACGAGTTTCAGGGCATCCCAATCGCCACAGAAATCGGGGATGAGCACCTCGATGTGCGTCTCTGGACTCTGTCGGCGAATCTGGCGAATCGTCTCAGCCCAGACGCCCGCGCCGCCGTCGGGCAGTTCATCGCGGTTGACACTGGTGATGACCATGTGCCGCAGGTTCATCAAAGCTGCGGCCTCACCCACCCGGCGGGGTTCGTCGAGATCGAGCATCGGCGGTTTGCCCGTGGCGATGTGGCAGAAGCCGCAGGAACGGGTGCAGACATCGCCCAGGATCATCACCGTGGCCGTGCCGTGGTTCCAGCACTCGCCCATGTTGGGGCACATGGCCGACTCGCAAACGGTGTGCAGCCGGTGCTCATCGACGATCTTGCGCATGTCACGATAGCCCGGCCCACCCGGCAGACGGGCGCGGAGCCAGTCGGGCTTTTTGCGGCGGTGAAACGTGTCCTCGCCATTGTTCAATACGCGATCCGTAAGCGAAATCATGCCCAAGTTTAGCACGCTTGGGCCATCGTCAGAGCCGCAGGCCCGCGGTGGCTTGGTGGCGAAGCGTAAGCCTGCGGACGAACGTCCCCGTGTGTGCGTATGTCCTTGCAGCATCAACCGAGGGCTTACGCCCTTCGGCTCTGACGGATGAATCACGGGCCGTCGCGGCGCAAGGCCCGGCGGGCGATGTCATCTTCGGGGTTGAGTTCCAAGGTTCGCCGCAGTGACGCCAAGCCCTCTTCCCTACGACCCGCGTTGAGCAGCGCCAAGCCCAAGGAACGATGCGTCAGGCCGATGCGGGGATTGAGGTCGCGGGCCTTGGTGTAGGCTTGAATTGCCTCGTCAAGATTATCCCGCATCTGATAAACCGCACCCAGATCGTGCCAAGCCTGCCAATGGTCGGGGTTGTTGGCGATGACGTGCCGAAGGGTTTCGACGGCCAGGTCGGTCTTGCCCAGTTTGGCCAGGGCGGTGGCCATGCTGGTCAGTGCTTTGGGCGATTCGGGGTCTTGCCGCAGCGCCAGTTGCAGCCAGGCGACGGCCACGTCGGGCCGGCCGTTGTCGTTTAGGATTCGCCCGATGTTCATCAGCGAGTTGAAGTCACCGGGCAGTTGCAGCATGGCCTGCTGGAAGTGGTACATGGCCGGCTCGGTCTGCCCCCGTCGCAAGAGCGCAGCCCCAAGGTTGTTCTGTATCGATGGGTTGCGGGGCTGATAGTCCAGCGTGCGGGTGAAGATCACCACCGAGTCCTGCCAGAAGGTCACCTGAATGGCCGTGGCCAAGAGCAGGACGAGGACAAACAGCACCGCCACCACGCGCAACAGCTCGCGTGCCTGGGTTGACCAGGCCATGAGCCGCAGCGCCGCGGCTCCGAGGATCAAGAGCAGGCCCAGGTGTGGCAGGTAGGTGTAACGGTCGGCCCAGGATTGCCCGCCGACCTGCACCAGCCCCACGGCTGGAAGCAACGTGCCGAGAAAAATCAGCCATCCCACGGTCACCGCAGGCCAGCGCTTGACCACCCGCAAGGCCGCGTAACTCACCGCCAGCAACCCCGCCAGCGCCGGCAGTACCACCTCCAGCGGCCGGAGCATGATCATGCGGTTGAGTACCACCAAGTCCGTCGGGGCCACGAGCTTCCACACGTACCACCAATAGGCCAGAGCGACGTTGGGAATCCGCAGGGCAACGGGGTAAACATCGGTGGGGTTGATGGCGCGGGCATCGATCTGACACAGCACCGTGAGATAACTGGCAACCACGACGGGCAGGGCAAAGGGCAGCTTTTCCGCCAACCGCCACGCGACGGTTCGCCAGTCTTGCCAAGTGCGGGGCAGAGGGAGGCGACCCAGAGGATAAAAGTCCAACAGCAGGAACACCGCCGGGAGAGTCACCCACATGGGCTTGCTCAACAGCGCCAGCACGGTGAGAAGAAAAACCACCGCGTAGCGGATGAAGCCCGGCTTGGCCGCGTACCACAACCAAGCCAGCATGGCCCCGAAACCAAAGACGCCGCCTAGCAGTTCCTTGCGTTCCGCTACCCAAGCCACCACCTGCACCCGCAGGGGGTGAATCGACCAGATCAGCGCCAGCAAGGCGGCTGTCCAGATGAGACGCGGGGTTGTGGCGGATGCTTGCGGTGATTGTTCAGAAGATTCCGGGGGTTGCGGCGGGCGGGGCAACAGGCGCAGCAACAGTTCAAAAATCAACAAGCTGGTAATCAGGTGCAGGAGGAGGTTGTGAAGTTTGTGGGCCGAGGCGTTTAGGCCGAAGAGTTGGCAATCGAGTTGATGCGACAGCCACGTCAGTGGGTGATACTGGCTTGGGCCGTGGATTTCAAAGGCCCAGACCGTGTTGTCCCACGATACGCCTGTGAGCACATGCGAGTTTTCGGTGACGAAGATGTCATCGTCGTAGTTGATGAACTCCTGGCCGACGAGTTGAAAGTAGGGGATGGCCGAGAGAATCAGCAGCAGCGGATAGATGATTCGCCGGGAGTGCCAGGCGGAGCGTGGCTTGTCGAGTTGAAGAACCCTGACCATGCGCCACAGCATACCCGCGCGGC
>JBBRGB010000020.1:0-24200 GCA_038241095.1 Phycisphaerales bacterium
CCGCCCGCCGCCACCGAAACCGCCACCTCGCAAGCCGGGCCGGTCATTCCAAAGCTCATTCCCATCGAGTCCACCGAACACCACATGCTGGCCCTGATCAGCGCCCGCGACAATCAGACCCGCGACCTGGCGTGGAAGGCCTTGGACGTGTTTGTCCTGCCTCAAAATGAGCAAGCCCCGGCCCAGCCCGATCCCAACACGCCGCCGCCGGCCGAGGGCGAAGCGCCCAAAGTGCCCGCCACCACTTACAGCACCGTGGCCGACGCCGCTCTGTCGGCCCCCGGCCTGATGCCACAGGAAGCCCCGGCCTTCCTCATCCGCCAGCCCAACGAGCAGCTTGCCGCCCAGGCAGCCGCCCGACTGGTCATCGAAGCCGACGCCAAGAGTGGCGTGCAAGCGGCCAAGACCATCCTCGGCTCGCGCTTGCCCTTGGAACAAGTGCTGGCCAACGCCGACGCGGCCGCCCGCGAACGCTTCGCCGTCAACGTCTACAAAGCCGCGGGCAAGGAGCCGCCGCTGGTCATCCAACTGTTGCGGGAGAACGTGGCCAACAGCACCGTGGCCGGCTGGTTTGGCAAGGAAGTGGCCGCGGGTCGCGTGCCCGACGCCTCGACGTGGGTCGAGGGCTACGGCGGGGAATCCCGCGTGCTGTCAATGATCGCCAGCCAAGACTCCGAAGTAGGCTTGGGCGCGGCCGCGGCCTTGGTGGCCTCGGCAGGAGGCGATGAGAAAATGGCCCGGCCCTTCTACCAAGCCGCCGCCAACCAGGCCAACCAGACCCCCGACTTCGCCCAACAGCAGTGGCTCAAGGCCCGGCAGGAAATCTACACCCAACGCCTGCAAACCGCCGCGGGACGTTACCGCCTGGTCATTCGTCTCTTCGGCAACGCCCAGCCAGGCATGGGCGGCGGACAGCCCGGTTTCGGGACCCAAGGGCCGGAGGGGCCGGGGGGGCCGGGCATGATGATGCAGCCCGGCGACCCCAACGCTCAGCAACCCGCGGGCAAGGCCACCCATGAATACATCGTGGGCATCATGGAACTCCAAGCCGATGGCAAGAGCGTCAAGTTCGCCAACGACACTTTGACCCTGGCCGTGCCCGACGCCTACTTGGCGCTGCGGCTGACCAAGCCCGCGGAACTTAAGAACCTGCCCGACCCGCAAGTCGCCCAACTCGATTGGGATCGTGTGCCCACGCAGATCGACCTGCTGCCCCAAACCGGCGGCGCGTGGGCGGGCCTCACATCGCTGCCCGATGGTCGCCAAGCGCAAATCCTGTTGCAGCCCGTGGGGCAGGGCGATTGACGCAACCAAACGAGCCGCGCACAAAGTAAGCGGAATCCCCTCAAAGAGCCGCGCACAAAGTAAGCGGATGACCACACGATTCAACGAGGCCAAAAACCCCGCTTACTTCGTGCGCGGCTCATCGCTTGACTCTCTTGCCAATCCACATGCGTTTGCCCTAGACCGATACAGCCCGTGGCGGCGGATGTAATCGGTCACGGTGGGCAGCAACCAACCCGTGCCTGTTTCCCCGTTGGCCAAGCGTTGTCGCAGGTCGGTGGAACTGATGTCCAACCGGGGCAGAGGCAACAGGCGATCACGCCAAGGTTTTTCATTGAATGGTGTCGCCAGCGACTCGGCTGACAGCGGCGGGCGCAGCATCACCAACGGCTCGGCCAGTTCGACAATGCGTGCCGCCTTGTGCCATGTGTCAAAGACGCGCATCTGATCGCTGCCCAAGAGCAGCCGCATGGTGGCGTCGGGGCGTAATTGTTTTCGCAACGCTTCCAAGGTATCGACGGTGTAACTCACGGCCTCGCCTTGCGTGGCACGGTCGAGTTCATCGGTGAGGATCAGCGCCCGGTTTTCATCCGCCAAGGTCAGTCGCAGCATGGCCAGGCGGTGGTGGGCGGGGGTGGGTTCCAGCGCCAGTTTGTGAGGCGACCGGGCCGCGGGGATGTAGGCCACCGCGTCGGCCTCCAGCGCCAGCCGCGCCAGTCGGGGCAGCACCAGGTGCGCCACATGAGGCGGATCAAACGTCCCGCCAAAAACAATCAGCCTGCGGCAATCACTGAGTTTCATAACGGTGTGAATATACACCCCACGGGAATTACGCGATGCAAGCCCACGGAAGAAGTCGTTCCGAGCCGCGACTTCTTCAGTGGGCTTGTTAAAACGGCGGCTCATCCGAAAGGTTTTGGCTATACTTCTTCCATGCTTTTCACCTTGGCAGCCGAAAGTTTCAGTCATTACGCCCCCATCGGCATCCTGCTGGTGATGGCGATTCTCTTTGCCTCGGGCAACCTGATTTTCACCCAGGTCGTCGATCGCGTGCTGCACCTTCGCCGGACGGGCAAAGTCAAGGGCATCGTGTACGAATCGGGCATGGACCCCATCGGCACAACGCATCGGCGGTTCAACGTCCGCTTCTTCATCGTGGCCATGACGTTCCTAGTTTTCGACGTCGAAATCGTCTTTCTCTACCCTTGGGCCACGACGTTTCCCAACCTGAGCCAAGAGAGTCACTTGGCACCGCTGTTTTTGGGCCGAGTGCTCTTTTTCATCCTGACAAGCATCATCGCCTTCGCCTACGCCTGGCGCAAGGGCGTTTTCCGGTATGACTGATCCCTGCGAAGAGATTGAACACGAAGGCACGAAGAGACGAAGGAAGGCAAAGAAAGGAAAGAGATTGCTTCGGCGGTGGAAACTTTGTGGAAAGACGGGTGGGGTTGAGCGGAGACTTGTAATGGGGCGACGGGTGGTGTAAAATATATTTAACGAACCATCTCCATCGCTCAATTCTCAATAAACTCCCAGTCAACCTTCCCCTTTTCCCCTTCCGCTTTACGCCCTCCGCTTTCCCGCTTTTTGCCTTCCTTCGTGACTTCGTGTTCAACCCCTAAAGACAACCAAAGGCTAACGCATGATTGAGGTGACCCATCTCGTCAAGTGGTACGGGCCGACGCTGGCGGTCGATGACCTGACGTTTTCCATTGCCAAGGGGCAGGTGGTCGGTTTCCTGGGTCCCAACGGCGCGGGCAAATCGACGACGCTGCGGATACTCACCGGCTTTCTCCCCCCCACCGCCGGCCGGGCCAGCATCGACGGCCAGGATGTGCTCACGGCCTCGGAATCCGCCCGTGCCCGCATCGGCTACCTGCCCGAATCCAACCCGCTCTACCCGGAGCTGCGCGTCGAAGAGTTTCTCCATTACCGCGGCAAACTTTTCGGCATGAATCGCAAAGACCGCATGGCACGCATCGACTTCGTCTGCGACCGTTGCGGCCTTGCCCCCGTGCGTCGGCGACTCATCAGCGCCCTGTCTAAGGGCAATCGTCAGCGTGTCGGCGTGGCGCAGGCCCTGCTCCACGATCCGCCGGTGCTGATTCTCGATGAGCCGACTTCGGGCTTGGACCCCAACCAGATTCAGCAGTTTCGCCAGCTTGTGGCCGAGCTGAAGGGCAAACACACGGTGTTGCTTTCGTCGCACATTCTGCCCGAGGTCGAACGCACCGCCGACCACGTGCTGATCATCGCCGGCGGTCGCATCGTGGCGCAGGGCAGCCCCGCCGAGTTGCGGCAAAGCGTCACCAGCGGCTCACGGGTGCTTCTTGAAGTCAAGGCCAGCGCCGAATCCGTGCAACGCGCTTTGGCTCAAGTGCCCGACAGCGCCGGCGTGGAGACGACGATGCAAGGTGAATGGTGCCGGGCCGTGGTCGGTGCCAAGGGGCAAAGCGACATTCGTGAAGCCCTGGGTCGCGCCATCGCCAGCAACGGTTGGCAGGTGCGCGAGATGCGGCCCGAAAGCGCCAGCCTGGAGCAGTTCTTCGTGCAAATCACCGCCGAACAATCTAGAAAGTCTTGAGTCCTGAGTCTTGAGTCTTGAGGTCAAGGCAAAGTGACAAGACCAAGACGACACAACAAGCCCGTGAATCAGAATCTCAAAATCTCAAGACTCAGGACTCAAGACTCAAGACTCAAGACTCAAGACTATCCCCATGATCTACGCCATCGCCAAACGTGAACTCATGAGCCTTTTCTACTCGCCCATCGCCTACATGGTGCTGGGCCTGTTCGGACTCGGCACGTCCATGTTTTTCCTTCGCGGGTACGGCCCAGGCTGGCCCGCGACATTGCGGGATACCTTCTTCATGGTCATCTGGCTGATGATCTTTCTCGTGCCAGCCATCAGCATGCGTCTGCTGGCCGACGAGTACCGCCACGGCACCATCGAATCGCTCATGACCGCGCCGGTCGCCGACGCCCAAGTCGTCATCGGCAAGTGGTTCGGCGCGATGGCCTTTTTCACCGTGCTGCTTTCACCCCTCTTGGTTTTCGTCATCATCCTGACCGCGACCTCACGCCCCGACTTCGGCCCGATCATCACTGGTTTCGTCGGCCTGCTGCTGGTCGGCGGCATGTACCTGGCCATCGGCGCTTTCGCCTCGGCCGCCACGCAAAATCAAATCATCGCCTTTCTGCTCACCGTGTTCATCATCTGCATGTTGACCTTCGCCATGTTCTTCCTGCCCCGAACCGCATGGGGCGGCGACGCCATGCGGCCAATCTATTACCACCTCGATGTCAACCAACAGTTCGACAACTTCAACAAGGGTTTGATCGATCTGTCCAGCGTGGTTTACTTCGTCAGCGGCATCGGGCTGTTCCTATTCCTGGCCGTCGTGGTGCTGCAAAGCCGGCGCTGGCGGTAGGGGAAGAAAGTCTTGAGTCCTGAGTCTTGAGTCTTGAGGGCAAGACATATAGACGAGGCCAAGGCCACAAAACAAACCGTGAATCAGAATCTCAAGACTCAAGACTCAAGACTAATTCCGACTCAAGACTATGCCCAACAACACTCAAACAGCCCGTCGCGCCAAGTATGGCCTTAACGTCGCCGTCGCCGTGGTGGCGGCCTTGGCCATCGCGGTGCTGGTCAATGTCCTGGCGGCGCGTTATCTCACCGCCTTGCCGCCCATCGATTTGACGGCCACCGGCCAATACAGCCTCTCGCCGCAGACCCGCAAATTGCTGGCGGGCCTCGACGCCGATTACCAGATCATCACCCTTTTCGCCGGCAGCGCCAACGCCGTCGAAGACCAACGCATCCAACGCGCCAAAGACCTGCTCGACCAATACGGCCGGTACTCCACCCGTCTTTCCGTCGAACACATCAACCCCGATTTGCAAGTGGGGCGGCTCGAATCCTTCTACGAGCAGTTGCAGTCACGTTACGCCGCGGAGTTACAACCTAGCCGTGACGCCATCGCCGCGGCCCAGAAAGACCTCGCCTCGCTACGTGAAAACATGGGCGCGCAACGCAGCGCCATCGCCACCGCCTCAGCCGACCCCGCCCTGCCCGCCGGCAATGTGAAAAAGACGTTCAACCTCGCCGCGGGCCTGCTGGCGCGGCGGGCCGCAGAGTTGCAGACCGCCGGCACGCAGATCGACAAACTCATGGAGGCCCGCCTGCCGCCCTACGGCAGCGTCGTCGCTCAACTCGAAGCTTTCTTCTCCCAACTCGACGGCTCCGACTACACCGCCCTGTCGCAGCAATTCCAGCAATTCGCCCGGCAAAACGACACGCCCGGCTCGGTGAAAGAAGCCCTGTTGCAACTCGACGTTTCGTTTAAGCAGACGCGCGAGAGTCTGCAAAAGACGCTGGTGACATTGCGGGCCGTCACGCCGCCGGCCGAGTACGAGCGGGTGACCAACACGGTGCAGACGACGGCCAACGCGGTGCTGATTCTTGGGCCGACGAAGGTCAAGGCGATCAATCTCGGCGAGATGTTCCGTCAGCCCCCGCGTCAGGCGGCGGATGCTGGCGATGAAGCGCAGCCGGAGTTGTTGTTTCAGGGCGAAGAGATTTTGACCGGGGCGTTGGTGAGTCTGACGTTAAAGACGCCGCCCTTGGTGGTGTTTGTGGGCACGGGCCAGCGTTCGCCGTTGGGGCCGGGTGGCGAGTATGAGTTTGTGGCGCGGCGGTTGCGGGCGATGGAGTTTGACGTTCGCGCTTGGAATCCGGGTGGAGGCTCGCCGGGGCCGATGGGGCAGCCGATGCCGCCGCAGCCAGCGCCGTCGCCACGCGCTGGCCAAGCGGCGATTTGGGTTTTGTTGCCCGCCGAGCCAGCCGGGCCGATGAACTTCACCGCCAGCGCGTTGCTTTCGCAGGCCGTGGAGCATCTCAAAACGCGACTCGATGCCGGCGACGGCGTGATGTTCATTCTCGCGGCCGATCCCGCCGCCCGCTTCGGCCAACCCTCACCCATCCTGCCCGAACTGGCGTCCTTCGGCATCACGGCGCAACTCGACCGCGTCATCATGCAGCAGGTCACGCTGCCCGATGGCAAGAAGCAACCCTCGCCGACTTTCATAATCAACAACTGGCCCGATGCGTTGCCGGTGACCAAAGCGCTGGCCGGGATGCCCGCGGCTTTTTCATGGTGCAGCCCGGTGACGCTGGCGGAAAAACCGGGTGTCGAGCAGTGGCCCTTGGCGATCATTCGGGAAGAGGGCTTGTGGGCTGGCGAGGATTTTGAGACGTTCCCCGAAGTGAGGTTCAACGACAAGAACGCCGCGGCTTCGTTCACCGTGGCCGGCGCCGCCCAGCGCGACAAGACCCGCGTCATCGTCGTAGCCTCGCCGATGTGGGCCTCGGACTACGTCACCAGCAACGCCGACCGTGGCCTGCGGCAACAGGGCGTGGGCCTGGCGGATATTTTCGGGGCCGCGTATCCGGGCAACGCGGAGTTCTTCGTCAACGGCGTGCAGTGGCTGGGGCACTTGGACCAGCTCATCGCCGCCAGCGCAAGATCACAGGACATTCGCCGCATCGGGCCGTTGAGCCAGACGACGCAAAGCGTCATCACCTGGAGCCTCCTAGCGGGCATCCCCGCGCTGACGATCCTCATCGGCCTGACCGTCGCCATCGTGCGCAACCGCGGATAACCGCCCCCCCGTTTAGCCTCCCCCGTTTAGCCGCGAAGCAAAGCGGAGCGTCGGCCAAATGACGTTCACGAAAACCACAAGGCAGTAACCGCGGATGAACGCAAATAAACGCGGATAAGAAGTTGATGAATTGATGTAAAGCAACGCGAGCATTCCCGCTTGCGCAAGCCTCAAGCCTTCCCACCCCCTTACCCCATGAACTACAAAACCACACTTTTTCTTCTCGCCCTGCTGCTGATCCTCGGCGGATTCTTCTACTTCATCCACGACAAGCAGCCGCCGACGCCCAACACCGGCCAGACCAAGGCCTCGGCCCTGCTGCCTGAACTCAAGGCTGAGAGCATCAGCAAAATCACGCTGTTGCGCGGGCAAGGCGATGAGGTCATCGAACGCGATGACAAGACTTGGCGACAGACCGCGCCGGTGCGATTTCCCTTGGAAAAGTGGGCTGGCAACGACCTTGCCCAAGCCATCGCGGGGCTGGATTACAGCGAGAAGATCACCCCCGGCGTTAACGGCGCTCCCACCGCCACGGGCTTCGGTTTCGAGCCTTCCAAGGCTACGCTGCGTTTCACCGTCATGCTTGACGACAAGCCCGCCGCCCATACGCTGGAGCTTGGCCGCATGACCACCGGCTCGCGGGCTTACGTTCGTTTGGACGACTCGCCCGTGGTGTACGTCGTGAGTGACCGCCTGCATCAAATGGTGCTGGACAAATCGATCGACGACTGGCGACGCAAGACGCTCATCGTGCCTTCGGTTGGCGAGTTGAGTACGTTGACACTTGCGCATGGCGACACACGCATCGAGGCTGTCAAGCGGAACGGCAACTGGATTTTCACCGGCCAAAACACCGGCCGCGTCAGTCAGCCGGCGTTGGAGCAACTGGCGCAACAACTCTCCACGCTCTACATCCGCAAGTTCGCCCCGACGCTGGATGACGACCTGACGATTTACGGCTTGGATGATCCGCGTCTTACATTGAGTTTTCACCGCAACGCGGTCTTTAGCGCCACGCCGGAGACGCCACCCCCGGGCACTTGGGATCTTCGCGTGGGCGGGCCGGTGGACTTGAAGGGCGAGACCTACTTCGCCACGTGGAATCACACCCCCGCGGATCAGACGCCCGCCACCGCCTCGCAAGGCCCGGTGGTGGCCTTCGAGTTGGCCAAGACCGACATCGAGCGTTTGGAAAAGTCCGTCGATGACTTGCGCGACCCGCGCCTGCTCCTGGCGCAAGTGGCAGAAGTGCGGCAGATCGCCGTGCGCCACACTCCCCCCGCCGATGCCGCCACGGATGCGAACACCGTCACCGATTTCACCTTGGAGCACAGCGCCCAAGGCTGGGCTTTTGGCGATCCGAAGCCGGGGTTCGACCTTGATTCAACATTGGCGTCGGCGTTGTTGCGGAGCTTGGTTGAAGCCCGCGCCACGGGTTACGACGCTTCGCCGTCGCTTCCGCAGCAAGAGCCTTCGGTGACGCTGACGGTCAGTTCCATTGGCCGCGACGAGCCGGAGGTATTGCGGATTATTGCGACTGCCGACAATGAAACCGATGGGCCGTTGCTGGTTTACCGCAATGATGAAACGGTGGGTTACAAAGTGCCACGCGAACAACTGGCCGCGGCCCTGGCACCGGTGGCGACGTTGCGTCAGCGCGTGGTGGTGGACTTGCCCGCCGGCGACATCGCATCACTCGTCATTCATCAACCCGATGGCACTACGTTGGCCTTCACGCAAAAGCCGGTGGTTGCATCGACGGATGAACCTCCCGCCGACGCCGCTTCACCGCAAAGTGTGCGTGACACTTGGACGCTGGCCGGAGCCGAGACCTTTGAGGCCGACGCTTTGACAACGTTGTTGGCGCGGCTTTCGCCCTTGCACGCGGCCCGCTGGTTGCCCGAAGCCCCCCCCTCCCCGCCGGGCGATGGCGCCATGCGTTTGGAAATCACCCGCCGCGGTGGCACGAAACTGACCTTGCGCTTTGATGCCAATGCGATGGTCGCCACGCTTACCACCGATGCGGGCCAAGGTCCGGTCTTCGAGCCGACGCCCGAATTGGCGCAGGCCTTGAGTGCGGAGTTCCGCGATCGCACGATGTTGAACGTGCCGCTGGATCGCATGGCACAAGTGACGATCCAGCAAGGCGAAGTGGTGACGGTGATCGTCCGTGACGCGGCGGGTCGCTACGGCGTCGAAGGTCGGGACGATCTGATTCAGGCCGCCGCCGGGGGTTTGTTCGACGCCTTGGCCGGGCTGCGGGCGGCTCGTTGGATCAATCCCGCGGGGGTGAAGTACGACGCCCAACACCCGGCACGCACGCTGACGATCAAGCTCGATGATGATTCCACGCGCGTTCTGCGCATCTTGGGCGAGGCCCAACACGATCGGAAAGAAACCTTGTCGCAACTAGATGGCGCGCCGCTGCTGGCGGCACTTGAAGATCAAACCGCCGGGAGGTTGCTGGCGGACATGTTCGCGCCGCCGGTGGAAACCGTTGCCCCCAATGCGCCGCCGGACTTCGACGCCGTTGCGCCGTTTAAGTAATCCAAGACGCGCAACGGGGACGTTGCGGCTATAACGGAATGCAAGACAGGGTTAACCACTCTTAAACTCATCCCATGAAAGACTGGCTGCCCCGCATCACGATCATCGCCCTGCTCTTGCTGGTCATCGGCGTGCCCTTCGTCCTCCGGCCCGACAGCACAACGCCCACCGCCCGCGCCGACGGTGCCAACAAAGAATCCTTGCGGCTGGTCATCATCACCCCGCATAACGAGCAGATCCGCCACGAAATGGCGCGGGGCTACAACCTTTACCGCGCCGCACAAAACCTCCCGCCCATCGAGTTCGACTGGCGCTCCAGCGGCGGCACCACCGACCTCATGCGGCAAGTGTTCTCCGAGTTCACCTCCAAAATCGCCGACGGCAAAATCGCCGACGGCATCGGCATCGACCTGTTCTGGGGCGGTGGCGACTTCGAGCACAACGCCCTGGCCGGGGGCATCAAGCCGACGCCCGATGGCAACGCCGTTCAGATCGTCACACCCATCGTCATCTCCGACGAACTGCTCCACGAAGTCTTCCCCCAGCCCGACATCGGCGGAGCGCCGCTCTACCACCCGCAACGCAAGTGGGTCGGCGTGGTGCTGGCCTCCTTCGGCATCGTTTACAACCGCGACCCGTTGCGACACCTGGGCCTGCCCGAGCCGACGACTTGGAGCGATCTGGAAGACCCGCGTTATCGCAGTTGGGTGGCGCTGGGCGATCCGAGCCATTCGGGATCGGTGGCGGCGTCGTACAACGCGGTGCTTCGCCGGGCAGGCTGGACGGAGGGATGGGCCTCCTTGCGGCGAATCTGCGCCAACGCGCGCTACTTCACCGCCAGCGGTTCCAAGCCGCCGGTGGATGTTTCGGCGGGCGAAGCGGCGGCGGGGATGTGCATTGATTTCTACGGCCGCTTTCAGGCCGGTGCCATCGACGACGACCGCGTGGGCTACGTCTCCCCGGTGGGCATGACCATGACCAACGCCGACCCCATCACCATTCTTCGCGGCGCGGCGCACGAAAAGTTGGCCAACGATTTTGTGCTTTGGCTGTTGACGCCCGAAGCGCAGGGGCTGTGGCAGCGGCGCGTGGGCGCAGTGGGTGGGCCGGAGAAGTTCGAGCTTCGCCGCGTGCCCATTCGCAGGGATGTTTACACCCCCGCTGAGATGGCGACGTGGACCGATCCGGTCAACCCCTTTGAAACCGCCCGTCCCTTCGCGCCGGGGATGCCGGATTTCTATCGGCCCATCAAGTGGGTCATGCAGGCCATGGCCATTGATTCGCATGATGAGCTCAAGGCCGCGTGGGAAGCGATTGCCCGCACACCGACGGATGATCCCCGGCGGGCGGAAATGCTGGCACTGTTCGACGCCATGCCGCGGGAGTTGATGCTGACTTGGCCCGATGCGGAAATGGCCGCGGGCTGGCGGGCGATGCTGGAAGACGCCTCGCATCCACGGCACGCGGAGGTGGCGGCAACGCTTGATGCCTTTATGAATGGCCTGTCGGCCCGCTTCGGCAAGTGGAAAGATGTGGACAAGCTGCTGGCGGCGCGACAGGAGTGGACGGCGTTCTTCCGCGGCAACTACCAGCGCATCGTCGAACTGGCGGAGTGAACACGAATGAAATATCTCATCATCATCGAGCCAACTTCCACGGGGTTTTCCGCTTACTCGCCTGATCTGCCGGGCTGCGTTTCCACCGGTGCCACACGCGCCAAGTGCGAAACCAACATGCGTCAGGCCATCGCCTTTCATCTCGATGGTCTGCGCGAGGATGGCCAGGCAATCCCACGCCCCACGACTTCCGCGGCTTTCATGGAACTGGCCGGGACGAAATGAACTGCGTGCCGATGCGGGTCAATGCGTCAGGACATACACCAGGATGTTGCAGTTGATGGCCTTGGCGTTGCGGATTTCGTTGCCGCCGCAACAGCAGCAGCCCCCGCCGGCGTTGGCGGTGTCGTTTAGGCCCAGGGGTGAAAAGACGAGCATCAATCGCCCGCCTTGCGTCAGGCCGTAGAGGTGCACATCCTTGGTTTCCTTGCGGGGCACGATGCCTTCGATGTCGTAGAGGCCCTTCTTGAAAATGGCGTGGTCGGGCGGGATGACTTCGAGTTTGAGGTCGGGATACATGCCCGCGAGTTCCTTGCGGAAGCTGTCAGCCCAGACGTGATCCGAGCAGCCCGCCGAGGCGAGCACAAAGCCGCCGCGATCGAGATAAGTCTTGAAGCGTTGGCGTTCCTTGTCACTGAGTTTGAAGTCGCCCTCGCCGGTCATGATGGAAAAAGGATGTTTGTAGAGGTCGTCGCTTTCGAGGTTGATGGCCGTGAGTGAACGCTTGACGACCAAGTCGGTTTCACGATCCACCGTGGCCAGGAAACCTTCGGAAAAGCAGATGCCTTCCTTGCCCCCGGCATAGACCCAGCGGGCGACGGTGACTTCGCCTTCGCGGGGCTTGTCGGTTTTGGCGTCGTCGTTCTTTTTGTCGTCGGCGCTAAACGCAAGCGTGAATGAGAACAACGATGTAAGTAGGACGACGAGAAGGAGCAGAGGCTTTACGGGGTGTCGAAGTTTCATTGCGTATTTCCTTGCGGCGAATCGGATGGTGGAGGCCAGGGTTTGTCCAACTGTTGATGGTAGCGTGCCACCAGGTCGCGGTAGATGGGGGGCACACTTTGGAGGCGGGCTTGGGTGGGGTCGGCGAGCGTTTGGCCGGGGGCGACGGTTTGGCCGCTGGTGCCTGTGGCGAGGGTGGGCGTGGGTGCGCTGCCGACGGTGGGATCGACGCCCAGCGTTTGCAGGCCGCTGAGTAGTGTGTCGGCATCGCCGGCCGCGGCCGCGCCGAGTTGCGTTACCCATTGACTCCAAGCTTCGGGCTTGTTTGCGGCGGCTTGCGGGACGGTGGGCATCGGAGGCGAACCGGGCAAACGCAAGCGCTCGCCGGCGTCACCAAGGCGTGATCCCAAGGCTCCGGCGCGCTGGGCGAAGCGGGCACGGGCCGCGTCCAACGCCCGCAATTGTTCGACGGCCCAATCGGGCAACTCGGTGCCATTTGTTTCCCGCACCGCGAGCAAGCGTGACGCCAAGGCCGCAGCCTGGGACGCCAACTGTGTGGCCGCGTCGCGCAATTCTTCCCCCGCAGCGATCTGTCCCGCCTGCCCCGTGGTGCCTGAAGTTCCACCTGATGTTCCGCCGTCTGTCAACGATGATTCCGCCGCATCCGGCGTGGCGTTGGTTGCGTCATCACGCTCGGCCTTCGTCGCATCGCGCTGGCGTGGCTCAAGGGTTGTCCAGCGCGACCAACCATCGCCGGCCTCGACGCGGAAGGTCAGCGGTTGTCGCACATCGCGCAGGACGCGATCAAAGGCCGCGTGCCCCGCGTCTTGATCCAGCCGCCGCATGGGCCAGCGGCCCGCGATGCGTCCCGTGTCATCTCGAATCGCCAGCCAAGCTTCGGTGGGAATCACGCCGCGCAAGGTTGCGTCAATGGTGGCGTTCTGGCCCGTGTAAAGCGGCTCATGGCCCTGCCCGCCGGGTTGGGCCGTGACCTCAAAGAGTGTGCGGGAGAAGGGCGGATGATCGCCCCAAGGCAGCGCCAATCGCGACAGTCCCACGGTCCCCATGCGCGGCTCGATCATCGCCAGCAGCAGCGCCGCGACCACCACCGCCAGCAAGGCCGCGCCCTGTCGCCATGCGGGTCGGGATGAAATGAGTTGACGCGGTGAAGTCGCAGTGGCGGCTTGCCTACCCCGTTCCAAGGCCCGTTGCCGCAGCGCCTCGGTCACGGGCGCATCGCCGGCGTTTCCCAGCGCCAACATCGTGGCGTTAATCGCGGCGTTATCGCTTCGCCCACCGGCGTCATCCACGAGCCGGGCCTCTTGGGGCCAGTTGGCAGGCGTGCGAAGTCCTCTCCATGTTTGCCACACGGCCCGCGTTGTCAGGCCCAACAGCGCCAACGCAAACACCAATCGCAGTAGCGCGGGGAATCGCCACAGGCCATCGCCCAGCACCGCCAGCAACAGCAGAGCCGTGATGATCCAACCCCAGCGCGGCAAACCCGACCACAGCGCGATGGTTCGCCGACGTCGGCTCAAGGGCAACAGGGCGGCTCGCATGATCGCGTGCGGCGATACATCACAACGATGCGGAGCCGGCGTGGCGGTCGGGGTTGTCGTGGTGGCCGTTGTCATGCCAAGCCCCATTGTCGGCGAAGGAACCAGTAACCGAAGAAGCCGATGAAAATCGCCACGATGAGCGGGGGTTGACCGATGGCGTAACGGTGGCGTTGGCCTTCCCGCCGCGTGGCCACCACTTGCGCCGCTTCGGCCAGCAGGGCGTCGGCCTGTTGCAAGCCCAGCACCCGTCCGCCGGTGGCTTGGGCGATGGCCGCCAACAGGGCCGGGTTGGCCGAGGTGTCCCGCAGTTCGACATTGCGATCCGCCACCGCCAGCTTCAAAGTTTGACGCGGCTGCGAGACACCTTGTTCCCCCGGTTCCTCTTGCGTGCCCGTCCCCGCTTGCGGTTTAGCGTCCGGTGTATCTTGCTCGGGCAAGAGCAAATCAACCTGATACACGCCCTCCAACGTCGGCTCAAAACTCGCTGTAAAAGTCGTGGCCTGTTGCCCCGCGCGTTGCGGCAGGAGTGTTTGCCGCGTGCCATCGGGCAAGGTCAGGCGCAGGCGTGGTGCGAAGGTCGCGGGCATCACGTCCCGCGTGGTGATGGTCACCGTCACCGCTTCGCCCGGCTGGGCCGCGAGGCGATCCAGGGCCATGCTTACTTCCCCGCCCGGCAGCGTCTCGCCCCCCAGCGCCAGATCGCGCACCGCAGCCGTCCAAAAAGCGTGATAGATCGAATCAAATCGCCTCTGGGCATCGGGGAGAAACGCCCACTGCCACATGCCATCAAAAAGCACCGCCAGCACCCGCCCGCGTCCGGCATTGCCCAGCGCCAAGGCAGGCATGAGTTGGTCAGCCCCAAACGTGGGACGATTGCCGTCCAAGGGTGCGATGGCTTTTTGTGAAAGGAGAATCGCCACGCCGGGTTTGGCGCGGAGCACTTGCCGGGCGGCGAGCATGTGGGGCAGTCTCGCCAAAGTATCGGCGGCTTGATCGCCCGCCAGCCCGGCGTTGCGCATCAAGGGATGCCGCAAGTCCATCGGAGTGAGCCGCAGTTCCATCGCGTACAGCGACTCGCGGCCCCAAGTCACCGGCAACACGGGTTGCAGAATGGCGGCGGCCTTGGCCCCCTGAGGCGTCGCGTCGTCAAAGGCCGGCCCACGCGCCAGCACCAGCGCTCCGCCGTGGTCTTGCACGAAGGCCACGAGTTTTTCCGCCCCGTCGCCGGGGAAGAAGCGTTCGATGCCCCGGCCGAGAATGACCACATCGAAGGCGTTGAGATTGTCGAGAAGCTCCGCCAACTCCGTCGAAGCGACTTCACCATCCGCCGGCGCGAAGGTGGCCACGCCGGGCGCTGGCAACTCCGGCCGGGTGACGATGAACCGGCCATCGCCAAGCGCCATCACACTCGTCAGCGCCACTTGCGCATCCCGGCCCAGCACCCGCGAAAGGAAGCGGGTGTCCCAGTAGGGTTGACCTTCGAGCAGCAGGATGCCGATACGCTCGCGGACGACTTGCACAAAAACGTGGCGGGCGTTGTTGGCGGTCTGTCGCTCCGCGGCCAGGGGCACGACCTGCACCCGGTAATCGTGGAGACCAGCCAGGCCGGGGGCTTGATCGCGGGCATCGGGTGAGATGGTGAATCGCGTGGTGGCGCTGGGTTGGCCTTGCAGGGCCAGGGGTTGGGAAGCGATGAGTTGATCGTCTTGAAAAAGTTGGACGGTGACGCGGGCATCGTCCAAACCGCGTTGGCTGACCGTGGCATGGATCGTGGTGGTCTCGCCGGGGAAGAGGCGGTCGGCCTCGGCCCAGGCGGTCAGCGAAAGATCGGGACTGGCGGTGGCTTGGCCCACGGGCACGCACCAGATGCGCCAGCCGGCCGCGGCGATTTTCGCCAGCAAAGCTTCGTCGAAGCCGCGCTGTGTATCGCGGCCATCGCTGAGAAGAACGATGAGACCGCTGGGAGAAGTAGAGGCTTGGGGCTTGCCCTCGGAAGGGCTTGAGGCTTGCGCAGGCGTTTCGGGAGCTTGTGCTGCCAGGCCCGTGGCTTGGGAAAGGGCGGCGAAGATTCGCGTTTCGTGGCCTTGGGGCAGGAGACTCAAGGCGGTGCCTTGGGGCAAGGGGCGGGTTTCTTTGTCGAAGCTCAAGGTTTGCAGTTGGGCGCGTTGGCTTAGCCGGAGTTGTAGAAGCGGGTCGAGCCATGTGCGGGCGATGGCTTCCCAACGGGTGACCTTCAGCGTGGCGGAAGCCTCGTCGGCACCGCCGTTCGGAGGCCTTGCGCTCGCTGTGGGCAACGATGCGTCGGCCTCATTCATGCTCGCCGAACTGTCGGCCAGGATGACGATGACCGGCTGAGTTTCGTGCTGCGTCACCGGCTCGACCACACTTGGCCCGGCCAGCAGCAACAGCACGCCGGCCAGGGCGATCAGGCGCAAGCCCGTCAACGCCAGCCATCGCGGCGCGGTCAAATGCGTGCTTGCCGTTTGCCGTGAGCCGAGGCCAAAGGCCAATCGCGCCACTGGCCAGAGGGCCGCGACAACCGCGAGCAGCCCCAGCAGCAGACTGAGGCTCACAGGCAGCGGCGGTCGCCAGAGATCGACATACCAATCAAACATGCGCGGCCCTCCCCTTCCCTTCACCTTGTGAACGCGATGCGGTGCCCAACCAACTCACCCCCTCAGCCAAAGCTTGTTCCACAATGGCCAACACCACCGCCAGCGCCGCGAGCCAAGGCCAGATCACGATTTGGCTTGATTGGCCCCAAGGTTGCAAACCACTTCCACCGGATTCGACGTTTGTCACCGTCATCGCGGCATCGGAAGAATTCGCCGCCAAGCTGGCCGCATCCAACGCGCGGGTGTCGCTTTCATCGGGGTGCAGTTCGATGAAGGTTCCATCGGCGGCGAAACCGATGGGCAAGGCTGTTTGGCCCGGATGGGGATTGGGCGGGCTTGGCGAACCGGGCGACAGGGCGCGAACGAGTTGGTGAATCAGCGGCGCGAAGGCGGGGGATTGGGTCAGGGTGCTGGCGTGGGGGGAAACGTCGGCCGCCAGGATCGCCAATCGTCCGCCTTGCGTGCCATGCCAGCGCCAGGCCAGCAGTGGATGCGTTCCCGCCTGCGCATCTCCCAACGCAAGCAGCACGGCGGTGCCGGGGGCGGGGACGGGGTTTAGTGGTGCCCAACGGAAGAAAGTGTTGTCCAGCAGCGTGGCGCGGGCCGGGCCTTGGAAGACATCCAACGGTGGATCTGAAAACGTGGCTGCGGCGATGGGCAAGGGCTGGTTCATCATGCCCTGGGTTGCTTGCCCGGTGGGTCGCAGGGGCCACGGATTTTCATTGTCGCCGTTGCCTGTAGCGGCGTGGGATTGGCCTTGCCGTCGCAGACTTGTCAGGGCGGCTGGGCTGTCGATGACCCACAACACCCCGCCGCCGGTCATGGCCCACATGGTGAGTTGATCGAGGGTGGCGTCAGGCAGTGTCCCCGCTTCAAGAAGGATGATGACACCGGGCCTGCGCAAGGTGGTCTCGGTGCGGGGGGGAGTGACTTGCCGTGAAAGGTGTGCGGGCAAAGCCGACGGGCCAATGACTGACAAGTCCACGCCGGCGTCATTGCCACCGGGGGACAAGGCCCGCGCCATGAAGTAACTGGCGGAGGTCGCATCGTTGAGGTCAGCGGACGTCACCAGCGTCACGGGCCGCCGGGCCGCGACTGCGATGGTCATGCCCACGGTGTCATCCAGCGGCAGGGCATCGGCCACATCACGCCCCGCGGCATCGGTTGTTTCAATCAAGCGCCATTGCAGCCGGGTCCGCCCCGTCCAAGCGGGCGTGAAGTCAACCCACAAGGTGGCGGTGGTGTTGGCGGGCAGATTGATGGCCTGACGCTTGACGGTTGAGGATGAAGCGCCGAGGGGGGGCGACTGGGCGGGGGGGGCGTCGCCGAATGGTTCGATCCGCAAGGCGATGACCGCTTGCCGGGTGGCTTGCGGATCAGCGCTGAAAAAGGAGACTTCCACACTGGCGGTGACGACTTGGCCGGCCACGGGCCAGGCTGGTTCGAGGCGGGGGTGATGCAGGGCCACATTGTTCACCGGCGCTTCGAGGCGGGCGAGCGTGAGGGGCATGGGCACGGCTGCCGATCCCGCATCCACGACGGGCGGGCCTTGCGTGGCCTGCATGTCGCTCAAGAGCGTGAGTCGCACGGGCTTGGGTGAGGTCGCATCATCGTCCGAAGATCGCCACGCGGACAATCGCCGTGCCACCGCCATCGCGGCTTGCGGGTTGCCCCGCTCCTGGGTCGGGGTCACGGCTTGAAGTTGCTCCAGCAACAGGGCGATGTTACTCGTCGGCTCGGGCAAGAGCGATCGGGGGTGGGCATCCAACAGCACGATGGAGGCGGTCTCTTGCGAAGGGTCAAGTTGTCGCAGGTAGGTCGAGGCCAAACTGGTGGCGCGGTCAAAGAGGCTCACCCCGGCGTCGGCGCGGGTCATGGAGGCCGAGCGATCAAGCAGAAGAATGTGGTGCCGGCCCTGCCCGGAAGCGGTGGCCATTCCGCTGACACCCGCAGCGGCGGCATTGCGCCAGACCGGTTGTGCCAAGGCGGCGGTGATCGCCAGCAGCACGGAACAGCGCAGCGCCAAGAGGAGCCAGTGTCGCAACCGTCGCGGGCTATGGCGTTGGGCCTCGGCGGCTTGGAGAAAGCGGAGGGTGGGCAGGATGATTTGTCGCCGCACCCGTCGTCGCCAAAGGTGGGCCGCCACCGGCAAGGCGATGGCCGCCGCCGATGCCAGCCCCCACCACGGGTATGTCCAAGTCAGCATCGCCAGCATGGGGCCTCGGTTTCAACGAGATCGGGAACCCCCATTCTAGTCGCGGCCACCGGGAGCCAGTCGCTTGCCGGCCGCACGGCGTTGCGTGTCGGAACCGCGGAACGCAAGTCCGCGGCGGAAAATCGACGCCCGACTGATGAAGATGAAAGGGTGCGTGCCAATGTAAGGGTTTGTGTCCCCGCGGCCCTGATGATCAGGCAAGGCTCTTGAGGGCAAGATGGCACGCGCCACTTATACAAATCGGCAGCAAATGAAAATATCTTTAATTTTTTGTCTTTTTCTCTTGCAACATCAGACCAACTTGAGTTATAGTGTTTGGATTCATGCCCGCCAAGGAAGGCGGCAGGTACGGGCCAATTCGCCTTTGACTCCGCCACCGGCGGCAATGGACGGATGGCCATCCCCGACGCCGAGGTGGTTTCCGCACCCCGGCCCCCGGTCCCCCCGGTGTTAAGACTCGACCCCGGCAACCGGCTCGCCCCATCTGATGCGGTTTCGCATCAGACCAAGGGCTCGCCACCGAGGCCCCGCCTTCCATGCACAATCCTTCGTCTCGACGTTCTTCACGCCGACGCGCCATTCTGGTCGGTCGCGCCACTCGCCGCTTGGCCTGGGCGGTGCTGGCGCTGTTCCTCGTCGCCAGTGTGCCCTTGGCTTGGTCGCGGGGCGGACTGCCGTCGCTGGTGACCTTGAGTGCCGTCGATGCGATGCCGACGACTTCAGTTTCGACGACCATTCTTCCCTCAACTCTCCCGCGTCAGACGCCGACCACCGTTGAAACCAAGCCCGCGACGGCCCCGACGGCCAGCCCCGTCATCATTCCGCCCCAAGCTGGCCCCGTGAGCGTGATTCGCATGGCCCCTTCGGCGGAAGCCAAATCGGCGATTCCGATTGCGACTTACAACAAGCGGCCACTCCGCGTGGCCCGCACCATCACCATGGTCGTCACCGCCTACTGCCCCGGCAAGTGTTGCTGCGGGTCCCACGCCGACGGCATCACCGCCAGCGGCAAAAGCGTCAAGACCAACGGCATGAATCTCGTCGCCGCCGACACCCGCCTGCTGCCCTTCAACACGGTGTTGAGCATCCCCGGCTACAACGCGGGCAACCCGGTGCCGGTGCTGGACCGGGGCGGGGCGATCAAAGGCAACCGTCTGGATTTGCTGATGCCCACGCACGAAGCCGCCAAGAAGTGGGGCCGCAAAACCCTTCGCGTCACGGTGTATGAATACGTGAAGTGAGGTGATCGAGGTGAAGTTGGTCGGGGTGCCACACTCCATCCCGGCAGGGTGCTGTGTGCCGAATAACCACTGATTCCACGTGGATCACTGATCTTGGACTCTTGGCATTTGGCTCAGACACATGGCACCCGAAGCGGGATGCCATGTGGCACCTAGCCGAGATTTTTTTTCTGAGCAAGTTGGCATCATTTCATCAGAGTCGCCTTGCGGGGCAGTTGGTTATCATGGTTCCACCATGAGCAACACCGACACCCCCATCCTTCGTCACGTCATTGCCGCCCTGGTCACCAATGAGCCTGGCGTCTTGGCACAGGTCGCCGGGATGTTCGCCGCACGGGGCTTCAACATTGACAGTCTGGTGGTGGGCCGAACCGAGAACGCTGAGCTTTCGCGCATGACCATCGTGGTCAGCGGCGACAGCGCCACTTTAGAGCAGGTTCGCAAGCAATTGCAGAAGTTGGTGCCGGTGGTGAAGGTGGTGGATTATCAGGGCGTTGGTTTTGTGGAGCGTGACCTGATGCTGGTGCAGGTTTCGACCGCCAACGAAGTTGGGCCGACGGACAAGCGCGAGGAGATCATCACGTTGGCCAATCTGTTCCGCGCCAAGATCGTGGATGTGTCGCCGGATAAGGTGATGATCGAACTGGCCGGCACGGAAGACAAGCTCGAAGCGTTTATCGCCTTGGTGACGCCTTACGGGGTGGTGGAGATGGCGCGGACGGGCGTGATTGCCATGCCCCGCGGGGCGGACTTGGGGCGCTCGATGCGCAAGGTTTCGATGCCTGTGCGCAAGGGTCGGGGCAAGGGCAAAGGCGGCTCGGCCGTCGATGACGCCAACCTCCCGCCAGGGTGAGTCCTTGAGGATCCGTGGAATCAAGGCAAGTAACACGGATGAACACAGATGAACACAGATGAACACGGATGGGAAGGCATTGTTTGTGTTAAGGCATTTCGCTTGCGGTTTAGCGGACGCAAGACCTTGAGTGATTCATGCAAACGTGTTGTTTGATTGTCTGATTGATGCCGCTGAATCGCCGATAAAGAGCCTGTCCACCCCAAGCGGTTTGTCCGCCTAACAACAATCTGTGTTCATCCGTGTAAAGAAAAGAAACCGCCCCAAGCCAACAATCCCACCACCCCCAACGCCCCCGCGCAAGGACGCATCTTGGCCAAGAAAACCCCCGCCCCCGCCCCCGGTATTTCCCCCACCCCCGCACCCGCACCCGGACTCGCCCCCGGACTTAACTCCCCCCGGCCTGACGCTTCAACCCCCCACGGCGACAGCCGCCTGACCATCGCCCACGTCACCCACGAGGCCGTCGAACAGCTCGGCGGCATCGGTACGGTGCTCGAAGGCATGTTCACCAGCCCGGTTTACCAAGCCCACGTCAAGCGTTCCATCCTCGTCGGGCCGACCTCCACCAGTGCCGCGTGCAACCCCTGCCACCGCTTGGGTGAGGCCGGCGAAGTGCTTTACAGTTCGATCGACAACATCGACAAGCTCAATCTTTCGGGCAAGCTCAAGCCCATCGAGTGGGCCTTCAACACGCCGATTGTGTACGGCAAGCGGTCGTACAACCCGCCGGGCCAAGGTCGCGGCGGCGAGGCCGAGGTGCTGCTGATTGATGTCTTTTCCATCAATCACGACCGCCTAAACCGCTTCAAGTACCGCATGCACGAACGCTTCGGTCTCGACAGTTGGAAGTACGAATCCAACTGGGATTACGAGGAATACATGCGCTTGGCGGAGCCAGCGTATTACGCGCTGTTGGCGCTCTTGCACCGCGAGGATTTGCCCTGCCTGCTTTTCAGCCACGAATACATGGGCATGCCCACCGCCTTGCAGTGCATCATGGACGGCCAGGAGCAATTCCACACCGTTTTCCATGCCCATGAATGTTCCACCGCCCGCCGCATCGTCGAAGACCACCCCGGCCACGACACCATGTTCTACAACGTCATCGACCAGGCGCGGGAGCAAAAGCTCTATGTCGATGATGTGTTCCCCGGCATGGATTCGTTCATGCGCCACGCGCTGATTAGCCGCACGCATTTGTGCGACGGGCTGATCGCCGTGGGCGACCGCACCCGCGACGAGTTTTTCTTTTTGAACGATCACTTCGACGACCACCCCATCGATCTGGTTTACAACGGCCTGCCGGTGTTTGCGATCGACCCGGCGACCAAGAAGAAAAGCCGGGACATGCTCGTGGCCTATTCCAAGGCCGTTCTGGGCCACGCGCCGGATGTGCTGATGACCCACGTCACCCGCCCGGTGATCAGCAAGGCCATGTGGCGCGACTTCCAAGTCTGCCACGAACTTGACGCGCTGTTGGGCAAAGAGGGCAAGACCGGCGTGCTCTACATCCTCACCACCGGGGGCGGCGTGCGCCGGCCGCAAGATGTGGCGGCCATGGAAAAGAACTACGGCTGGCCACGCAATCACCGCGAGGGCTACCCCGACTTGGTCGGCCCGGAAGTGGGCTTGGGCCACGATGCCGATGGCTTCAACGCCACGCACAAGAATGTCCAGATCGTGTTAGTCAACCAGTTCGGCTGGTCGCGTTCGCGCATCGGCGCGAGGCTGCCGGAAAAGATGGACATCGCCGACCTTCGCCGGGCCACGGATGTCGAGTTCGGCATGGCGACCTACGAACCCTTCGGCATCAGCCCCTTGGAGCCGCTGGGCGCTGGCGCCATCTGCGTGATTTCCAACGTCTGCGGGTGCTACGGCTTCGTCAACCACGCCACGGCCGGCAAGGGAACGCCCAACGTCATCGTCGCCGATTACACTCAGCTTGACGAGCCGGAGGGCATCGAAGAACTCAAGGCCATGACCGAAGGGGATCGCTTGGCCATTGAGAAGAAAGTTTCCGCCGAGTTGGCGCGGGAGTTGATGCGACGCCTGCCCACGACCGACGCTGCCCGCAAAAAGTTGTTGGACGCCGGGCAAAAGCTGGTGGGCACGATGGGTTGGGATCAGGTGCTGGAGGATGGCATGTTGCCCATGTTGCAGCGCATCCGCTCGATGCCCAAACTCAACGGCCACACTCAGACGCCAACGGCCTCGGCGTGAGGTTGCACCACGCAATTAATCAATGCGCAACCTTGCGGACGAAGGTTTAATATCATCGTCATCCCACGGAAGAAACCGCTCAACGCGGCGATTTCATCCGTGGGCTTATGCCCTCACAATCCCGCCTAAACTTCCATCAATACCGCAAGAGAAACATCATGACCAAACCCATTGTGCATCTGATTCCCAACGCGCATCTCGATCCCGTCTGGCTCTGGGACTGGCGCGAGGGCATGAACGAAGCGTGGAACACCTGCCAGACCATCGTGGGCCTGATGGAAGAGGAGAAAGACCTCACCTTCATCCGCGGCGAGGTGGTGGTTTACGAACACATCGAACGCAACGACCCGGCCCTGTTCAAACGCATCGTCAAGCTCGCCGACGAAGGCCGGTGGGACGTGGTGGGCGGCAGCTATTTGCAACCCGACACCAACCTCACGGGAACCGAAACGCTCTGTCGGCAGTTTGATCGGGGCAAGGCCTATTTCCGTTCGCGCTTCGGCAAGGATGTGACGGTGGCGTGGGCGGCTGATTCGTTCGGCCACAGCGCCGGCCTGCCGGCGATTTTTGCCCAGGCGGGCATGACCTCTTTCGCCTTCACCCGCCCGCCGGCCAGCGTCATGACGTTGAAAACGCCAGCCTTCTGGTGGAGCAGTGAAGTCGGCGATGAACGCATCTTGGCGTATCGGCCCGAAGCGGGTTGGTATGGCTGCGAACGCGATGAAATGCCGCGGCGGTTGGACACCGCGCTCAAGGCGGCGCTAGCGGGCAAGCTGCAAAATGTGGGCGTGCTCTTCGGCCTGGGCAACCACGGCGGCGGGCCTACGCGACGCATGATTCAGGACGTCCGCGACTGGGCCACCAAACATCCCGAAGTCGATGTCGTCTTCTCCGGCTTGACGCGACTCTTCACCGCATTACGAAGCGAAATCGCCAAGCTCCCCGCTGAGACTTTGGACACCAAACGGGGCGAGTTGAATTACGTGCTTCGCGGTTGCTATTCCGCGGCCGCCACCATCAAGGCCGCCTATCGCCGCACCGAATCACTGGTCAACCGCGCCGAACGAACCGCCGTCGCCATCGCCACATCCAGCGGTGACACAACGCCCGACACCACGGGCATGTGGGACGATGTGCTCTTCAACAGCTTCCACGACATCCTGCCTGGATCGAGCATCGAGCGGGCCTTGGATGACCAAATCCAATGGCTCGGCGGCGCGGCCCACAAGGCGCGTTGCATGGAACTCGACGCCATCAACCGCCTGGCGCAACGCATCGACACCTGCGTCGCGCCCGTGACCGGCGACCGCCCCACCGGCGTGCCTTACCTGGTTTTCAATCCCCACCCCTTCCCCGTGCGCGGGCCTATTGAAATCGAAAACTGCCTGGATCATCGGCCACTGTTTCAATACAAAGACCGCATCAATCAAGTGCCCGTCGA
>JBBRGB010000021.1:0-24004 GCA_038241095.1 Phycisphaerales bacterium
GCATAGATCTTGGCCAACCCCTTTCCCATGTTGAACGACTCAGTTCCATCCAAAAAGATCCTGTTGCCCACCAACTGACTCCCTAAATTGGTCGAATCACGCAATTCATACGCGGTGAGAAAATTATACAGTGGTATGGAATCTCTTTCAAGCAGAACATCGTAACAATTGGGATAATGGGTTATCGGGGCGCCCCAGAAGCCGCTTGATCGTATATGAGTAAAGGTTGACGTCATTCCCAAACCGTGCATGAATTCATGCATGATGACGGAAACAAGATCAAATTTCCCTGCCGGCGTGGCTCCTTCAACACCATAATAGAGTTTGGCAAAATTTTTTGCATTAATCTCGATGAGAATGTCGGCCGACGTATCGGGATTGATGTCCGAAAATGTATAACTTTCCGCTAAGGCTATCGGATAATCGATATTTTGCTTCGGCGCGTTCAGGAAGTTATGATGCACGTACGATGTGGGACTGGCCTAAGCAAGTATGTTTGCATCATCGATATTCCGCCATACAATTTTCACATTGATCGTATGATTTGCATTAATCAAACATCCCCAAATGTCCAATGCCTTGTCCACAGCATTTTTGA
The DNA here is from genome assembly GCA_038241095.1 of Phycisphaerales bacterium. Classification (GTDB taxonomy): domain Bacteria; phylum Planctomycetota; class Phycisphaerae; order Phycisphaerales; family Phycisphaeraceae; genus JBBDMX01. Next base: position 599 of record JBBRGB010000021.1, read on the forward strand.
CCTCTACCGGAAAAAACGTGAGACTATCCACTTGTTCGATATAGGACCGCTGAAAAATCGCGGTTGCTGTTTTATTCAATGACACTCTGTCGTTGTAAAGTGATGGGGGATCGACTTTGGTAAACACGTCCCGATAGACCGGAACTTGAGCTTCCGATATATGTATGAAAACGGTGAAGAGTAACAATAGCCAAATTTTCCGCATAATCGCTCCGTAGGTTTAGAATCTATACATTGATATTGTTGAATCTTTTTGCGATTTTGTACATAACAATGGGCATGACCAGTCTTCGTCCTTAGTCGGGCAATATTGGGTGTTCCCTTTGCGTTGTTGCCCGCTTTGGTATTCGCTGTACCAAAGCGGGTTTTTTTTATATTTTATTTCACCTGCAGCACCTCCTTCCCGGTTCGTTATTTTCTTCGGCCGACGGTGACAATGGCGCCGTTGCGTGAATATCCCACGGCGGCAACTGTGTTGTTCTTCATTGCCACGGCTGCATAGAGGCCGTTGACATCAGTCAGTTCATTGTAGCGTCTCCAATCGATGCCGTTAAAATGTGCGATGCCGCAATAATCACCGACTGCAACGATGTCGTTTTGGTCGTTTCCTCTAATTCCAAGGATAATATTGATGAACTGCTGCTCATTAATGACCGTATTATACCGGTAGATGAACATTCCTCCATGGGCGATATAGAATGTCTTTCCATTGGAAGTCCAGAACCTCCCACCCATTTTTTGTGGGTTCCATCCCAGTGAATCGACCTTATCCTCCTTCGTAATGCTTAAAAATTTTGGAGGATGATATCCAAAAGATGGATCGTAAGCGAGTGACACAAAGCTGAGTTTATTCGATGATTCATTACTGCCAATTCCCCAGATATCGGAGACCCAGAGATTTTTTATTCCGAGATCCAGTTGTTTCCACGCACCCGCACGGTAGTGATAGAATGCCCCGTTTTCTCCCCCGCAGTAAATATCATCGGGCGGAGTCCCGTACATGCATGCTCTGAAGATAGCGCAGGGCGGCAGGGAGGTCGGCGGCGCGGAAAAAGACCCAGGCGACGCAGACAATCACAAAGGTGATGAGAATCCGCAGGGGTTGGGGCAGATGGCGGTAGAAACTGTCCTTGCCCGACATGCGTTCAAACGCCAGCCACCCGCCGTGGATGGAACCCCAGATGACGAAGTTCCACGAGGCCCCGTGCCAAAGCCCGCCGAGTACCATCACCGTCGCCAGGTTCACATAGGTTCGCTTTGGCCCGATGCGGTTGCCGCCCAATGGCACGTAGAGGTAATCGCGCAGCCAGGTGGATAGCGAGATGTGCCAGCGACGCCAGAACTCGGTGATCGACGCGCTCTTATACGGGCTGTCGAAGTTTTTGGGAAAGACGAAACCCAGCATCAACCCCAGGCCGATGGCCATATCGCTGTAGGCCGAGAAGTCGAAGTAAATCTGCATCGCGTAGGCCACCACGCCGTACCAGGCGTTGACGGTCCCGATGCTCCCGGCGTCAAAACAGGTGTCGGCCACCATGCCGCAGGGATTGGCCAGCACCACCTTCTTGAGCATGCCCAAGGCGAACATCGCGCTGCCGCGGGCGAACTTCTCGGCCGTGTGCGTCCGTGACCGCATCTGATCGTCCACTTCCGCAAAGCGAATGATCGGCCCGGCCACCAACTGCGGAAACATCGACACGTAACAGGCGAAATCAATCGGGTTGCGCAACGCCCGGGCATCACCGCGATACACGTCAATCGAGTAGCTCATCGACTGAAACGTGTAGAACGAAATCCCCAGCGGCAAGGTCACCCGCAAGGCCGTGTGCCATACCCCCGCGTCCCATCCCAACCCCGAGACCACGGCGTTCCAGTTGTCAAGCCCGAAGTTGAAATACTTGAAAAACCCCAGCAGCGTCAGGTTGCTGACAATCGAAATCACCAGCCCCAGACGCTGATGCCGCGTTCTGACACCGCCGGGCTTCAGGGTCCCCAGCGGCGAGTTCCAGTCCGTCAGACGTTGGGCGATGGCCAGGCCGCAAACATAGTCAATGGCCGTCGAGGCCAGCATCAGAAAAACAAACAGCGGGTTAGCCCACCCGTAAAAGACGTAACTCAGCAGCGTCAACACCAGGTGTCGCAGCTTCCGCGGCGCAGCGTAATACAACAGCAGCGCCAGGGGCAAAAAGTAATAGACAAAAAAGTGCGAGGAAAAAACCATGACGGAGCAGCGTCCAACTGGCAACTGGTTCCAAGGCCCTCCACCGCGCCCGATGCCGCACGGCATCAGGCAAATCGCCGACGCATCCCCCGCGCGGTCAACCCAGGCCGACCGGCTCCACTCCCGCATGGGTGCCACAGACTTTATCAAAACGCCACCCTGCGGTGCCAACGCCGATCCGGCCAATACATCCACCGCCACATCCCACAGATGAAACCGCTCATGGCCGCGGTTTCATCCGTGGGCTTGCATACCCTCTTCTTTTTCTCATCCCTCAATTCTCAAGACTCCAGACTCAATACTCAAGACTTCCCCTCTCTGTTACCATGCTCGCCATGCGAATCTTGGCGGATCAACAACACGTCGCGGCGCTGATTGACCGGCTGGCCGAGGCGGTGCGGAAAGACTTGGCGGCGGCCAACGCGGCCAACGGCGACGGCAAGGCCCGGCCTTGGGCGCTGGTCGGCATTCGCAGTCGCGGCGATGTTCTGGCGCGACGTCTGGCGACCATTCTCAAGCCCGACCACCTGGGCGTCTTGGACATCACGCTCTACCGCGACGACCTCTCGGAAATCGCCAGTCAACCCATTGTCCGCACCACCGAAATCCCCTTCGCCATCGACGGCTTGGACATTGTGCTCGTCGATGATGTGCTCATGAGCGGTCGCAGTGTACGGGCGGCGATGCAGTCGCTGATGGACTTGGGCCGGCCACATCGCGTGTGGTTGAGCGTGCTGGTGGATCGCGGCGGGCGGGAACTGCCGATTGCCGCGGATCACGTGGGCATGGACCTCACGGGAAAGGTCTGCGATCTTGGCGATGGGGATGTGGCTTGCGAACACCAGCGGCTCGAAGCCGATGAACGGGTTGATGTCTGTCTGCGGCCGACGGATGAGCGGGACATGATCGCCGTGGTGGGCAGGAAGCAGCCAGGAGCTTAAAATCATGGCCGAAACGATGAGCCAGAGTGCGACCGGGACCGCGGCATCCAGCCCCGCCAACGTCGGCACGGAGGCGGAATCCTATCGCTGGCGTCATCGGCATCTACTGAGTCTCGAAGAGCTTTCGACCCAGGATGTCCGCTTCCTGTTGCAGACCGCGCGCGGCTTTGAGGAGGTCAGCACCCGCAGCGTCAAGAAGGTGCCGGCCTTGCGGGGCAAGGTGGTGGTCAATCTTTTCTTTGAGGATTCGACCCGCACCCGCGCCAGTTTTCATCTCGCCGCCAGTCGTCTTTCAGCCGACGTGCTGGAGTTTTCCGCCAAAGGTTCGAGCGTGGCCAAGGGTGAAACGCTGCGTGACACGGCCCGCAACATCGAGGCGATGGGCGTCGATGTGATCGTGGTGCGTCACGGTGCCAGCGGCGCGGCGGTGCAGGTTTCCAAGCATGTCAACTGCTCGGTCATCAACGCTGGCGACGGCCAGCACGAACACCCCACACAAGGGCTGTTGGACATTTACACCATCGCCCGCCGCTTGGGCCGGAATGATTTTGATTTGTCGGGCTTGACGGTGGCGATTGTGGGTGACATTGCGCACAGTCGGGTGGCGCGGTCGAATGTTCACGGGCTGCACAAGCTCGGAGCGCGGGTGATTCTGGTCGGGCCGCCGACGCTGCTGCCAAGGGGGTTTGCGGACTTGGGTTGTGAGTTGAGTTCGGACTTGGATGAGGTCTTGCCGCGGGTGGACGTGATCAACATGCTGCGGGTGCAGTTTGAGCGCTTGCAGAGCCAGGCGTTTCCAAGTCTGCGGGAATACACGACGTTTTACGGTCTGACGGCGGGGAAGTTGAAGCGTGCCCGCAAGGGGATGCTGGTGATGCACCCCGGCCCGGTCAATCGCGGCATCGAGGTCGATTCCGCCGTCGCCGATGGCCCGCAGAGCACGATATTGCAGCAAGTGGCCAACGGGCTGGCGGTGAGGATGGCGGGGCTATTTCTGGTGACGTCCGCCAAACCGTGAGCGATGGAACGCTAAACCGCAAGCGTGTATTCAACGCTTGTCTTTCTTCCTCAAGACTCATCCCTCAAGACTCAAGACTGATCCCCTCCCATGCCCAACCCCGGACTCCTGCTCATCATCTCCGGCCCTTCGGGCGTCGGGAAGACCACCATCACCCACGAGGTTGAAAAAACCTTGGGCGGTGAGTTTTCCGTCTCCATGACCACCCGGCCCCAGACCGTGGCCGACCGGCCGGGCGTCGATTACCACTTCGTCACACGCCAGCAATTCGAGGCGGCACGCGAGGCCGGCCAACTGCTGGAGTGGGCCGAGGTCTTTGGCAATTATTACGGCACGCCCCGCGGCCCGGTTGACGCCGCCCTTACACAAGGGCGGCTGATGATCCTGGAGATCGACGTGCAGGGTGCCATCAAGGTCAAGGAGCAACTGCCCCAGGCCTATGCCATGTTCGTCCTGCCGCCGAGTTTGAGCGTGCTCTTGGAGCGACTGCGTGGCCGGAAGCGCGAGGATGAGAGCGTGATCCAGCGCCGCTTCGCCAAGGCCCGCCAGGAGATTCAACTGGCTTGGGACAGCGGCATCTACGACGACTTCATCGTCAACCGCGACCTTGGCAAAGCCGTCGCTGAGGCGGTGGCGCTGGTGCGGGCAAGATTGGGGCAGTGAGGCGGTGGATTGTTACACAGATAAACACAGATGGGCACAGATCAACACGGATAGGCAATAAACCGTGATCCCGCTCAATTTCATCGATCTGTGTTCATCCGTGTTCATCCGTGTCACAAAACGAATTGCCGTTGATCCCACGATTACTCCCGCCTCGCGGTACACTATCGGGCATGAACCGTGCCGTATTTCTCGACCGCGACAACACCCTGATCCACAACGACGGCGACCTGGGTGACCCAGCCAAGGTCAAGCTCATTCAAGGCGCGGCCTCGGCGGTGGCCTCCATGCGCGGGCTGGGCTTCGCCATCATCGTCGTCTCCAACCAAGGCGGCGTGGCGAGGGGGGCATTTACAGAGGCTGATGTCGAGGCCACCAACAGCCGGGTCAATGAACTTATCAAGTCCACCAGCGGGGCGTGGGTGGATCGTTTTTATTATTGCCCGTATCACCCGCAGGGCACGGTGGAGCAGTATCACAAGGAGCATCCCTGGCGCAAGCCCCAGCCGGGCATGTTGCTCCAAGCGGCCAAGGATTTGAACTTGGACATGAGCCAGTCGTGGATGATCGGCGACGCCATGCGTGACACGCAGGCGGGCACCGCGGCGGGCGTGCGGACGATCCTGCTGCGGCCCGACGCCAGCGAGCAGCCTCCGTTGCGGCAGGAGACTGCGGCCGCGGAACTGTTTGACCGCGGGGCGGAAGCATCGGAAAACCGGCCCGACTTTGTGGCCAAAAGCCTCGTCGAGGCCGTGCGCATCGTGGCCCAACAACGACGACCCGAAGGGGTCAATGAAGCCAGACGCTCGGCGACGATCACCAGTGCCAATCTGCGCGGCAACATCGGCGAAAGCAACAGCACCGGGGCGGCCGGGGGTACCGGGGGGGGTGGGGGAATCAAAGGTAAACCGGTTTCCCCCACCGGCGCACGGCCAGTCACGGCCCCGACTCCCACGACGTCGGCCAAACCCACTGAGCCTGTGGAAACGAAAAACGAAGCCAAAGCGGCAAGTCCGCCGCCTGTCGTCACGACGCCCGTCGAAGACGTCCCCAAGCCTGAACCGGTGGTGGTAGCCACGACCAAGACGACCAATGATGCTCCTTCGACCCCCGCGGCCACTTTCCCGGCTGGCAAACCCGCGACCACACAACAGAATCCGACACCGAGTGCCAAAATCAACCAACCTCCGGCCATGAAGGAAACACCCGCCCAAGAGGCCACCCACCTGCCGAGTTCCTCGACAAGCGCCATTGGCGGAGGCAACGGCAATGGCGGCATGGGCGGGGGGGGGATGTCGCCATCGACGGATCAGACCCTGCGGCAAATCCTCCAGGAGTTGCGCAATCATCGCCACGTGGGCCACGAGTTCGCCTATCGCCACGTCATCGCCATTGTGTTGCAGATGATCGCCGCGGTCTGCCTGCTGGCGGCCCTGTGGCTGGGACGTGAGGACGGCATGACCTTCGCCCGCTGGATTTACGTCGCCATCTTTTTCCAGATCGCCACCCTGACGATGCTGCTTTTCCGCCGGTGAGTTGCGCCCTCGTCGAGGGCCGGCTGTCATGGAAGCAACCGGCGATATACTGCGTTCTTCATGCCGCGACTTGCACAACATCAACCTTCCCAACGCCTGCTGATCGTCATGCCTTCCTGGCTGGGCGACTCGGTCATGGCCACGCCCACGCTCCGCGCCATGCGGCAGCTTTATCCCCAGGCCCGCATCACCGCCTTGGCGCGTAGCACCGTCCGGCCGATTATCGACGCCTGCCCGTGGGTTGATCGCATCATCACCACCCGCCCGGCCCGCAAAGGCATGAGCGACAGCCGCCGCAAAAACATTTTCGCCCTGGCGGCCAGACTCAGTTCCGCCAAGTTCGACACCGCCATTATCCTTGCCAACAGCTTTCGCACGGCCTTGTTGACCCGCATGGCCGGCATCCCGCGGCGGATCGGTTACGACCGCGATGGCAGGGGTGGGCTGCTCACCGACCGTCTGCTGGCCCGTCGGGCGCAGGGGCGCTTCGTGCCCGTTTCAGCGGTCGAATACTATCTCGGCCTGCCCCGTTATCTCGGCGCTCTGGACCCCGACACCCGCATGGAGCTTGTCACCCGGCCTCAGCAGGATCAACGCGCCAGCGAGCTATTGGCCCAGGCCGGTTACGCCCCCGACGACGCCCGGCCGCTGGTGCTGCTCAACCCCGGTGCCAACTACGGAGCCGCCAAGATTTGGTACCCCGACCGTTTCGCGGCTGTGGCGGATCGCTGTGTTGAGGAACACGGCGCGGTCATCGCCGTCAACGGCGCGCCCAAGGAGCGGGCGATTCTCGATGCCGTCGTCGGTGCCATGAAGTCACCGGCCATCGATCTGCCCAAACTGGGGGCCGATCTGACCGTCCTGAAAAGCGTGGTCAAACGCGCGCGATTGATGGTGACCAACGACACCGGCCCGCGCCATGTCGCCGCGGCCTTGGGCGTGCCGGTGGTGACAGTCTTTGGCCCCACCGACCCGGCTTGGACGGACATCGGCTTTGCCTTGGAGCGGCAAGTGATGGTCAAGGTTTTCTGTGGCCCGTGTCAGAAAAAACACTGCCCGCTGGATCACCGCTGCATGACGCAGATCACCCCGGAGATGGTCTTTGCCCCCGCCTCGGCCCTGCTGGCGGGGACAAAAGGTGCGACGGACAAGTGATGCAACCAGGTGCCACACAGCATCCCGCTTCGGGTGCGGTGTGTCTGGCGAAAGCCAAACAGTCAATATCAAAGACCCGCGTGTCAGATGCCAAGGGTTCTTGAAATCGTACTTGAAGGGATAATCGGCACACAGCACCCGAAGCGGGATGCTGTGTGGCACCCCGCGAGTGGGTGCCTGATAATCGATAGCGTGACGAGTTGGCTTCTGTAGAGTAATGGTGTCCACTTTTTTCGGGAGCCTGCCCATGCGAGCTTGGCGTGCCTTGTTGCTGCGGATCATGCTGTCGGCCCTGGGGGTCGCGGCGGTGGTGGGGGCGATGGCGTTTCTCTTTGCGGCCGGGGACTGGCCCGGGCGGATCACGGCCATGGCCTTTGCCACCGCCGTGGCCGCGGGGATGCTCATCGGGGCCTTGGCGTTGATGGATCGGCCCAAGCTCTTCTGGGCCGGCGTGGTGCTGGGGGCCGCGACGCTCATTGAGTATCTGGGGGCGATGTATCTCATCGGCCCGGCGGATTTCCTGCGGCAAACCTACGGTCTGCGGGATTGGGCCATCGAAGGAACCATGCTGTCGGTCGGGGGCGTATTCATTCCCTTCATGATCGGTGTGCAGGTGATCTTCCAAACCCGATTTCGCTGGACGGGGCTGGTGACGTTGAGTGTTTCAACCATTGCTTTGCTCATTTGGCTCGCCGGGGCATGGGGCACCGCGTTGAGTTTCGGCTCCAATCGATGGTGGTGGGATGAACGCATGTGGACCAGCGGCGGCATCATCCTGGGCATGGGCATGGTCGCGGCTTTGGCCATGATCGATTTCCTTCCCGACTCTCGCCGTCACTGGCGCTGGCTGGGCATTCTTGGGGCGACAATGACCGCCGCGGCGGTGATATGGGACACATGGAAGCCGACCGGTGGGCCTGAGTGGCCGGTGATCACCAGCACCACGGTGGCGCTGGTGACCGCGTTTGTCATGGTCGTTCTGGCGGCGAAGTTGCCCGTGGCTCAACGCTGGCTGGCTCACGCCACGGTGGCGGCGGGGATCGCCTGCGGGAGCGTGCTGGTGGCCTCTGTGTTGCTCCACGAGTTCGGCCCGCAAAGTCTTTCGGAGACCCGCGAGTTCATGGAACGCGCCTCCGGGGCAGCGGGCATTCTCGCGGGCTGCGGCCTGCTGGCGGTGTGGATCGTGGCGCGGGTGGTCAAGCCGCCACGATACGAAACCGAGCCGGTGTTCATCAAGGAAATCACCCTGGTCTGTCCGCGTTGTCAGAAGAAGCAGACCCTGCCCTTGGGCGAATCGCAGTGCGGGCAATGCCTGTTGCACTTGGCGGTGAAGGTGGCCGAGCCGCACTGCGAGAAATGCGGTTACATCCTCTACAACGTCCCTGGCAGCGCCTGCCCCGAATGTGGCCACCCGACTTCCGCGGCGGTGGTCACGGTTTGACGGCGGTGTGTCGTCGGAGCCGCAAGGCGTAAGCCTGCGGTCGAACGTCCCCGTGTGTGCGTAAGTCCTTGCACATCCCACCGCGGGCTTACGCCCGGCGGCTCTGATAAGCCCGACTTGCAATTGCTTTTATTGCGGTAAACTGTCTGACTTCCAACCGGCGGCGGTTCGTCGCCGGAAACTTCAACCGAGGTTCACCATGACTGACTCCACCGGCTACGTTTACCACATCATTTCCAACACCCACTGGGACCGCGAGTGGACCCACACTTTCCAGCGCAACCGCATGTTGCTCGTCGATGTGCTGACCAAGACCATGGACCTGCTGGAGGAGAACCCCGGCTACAAGCATTTTCATCTTGACTCGCAGACCATCCCCTTGGAGGATTGCATGGCGGTGCGGCCGGACATGCGGCCACGCTTGGAAAAGCACATCAAAAACGGCGACATTCTCATCGGTCCGTGGTACACCCTGCCGGAGATGAACTTGATTGACGGCGAGTCGATCGTGCGCAACTTGCTGATGGGCCACCGCGTCGCCGCCGAGTGGGGGCCGGTGATGAAGGTGGGCTACAACCCCATGTCCAACGGTCAGGTTTCGCAGTTGCCGCAGATTTACGCGGGCTTCGGCATCGACACGATTCTCTTTTATCGTGGGATCAACATCGAGACGGCCCCGACGGAGTTCTGGTGGGAAGCGCCGGACGGTTCGCGCGCCATGGCCATGCAGTTTCCCGATGGCCGGGGCATGTTCTGGTCGCACGGCTATTTGCCGGTTGTTTACAACGTCTGGGGTGGCATCGGCGAGACGTGGCCCTGGAAGTGGGGCACGCCGGGATCGCCGGTGAAGATCGGCGATGGCAAGGAGTTTGAGAACACCCAGCGCACCGACTTCTACTTCCAAGAGAACATCGAAAAGGGCCTGACCCGCGGGCGGGAGTGGTGGGTGCGTCACAAGCCGGCCAAGCATTTGATTTTGTTGGAAGGGCATGACCAGTGCCCGCCGTTTGTGCATGTGCCGCGGGTCATTGAGGACTTCAACAAGCTGTTTCCGCAAGACGAGATGATTCACGCCAACCTGCCCAACGCCATCAAGGCGGTGCGGGAATCGCTGCCCGAGCGGCCCACGGTGGTCGGCGAAATGCGGCAGACCAACAAGAGCGGCGTGCCCAACTACTGCTACATCCACCCGGGCATCCTCTCGACGCGCATGTACCTCAAGCAGGCCAATCGCAAGGCGGAAAACGACCTCTTCCGTTGGGCGGAGCCGGCGGCGACGGCGGCGTGGCTGCTGGGCGAACCCTACCCCAAGCCGTTCATTGACGAGGCCATCAAGATGCTCATGGCCAACCACGCCCATGATGACATCTGCGGTTGCAGCATCGACAAAATCCACAGCGACATGATGTACCGCAACTCGGAGATCGAATCGCTGACTGATGAGATCGTCAACCGCTCGCTGCGGGCGGTGCTTTCGCGGATCGACATGACGGGCCAGGGCGACGATGCGCTTTTCGCCGGCGTGTTCAACTCGCTGCCGTATGAGCGCAACGAGGTGGCGGAGTTGGTGATTGATGTGCCAGCCGTGATCGCCGGCGAGGGCATCACGCTGCTGGACGCGGATGGCAAGCCGGTTCCCTGCCAGGTGGAATCCGTGCGTGACTTTGGCTGCCACATCAACCAGGATGCCATCACCCGCTCGCTGCCGGTGAAGCGTTACCGCGTGCAAGCGGAGGTCTCCATTCCGGGCGTGGGCTACAACGTCTTGCAAGTCAAGCCGGGTGCGGCCAGCAAGCCGCAAGGGGCGTCGATTCTCACCGGTGACAGCAAACTTGAAAATGAACATCTGAGCGTGAGCATCAAGGACAACGGCACGCTGGAAGTGACTTGCCGCAAGACCGGGCGGACGTTTTCGGACCTGCACAGCTTCGAGGACATCGGTGATGCGGGCAATGCCTGGCTGATCCATGACCCGGCATCCAACCCCGCCTTCGACAGCCTCAAGGCCAAGGCGCGGCGGCGCATCGTGAGCAACGGCCCCTTGGCGGCGACAGTCGAGATCGCCGTCACCATGAGCCTGCCCGCCGGCCTGACGCCCGACTTCAAGGGGCGGCGAAGCGAAACGCGGGACATGGAAATCGTCACCCGGCTGACCTTGCGCAAGGGTTCCCGCCGCCTCGAGTTTGAAACCAGCTTCGACAACCAAGTCGAATGCCACCGCTTGCGGGCCTTGTTCCCCAGCGACATCGCCACGGAGTTCTCTTACGCGGAGATGCCGTTTGATGTCGTCAAGCGTCAGGTGGCCCTGCCCGCCGATGCCGAGAAGTGGGTGGATCGTCCCCGGCCGCAGAAGCCGCAGGTCAACTTCTGTGCCGTGCGGGATGAGAAGGGCGGCTTGGCGGTGCTCAACCAGGGGTTGACGGATTACGAAGTGAAGGATGAGCCGCGGCGAACCATCGCGTTGACGTTGGTGCGCGGCATCTGGCAGGGCGGCATCCACTCCACCGACCGCTTGCCCGACCGCGGGTTCCAATGCTTCGGCCCGCAGACCTGCCGCTATGCCGTCATGCCGTTCGCCGGCTCCTTGGAAGAAGCGGGCGTCAGCCACGAGGCGCTCTGTTTCAACGTGCCGGTCTCCTTCGGCGTCTGCGGAACGCAGAAGGGCGACATGGCGCGGCGGGGCGGGATGTTGGAAGTGTCATCCAACAAACTGGTGATCCACGCCATCAAGCAATCCGAGGATGGCAAGGGTGTCATCGTGCGATTGAGCAATCCCGGCGATCAGACCATCAACGCCACGCTCTCTTGCACGTTGCCCGTCAGCGGCGCGAAGCTGGTGAGCCTTGAAGAAAAGCCCGCCGAGACGTTGAAGGTCAACGATGGCAAAATCGCCGCGACCTTCGGCCCGCGCAAGATCGTCACCATCCTGTTGACGATGTGATTGACCGCTTAAAGAACACATGCCAAGGAAAGCCCGTTGCCCATGACCACACCCCTGCACATTCCCGATCTGGGCCGCTTCGACGCCGATGCGGACCTCGTGCCTCGCAAGGCTTGCAGCGATGGCCGCTTCGCCGTCGGTAAGGATGGCGTGGTTTCCGTCACCGCCACCGGCGATGGCAAGGTGGAGTTTGTCGCCTTCGCTTCGCACACCCTGGCGCATGTGAAGTCGGCGATGGGTTACCCGGCCTATTACCCAGTGTTGCCCGTGCGCCTCGACAAGCCGGTCAAGGCGGTGCTGATGGACCTCGACGGCACCAGCGTCCGCAGTGAAGAGTTCTGGATGTGGATCATCGAGCTATCCATCGCCAGTTTGTTGGACAACCCGAAGTTCGAGTTGGAAGAGGCCGACCTGCCGCATGTGTCGGGCCACAGCGTTTCGGAGCATCTCAAATACTGCATCGGCAAGTATTGCCCGGACAAGACCGTTGAGGCGGCCCGGCACCATTATTTTGAGCACACGCACCGCGAAATGCGGGCGATTCTCGATGGCCACGGACGAGCAAACGCCTTCACCCCCACGCCGGGGTTAAAAGAGTTTCTTGATGAACTCAAGGGCATGGGCGTGAAGATCGGGCTGGTCACTTCGGGTTTGTATGAAAAGGCTTGGCCGGAGATTCTTTCGGCTTTCAAGACGCTGGACATGGGCGACCCGCTGGCGTATTACGACGCGGTCATCACCGCTGGCTTCCCCATGCGAAAGGGCGTGAGCGTGGGCACACTGGGCGAGTTGAGTCCCAAGCCGCACCCTTGGCTTTACGCTGAGACCTGTCGCGTGGGGTTGGGCATTGAGTTTGCCGAGCGGCACGGCGTGGTGGGCATCGAGGACAGCGGCGCGGGCATCTGCTCGATTCGCCTGGCTGGTTACACCGCCATCGGCATCGCCGGGGGCAACATCATCGAAAGCGGCACGCGCAGTCTCTGCGATCACTACTGCAAGGATTTCAACGAAATCCTCAAGGTCGTCAAGGGTTGATGTGAATAATCAGAGCCGTGGGGCGTAAGCCCCCGGTGGATGTACGTTTGCACACAACACATCGCACAGGGTGGATCGTCCGGGGGCTTACGCCCCTCGGCTCTGACGTCACCACTTCACAATCGGCTAGCGTCACATGCCGTGGGCGAGGCGGACTTGTGGATCAGGTAGTTTTCCAGCCGCGACCCGCTCATCGCCGTGGCATTGAAATCAAATCGATTGGCGAATGCCTCGGTTCCCAAGGGTCTTTCGGTGACAAATGCCAGCACCTTGGGCATGGGTTGCACGTGCAGCCTAGCCAAGTCCATGCACAACGGCACCACAGGGGCGTCGTTGACGCCCGGATGCGATGAGCGTTCTCCGATGGGCTTGAACGCCAGCGCCCGGCGATAGAACGGGGCGTGGTGCGGATGCACGCCGATGACGATGTCGGTGGCGTTGGCGCTGACGGCGAAGTAGATGACCATGCGCATGAGTTCGAACAGGGATGCCATGGACCGGCTCAGGTGCTCGCGGCGATCGGCGAAGAGGCCGACTTCGCAGAGGCGTCGTCCGTTGGCGCGCAGAGACGCCAACTCCGCGGGGTAGATGCGATCCAGGGGCAGGCCGTGGCCGGTGTCGGTCATGCCCGTGAGTGTGCAGACGACCTGCGTGCCAAGTTTCCCGGCCATGACTGCCGCGTGGTTTCCCACGGCGTGTTCGATGGCGTGAACTTCATACGGATTGGGATCGATGATGTTGATGCGGCGATAGGCGTGATAGACCAGTGACCAAGCTTCGATGACGGCATCGAGCGTGGGAGCGACCTCAAAATGCAAGGCGGTGGAGCGGCTGTCGCGCACGGTGGCGATGTCGAGTTCTTCCGACAGCGGCGCGTGGGGCGCTTCGATTTCCGCCGGCGGGGGGGTGACGCTCTGTGTGACCATGCGATTGCTCCTGCCTTTGCGAAGGGGCCGGGAATGACCCGGTATGAGGAGTTGTCGGTCAGGCGCGTGGCGGGGATGAGCGGATTGTCTTGCGTGGGAAGATGGGCGTGTGGCGCGGGGTGGGGTTGTGACGAAAGGATGGGTTGCGCGGTCTTGGTGGTCGCATGTCGGAGCCGCGAGGCGTAAGCCTGCGGTGGAATAGAGTTGGGCGCGGGTGTAAACGGGACGCCAGTAATTTAGACGTTGCCAGTGGCCCACGCCCCCGGAAGCTCCGAGCCGCCGGGGGCTGAATATGGATGCGCAACGCTCGCCGCAGTGGATTCTTAATCCTCTTCTTCGTGCGGCTTGTAGAGGCTCACCACCTGCTGCTGCACCTGCGGGGGGACGGGGTCGTAGTGGGAGAACTCCATCGTGAAGCTTCCCAGTCCGCCGGTGACGCTCTTGAGCTGGTTCTGGTAGTTGCTCACTTCGGAGAGGGGCACGATTGCCTTGATAACAGCCTGGTCGCCGGGGAGCATGTCGGTGCCCATGATGCGGCCGCGCTTGCCGGAGAGGTCGCCGGTGATGTCGCCCATGTATTGATTGGGCACGGTGACTTCGATCTTCACCGCCGGTTCGAGCAGCACGGGTTTGGCCTTCTGCACGGCGTCGATGAAGGCCCACTTGCCCGCGGCCACGAAGGCGACTTCCTTGCTGTCCACATCGTGATACTTGCCATCGTAAACGCTGACCTTGACATCCTGCAGGGGATAGCCGGCGATCGCGCCGCCTTCGAGCACTTGCCGCACGCCCTTTTCAATGGCGGGAATGTACTGCTTGGGAATCGACCCGCCAAAGGTGTCATCAAGGAACTCGAAGCCCGAATTGCGTGGCAGCGGTTCGATGCGCAGATACACCTCGCCGAACTGACCCGCCCCGCCCGTCTGCTTCTTGTGGCGGTGATGCCCATCAGCCTTGGCCAGCACCGTTTCGCGGTAAGCGATCTTGGGAATCTTGGTGTCCACTTCGAGCTTGTAGCGGTTCTTCATGCGCTCCAGCACCATGCGCAGGTGCAGTTCACCCAAACCGTAAATCACGGTCTCATGCGTGGAACTGTCGCGGACGAGTTTGAAGGTCGGGTCTTCCTCGATGACCTTGGCCAGCACATCGCCGATCTTGGTTTCGTCGTTGCGGCTCCGCGCGGTGATGGCCAAGCCATACATGGGCTGGGGATATTCCAGGGGCTTTAAGTGGATGCGGTCTTCATCGTGCGAATCGTGGAGCACGGCATCGCGGTGAATCTCCTCGACCTTGGCCACCGCCACGATGTCGCCGGGGATGGCCGCGTCCACTTCGACGTGATCCTTGCCTTGATATTTGAAAAGGTGGCCGACCTTGAAGGCCCGCTTGCTTTCGCCATGCTTGGGGTCGCCCACAAAAAGATGCGAGTCGCGGGTGATGGTTCCCTGATGCACGCGGAAAGCGCAGAGCTTGCCCACGAAGGGGTCGATGTTGACGGCGAAAACATGCGCCAGCACATGCAGGTCGGGGTTGGGTTCGGGGTGTAGTTCGTGCTCGGTGTCGGTGCCCTTGATGAAGGGCCGCGGGTTGCCTTCCAGCGGGCTGGGCGCGAGTTTCGCAAAGACATCCAGCAACTCGGCGATGCCCACGGACTTTTCGTGATCAACATGGTCACGCCCGCTGACAAAACAGATGGGCACCAAGTGCCCTTGGCGCAAGGCTTTTTCAAACGGCGCGTGCAACTGCTCGGGCTTGACCTCGCCCTGTTCGAGATACACGGCCATGAGGTCTTCATCGACTTCGACAACCTGATCCACCAAGGCCGTGTGGGCCTCGGCCACCGAGCCAAAGTCGCTTTGGCCATCGGGGTTGAAGAAGCAATCGACTACGGCCTTGCCGCCGTCGGCGGGCAGATTGATGGGCAGGCATTCCTTGCCCAGTGTGGCTTGAATGTCGCTGACGAGTTGTTGCAGATCGGCGTCGGTGTCGATCTTGTTGATGATGATCATGCGGCAGAGGTTGCGTTCCGCGGCCCGCTCCATCATTCGCCGCGCGCCGGGCTCCAGCCCCGCCGCGGCGCTGACCACCACCGCCACCGTTTCCACGGCGGGGAAACATTCGATGGCCTGGCCCACGAAGTCGGCGTAGCCGGGCGTGTCGATGAGGTTGATGTGAGCGCCTTGGTAATCACAATGCGTGATGGTGGCGAAGATGCTGTGCCCGTGGTGCTTTTCCTCATCGGTGTAATCGCTGACCGTGGCCCCCTTTTCCACCAAACCTCGCTGATGAATCGCCCCGACGTGTTGAAGAATCGCTTCGGTGAGACTGGTCTTGCCGCTGCCGGCATGACCGACCAAGGCAATGTTGCGAATGTCGGCGGTGGCGTAAGTGGGCATGAATGAAACTCCGGCGATTGTGGGGACTGAGGGGTCTCGGCGCGGCGTCGCGCCTTAAGGGGCCAGTATAAGGCTGTGGTTAACGCCTTGCCAATGCGGACTCAGTGGTCGGATGATGAGGCGGGGACCAAGGAACCGGAAAAGGGGACATCCACAATTTCCACTTCGTTGTCGTTGGAATCATCCCAGTGCCAAGGAAATTGTGGATGTCCCCTTTTTCTTCGCTGTCCCTGATGAGCAAGCGGGCCGTTTCTCTATCATTTCACCCATGAATGACGACACCAAACGCTGGATCGACTTGGACCGCGCCCACGTCTGGCATCCCTTCACGCCCATGAAACAGTGGTGCGAAAGTGAGCCGCTGGTCATCACCGACGCCCAGGGCGATGAACTCATCGACAGCGAGGGTCGGCGATATCTCGATGGCGTGTCGAGCCTGTGGTGCAACGTGCACGGCCACCGCGTGCCTGCGATTGACCAAGCGATCCGGGAGCAACTGGAGCGTGTGGCGCACACCACGCTGCTGGGGTTGACCTCGCCACCGGCGGTGGAGTTGGCCGCGGAACTGGTGCGACGCGCGCCGCGGGAAAAGCTAGGGGATGACGCTGATGATGTCGTGGGTGGGGAAGAAGAGGGGAAAGCGGGGGGGCGGCGGCTCCACAAGGTTTTCTATTCCGACGCCGGGGCCACGGCCGTAGAAGTCGCCATGAAGATGGCGGTGGGTTACTGGTTCCATCGCGGCCAGCCACGCAAAAACAAGTTCATCGCGCTGGCTGGCGCTTACCACGGTGACACCACCGGGGCGATGGCCGTGGGCTACAGCGAGCTGTTTCACAAGGCTTTCAAATCCATGCTCTTCCCCACGTGGTGGTTCCCCTCCACCGATGCCCCGCGAAGTGGCATGACACGCCAGACGCCCGAAGCGTTGCCCAGCGAGGATGAGGCGTTGATGGCGACACTGGCGGATCGCTGTCTGGCGGCGTTGGAGATGCTGTTGCGGGAGCATAATCAAGAGACAGCCGCGATTCTCATTGAGCCTGTGATGCAAGGAGCCGCGGGCATGATTGTCCAGCCCGCGGGGTTCGTGCGCCGCATCGCCGACTTGGCGCGACGGCACAACGTGTTGCTCATCGCCGATGAAGTGGCCGTGGGCTTTGGCCGCACCGGGCGGATGTTCGCCTGTCAGCACGATGGCGTCTGCCCCGACATCATGTGTGTCGCCAAGGGCATCACCGGCGGCTACCTGCCTCTGGCCGCGACGCTTTGCACTGATGACATTTACGACGCCTTCTGCGGTGAGTTGGATCAACGCCGCACGCTTTACCACGGCCACACCTACACCGGCAACGCCTTGGCCTGCGCCGCGGCCTTGGCGTCGTTGCGCCTCTTCGATGACACCAATCTGCTGTCGCACATCAACGCCAACGCCGCGATGATCGTAGAGAAACTCCACCCCCTGCGCGAGCATCCGCATGTGCTGGATGTGCGGCAGCGCGGCGTGATGGTGGGCATAGAGCTGTGTCGTGACCGTTCGTCAAACGAGCCGTTTGATTTTTCCAAACGCATCGGTGCCGCCATCTGTCACGCCATGCGCGATCACGGTTTGATCATTCGGCCCCTTGGCGACGTGTTGGTGCTGATGCCCATCCCCGCCATGCGTCGGGAAAACCTGGCGCGGATGCTCGACGTGGTGGTCACCACCCTGCGCGATTGGCGATTCTGAACTGTGAAAAAATCGAAAATACAAGCCCACAGATGAGTCGTCGCTCTGGACGGCTCTTCTGTGGGACCCTCGGATGCCCCCCCCCGTATGCCCTCGTGATAACCCCCGTGGTGAAACGATCCCACAGAAGCCTCGTCAGGGCACGAGGCATCTGTGGGCTTGGGAATCCACGTTCTCAATTCTCATCCCAATCGTCTTCACGCCTCTTCGGCGACCATGCCGAACTTGCGTTGCCGACGGGCGTAGCTTCGCAGCGCCAGGTGCAATTGCTCGACATCGAAGTCGGGCCAGCAGGCCTCGGCGACGTAAATCTCCGCGTAACTGATCTGCCAGAGCAGGTAGTTGGACACCCGCATCTCGCCAGCGGTGCGGATCAGCAAATCCGGGTCGGGCCAGCGATGGGTGTAAAGATGCTCACTGATGGTTTCAGGCGTGATCTGATTTAATGCCAGTTGACCGGCCTTGACCTTCTCCGCGATGCTTCGCACGGCTAGGGTGATCTCGGCTCGGCTGCCGTAGTTTATCGCCAGCACCAGGTTCAAGCCCGTGTTGCCCGCCGTCGCTTCGATGGTGCGATCCAGTTCGTCCAGCACCGGTTGCGGCAAGCCTTCACGCTGGCCGATCTGCGCGAAGCGCACGTTGTTGGCCATCATGGTTTCCCGCTCGGCCTGCAAATACTCGACGTAGAGCGACATCAGGCCTTGCACCTCGTCTTCAGGCCGACCCCAGTTCTCAATCGAAAAGCTGTAAAGCGTCAGCACTTCGATGCCCAGCTTGGCACATTCGGTGACGATGGCACGCACCGCCTTGGCACCTTGACGATGGCCGAAGAGGCGCGGCATGTTCTGACGGCGTGCCCAGCGACCGTTGCCATCCATGATGACGGCAATGTGCCGGGGCAAGGCCTCACGTGGCAAACCCAGCCGCGTCAACGCCTCGGCTTCTTGCGCTTCACGCGGCTTGATGTTTTCGGGCAATCCACTCATACGTCACTTTCATGTTGAAAAAGGGGACATCCACAATTTCCACTTCATTGTCGGTTGAATCTTCACAGTGCAAAGGAAATTGTGGATGTCCCCTTTTTCGCCAAGCCACGTCACCGCACCAGAATCTGATTCCTTCGTCGGCCCACGCAGACCATTCGCACCGGCACGCCCACGAACGATTCCACCCGGTCAACGTACGCCTTGGCGGCCTTGGGGAGTTCGCCGTAGGAGTGGAAATCACCCAGCGGCTGGGCGAAACCTTCCATCTCCTCGTACACCGGTTGGGCGACGGCCAACACCTCGGCATCGGGTGGGAAGTGCTCCAGCGTTTTGCCTTCGTGGCGATAGCCGACGCAGATTTTGAGCTTTTCCTGGCCCGCCAGCACGGCCAGGCCGGTGCAGACCAAGGCCGTGGCTCCGTTCAAGGCCGCGGTGTATTTCACCGCCAGCAGGTCCAGCCAGCCCACCCGTCGTGGCCGGCCCGTGGTGGTGCCGTATTCATTGCCCGCCTTGCGGATGTTGTCGCCGACCTCGTTTTTCAACTCCGTGGGGTGAGGCCCGCCGCCGACGCGGGAGGTGTACATCTTGGCCACGCCGATGACGTTTTTCACGTTGCCACCCGGCACGCCCGTGCCAGCGTAAATGCCCAAGGACGAACAGTTGCTGCTGGTGACAAACGGATACGTGCCGTGATCGACATCCAAGAGGGCCGCGTTAGCGCCTTCAAAGAGCAGCTTTTTGCCGGCGTGAAGTTGGGCGTGAAGCAGGCGGGTGGTGTCGGTGATGTGTTGCGCCAGCAGCTTGCCGTAGCCGGCGTATTCCTCGGTCAGGGCCGCGGCGTCGTAGGGCGTGAACTCCTTGCCACAGTCCACCGCCAGCGCGCCCAAGATGGTGTTTTTGATTTTGACGATGTGGTCGAGTCGCTGCCGCAGCCGGGCCGGGTCGAGCAGTTCGCCCATGCGGATGGCCGTGGAGCGCAAGGCCTTGTCGGCATAGCACGGCCCGATGCCGCGACCGGTGGTGCCGATCTTGGATTCATCGCCGCTGGATTGGCCCAAGGCCTGATCCCACAGGGCATCCTGCAACTTGTGATACGGCAGCACTACATGTGCCCGATCGCTGATGCGCAGGTTCTGTTCCACCTTCACGCCGCGTTGCCGCAGGCCGTCGATTTCCTTCAAGATGCCCGCCGGGTCAACCACCACGCCGTTGCCCACGATGTTGGTCGTTGCCGGGTAGAGGATGCCCGAGGGGATCAGGTGCAGTGCGAACTTTTGCTCGCCGATCTGCACGGAATGGCCCGCGTTGTTGCCGCCGTTGTAGCGGACGACGAAGTCGTGTTGCCCGGCCAGCAGATCGACGATCTGCCCCTTGCCCTCATCGCCCCATTGCAGGCCCGAAACCGCTGTGTGCCCCGGTTGCAGGCCGAGTTGCGCCACGAGTTTGGCCGCCTGTTGGTCATGCGAAGCGGCGGATGCGTCTGCCATCGATAAATCCCTTTCATTACCCCCGGCGTGTCAGCTTCATCACAAACCTTAATTGTAACAGAGCCACTCAACGCCCACGGAACCCATTTTCAATCGCCAGCAACGCATCGCGTCGATGAAAGTAAAATCCCACTGACTTGGCGGTGTCACCTTGTTTCGGTGGGTTAACACCAATTTAATCGGGGACGTTCCCATGTTGGAATCCTTGGGTTGGATCGTCGATGCGGCCAATGAACTTCTCAGCCGTGAACCTTTCCTAGCCTTGGCGCTGGGGGCGGCCTTGGTGGCGGTCTTTGTCGTCAATCTGACGCGACGGGAACCAGCACGAGATGACGCTTCGAGTGGCATCGCTCTGGTTGCTTGGCATGGCCTGATGCGCCTGCTTTGGGCCGCGTTTCTAGTGCTCGTGCTCGCCGGGGCCTTGCGTGCCATGCAGGTCGGGCTGGGCCAAGTCGAGTCCGCATTCCGCCATCGCTACGGCCGGGTCACCGAGGTCAATCTCGCTGCCGTGCGAACCATCTGGGGTGAAGAACAAGCCCAAGGTGAGCTCACACTTTCGCTGGGCTATGACGTCGAAGACACCCAGCGACTCGAATCCGAAGACCCCACCCGCCCGGCAATGATTCGCAAAATCACCCGCAGGGAGGAGATCAAAACCAACCCCTTCATCGCGGCCCAACACACCGTCACCATCCAGCGCAGCGACCGCACCAAGGGTTCGGCGATTTATCCGGGGTACACCACCGATTGCCGCTTTACCTACGAGCTTCGCAATCCTGATTCCCACGATGCCGAGGCGACCCTGCGCTTTCCCCTGCCTTCGAGCAGTTCACCCATCGACGGGCTGGTGGTGAAGCTCAACGGCCAGGATGCGTTGGATCGCGTGCGGCTGTCGGGCAACGCCATTCTTCTGGACTTTCCCGCCAAGGCCGGCGAAGCGTTTTCCTTCGAGGTCGCCTTCACCAGCCGGGGTATGTATTCGTGGTACTTCCAAGTGCGTGAGCAGCGGGAGTTGCGCAAGTTCAACCTGGCGCTGACGCTGCCGGACCTGCCCATCGAGGATTGGAACAACCCCGAAGGGTGCATGACGCCCACGACGCTCAAGGCCACCGCTGACGGCAAGGGTTCGCTGGCGTTGTACACGCTGGATCACGCGATTGTGGGCAAGGGAATGGGCATCGGCCTGCCCCGACCGGTGCAGCCCGGCGCTGTCGAGGCGCGGGTGCTGCGCGAGATGCAGAAAGGCTGGGGCTGGCTGTTTGCCGCGGCGATGCTGGCGCTGACGCTCGGCGGGGCCAGAATGGCACCGGTGCTGGCGGTGATCTTCGCCGCCGCCGTCGCCATCGGCTACGGCCTCTTGGGTTCGCTTTACGAGACGCCGCTGGGGTTCTGGCTCTCGGCGGTAATCGTGCTGTTGCCGATCTTCGCGGGGTTGTGCTGGGCGTCACGCAAGGCCCTGCCCGGCGGCGCGGGCACGAGCTTGGGCACACTGATGTTCATCTTTGCCGGCTTGGCGCCGTTCATCGCGGCAGCGGATGACGACCGCAAACTGCTCTATTGGAGCCTCTGTGCCGTGCTGTTCCTAGTGATGGCGGCCCGATGGACATTGAGCTACGGCCCCCACACCAACCAACGCGGAATCGCTTGAATGAGGCGTGACTAAATCTGCTTTGGCCCACGACTGGCGGACTCCGAGGGCAGCCGGGATGATGTCCAAGCGGTTGCCGACTTGATCGAGTTCATCCAACAGGTGGCCGAGACCCTGGCCCCGATGCCTTGGGGGATGGAACTACCCGATCCCGGCGATGCGATGTTCCTTGAAGTGGCCCGGGCCGGACAGGCGGACTGTCTGGTCACCGGCAACCTTAAGCACTTCCCCGCCCGCAAGCGGCGCGAAATCAATGTGGTGACATCCGCGCAATTCCTCGATGAACCGAGCGTGAAGGCACTTTGAGAAGGGCTGAGGCACCACACCGGGCCCGACCAATTTCGTGGCCATCGTAAAATGGTCGCGACCGTTGTGCGATGACGCGTGTCGGTCGAGTTCTTTCAACCCGGCACTGGCACGAATCCTTGCACAGACCGTAGTCCGTCGGTGTCATCGCCCGTCACTCATTGGCAAAAGGGAAGGCGAAACCCGCTCTGGGAAAGGAGTCGTAACCGACGCACGGGTCAAGACTACCGCCGCTCCTGTCAACGGTTGTGCATCCCTGACATGTCCTGTCATCCATCCGAGAGAAAGCGGGCGAAGGGACTCGAACCCTCAACATTCAGCTTGGGAAAATGAAAATGGGCTTATCATTCAGCTTGATCAGGCTCATTTGATGTTGACATTTACGGCATATTCTGTATCTTATCGCCCTGCTGGGCTACACGGTTATTGACCAGAATTGACCTGAAATGTAGCCCCGGCGTAGCCCCGTTGCATTCAGTGGAAGTGAATAAACATGGTTCGACCCTCGTTAAAGTTGGCCGATGACGGCACCCGCAAGCCCCCCCGTCGCCTTACGTTCAACAAGTCGGTGATTGAAGCCATCAAGCCCCCGGCGACCGGACGGCTCCAGATTCACGACACGCGACAATCCGGTCTGATCCTTCGCATCAACGCCGCCGGGAGCCGCGCCTTTTATCTCTACCGCCGTGTCGGCAACCGCCCCGTCAAGATGAAGTTGGGCAACTACGGCGTCATCACCGTTGAGCAGGCACGCAAACGGGTCGCCGAAATCACCGGGCAAATTGCCCTTGGCCGTGACCCGGCGGAGGAACGCCGACGCAAGCGCGGGGAGTTGAGCCTAAACGAACTCCACGAGCTTTACCACGAGCACCACGCCAAGTTGCGCAGCACCCCCAAGACCCTCGTGGCGGAAGCGAGCTTGTGGAAGGCTCTGGCGAGCATCAAGGCCCGCAGCCTGTCCAGCATCACCCCCGCCGTCATGGC
>JBBRGB010000022.1:0-22746 GCA_038241095.1 Phycisphaerales bacterium
CGGGAAAGTTCAATCATGGCCGTGGTATGGAAAGCCGACTCGATCTCATGGAACCACACGCTATCGTCCGCATCCAGTGACACCGTCCGCAGTTCAATCACCGGGGGATGCCCGCCGTGGGCAGTGATGATCCAAGCCTCGCGTTGGCGTGGATCATGCGTCACGCAAGTCAACGCGCCATCGACGTAAATCGCCACTCGTTCCGCGCCGCGCTGGCGTGTGGCCCACTGCACGTGCAACAGCGCTAGGTCGTCCGGCATGACGGGCGCGGGTGCCAAGACGAAACGCGCCAAGGCGGATTCGATGATGGTGGATGAGGTGGGCATGGGTCGTAGAAACCAATTCTGATAGTTAGCCCCCGGCGGCTTTGAGCCGGTGGCCGGAGGGGTCAAACGCATTGCGGCAGTCGTGCGGTCGTCTTGTGCGAGGAGAAAAGAACTTGTTCCGACGCGATGGAAGGATTGTGATCGGGTTGTTGTTCAGGCGACCACCGTGGCCCCCGGCTCAAAGCCGCCGGGGGCTAAATATGGGGCGGCCTCAAACCAGTTGCAGATACGTGACGCGGTAGCTCATGGCCCATCGCGTCCCAGCGCGGCGGACGGGGCCAGGCTCAAACGAAAGCATCACCACGTTTGTCCAGCGGCGGCCGATGTCGTCGTCGAGGTCGTGGGCTTGGCCGTCCAAGGCGGCTTCGATGGATTGACGTTGCGCATCCACGGAAGCCGGGTCATCGCCCATTAGGTCGCCGCGCTGGGTGATGCTTCGTCCGCTTTGACCTTGGGCGGTGAGGGCCACACCGTCGCGGTGCGGCGACTGATGAATCACGTGTCGCAGCGAGCGGCCACCGACATGGAGCAGCGCCGGGCCGGTGGCGAAAAGGTTTTGGTTGTTGAATCGTGGCATGAGGAGACCCCTTTTCATAATTCTCAAGCCCACGGATGAACCGCAGCTCTGTGCGGTTATTCCGTGGGATGAATCAACGGTTGTCGCGGCTCATCCCACGGAAGACGCCGCCGCGGCGTCATCCGTGGGCTTGCTGTTCTTCAATCCATCACACACGGGTCAACGGTGCGACGCCCAAGTGGCGGCAGACATCGCCGCGTCCGTCGCCATCGAGGTCGAGAATGATCGCGGCGGTGTCCAGCGCGCCTTGGTAACGCTGCCGGGCCTGCGTGGCCTTTTGCCACAGTGCCGGCTCATCGGCGACGAGATTGGCCGCGGCTTGGTAAATGTGCCAGAGCGTGCCCAGCGTTTCGAGCTTGCGCATCACGGATAGCGAGACGATGCGGGCCTGGGCTTCGGTTGCGTCGGCGTCGTCGAGCCCCAGCAGTTGCAGCAGGGTCGCGGCCACCAGGTTGGCCTGGGGGGCGAAGGTGCGGGCTTGGATTTTCATGTTGAAGCCGGAATCGGAAGGAATCGTCGCGTCGGCCGGGGTGTTGCGCAACAGCGAGACGCAAAGTGTGTGGGCATCGAGCCGGGCGAGTACTTCATGTGGCACATCGTTAACCAGCACCACACAACCGGCCTCGACGCGGGCCTCGGCGAAATCGGCGCTGACACTGCTGAGCGTGGTGTGACTCATCACGCCATCGTTGACCTGCAAACGCTGTTGCACGACAAACGGCACGTCATTGAAAATGCGTGGCTCAAGGGCCAGCAAATCACGGTCGGTGGAGAAGGACATGGTGGAAATCCTTTCTGAAGATGCGATTCCGAAAATGGTCCGAGGCCCGGGGCGATTGGGGCTTGCGCCGGCGGTTCTGTTCTCGCGCCCGGCATGTGGCGAAACCCGTCACGCCACCGGGGCCTGGACCGGAAGTCAGTCTTGAGGGATGAGTCTTGAGTCTTGAGGGGGAAGAGAGAAGGCTTGCGATCACGCTTGCGGTTTAGCGTGGGCAACCCAAGTCATTCCCATCACTCACACCCCCAACCCGCGGATCAGGCCGTGCGCGTTTTCGTTGCGCAGTTCCAGCGTGTATTCGCCGATAAGCTGCCCCGCGTCGCGGTCGCCATCGGTGGCTTGGGGCTTGTAGTGAAAGCTCCGGCCATTCAGAGGCAGCACATCGACGCGACTGCTGTCGAGCAGCAGCACCGCGTCACTGGGCACCCACCGGCTCAACAGCACGCGACAGACGCCGAAGTCGCTTTCGTACACGCTCACGGCATCCTTGAAACGCTCGCCACTGCCGAAGAAGCGCTGGCCCGCGGCGATGAAACCGTTGATGCGTCGCTTCTGAACACCGTTGACCACCAGCGTGTCCACGCTGCCGGCACTCTGCTCCCAAATGCTCCGCAATGCGGCATTGACTTGGGCCTCGGTCAACTCATCGTTGCCGGTGCCGTCGCCTTGGGGAAAGCCCGTGACACCGGGGCGAAAGACGTTGGTGGTGAGGAAGGGAATGATGCCCTTCATGGTGCGGCGCACGCTGGCGGAACCCTGGCCGTCGCTGGCGGGGGCCACGCCGTTGATGACGCAGTTTTCCAGATCGCGCAAGAGTTCGGTGAGTCGCTGCGACTTCTGATGGTCGAGTTCCTCGTTGACGCCGATGGTGTTGACGGCCGCCTGGGTGCCGCTGACTTCTACGCCGGCGGTGAAGATTTGCGTGTAGTTGGCGTGACGGGTGCGGGTGGTGAAGCGCGTGCCGGGGCGATCGGCACCTTCGAGGGCGGCATTGCCCAGGATGGTCAGTGTCGCGCCGTCGGAAAGGGCTGCGGGCGTCGTGCTGCCGTAGCCGCGAATGACGGTGAGGGTGTTGGCCGCGACGTTGGTCACGAGCATGACTTCGCCGGCGTTGGCCTGGCGAATCTGATCGCCGATGCGGAAGCGCTGGCCGTGCGCCACGTCGAAGGCGGTTTCACTCGTCGGTGCGGCGATGGAGGCATCGCTGATGGTGTCGCTGTTGGGCAACAGCGCGTCTTGGAGCCATTCGTGAACGGTGGAGGTGGCGCTGCGTCGCGGGTCGCCCAAATGGTCGAGCAGCGGTGTGTGGCGCGGGCTGACGATGCCGATGATGTCGGCAACGTCCTCGGCGATTTCAGGCAGATTGACGCCGGCGGAGAAGGTGGCTTTGCCAGTGAAGGGCATGGGGGAATCCTTTTGGTGAAAAGCGGAGGGGGGAAAGTGGAGAGCGGAAACGGGTGAAGAAAAGCGGAGGGCGGAAAGTGGAGAGCGAAAAACAAAAACAGGGGGTTCTGATTTCAAGCCCACAGATGAGTCGCCGCTCTGGGCGGCTCTTCTGTGGGATGGGGGAAACGGTTGTCAGTGACAGTTGGGGGTCATCCCGCAGAAGCCATCGCGGCGATGGCATCTGCGGGCTTGCGAAATTGCGCATCGAAGGGTGGGTTGCATCACGCTTTGCGGCGGAGGCGGAGGTAGCTCAGGAGGTCGCGGCGGTCGCCGGAGGTTGCGGCCCGTTGGGCGGCTTCGTCACGGGTCAGCGTCAACGGTGAACCGTGCAGGCGAGCGCCCATCGCGCCGCCACTGCCGCCGCGCGGACGTTGGCGGAAGAGGTACGGCTTGTGTCGCCGCAGGTCGTCGATGGCCAGCTTCACATCGGGCTGGCTCATGCGGCTCACGGCCGTCTCGGTCAGCAATCGTGCGACTTCCATGTCCACTGTCTCTTCCTCGGCGAGCATGGCGTCGATGTGTTGGCGACGTTCCAGGGCGGTGATGGTGCCCTTGGCCTCGGCGAGTTGTTGCCGCAGTTCGGTGAGTTGCGTGTCGAGTTGGGCGGTAGCGGTTTCAAAGTCGGGTGGGGTTTCTTGCGTTGTGGTCATGGGAGATATCCTTTGGGAAAGTGGTTGGGAACAATCAAAGTTGTGATGATTTTCAAGCCCACGGATGAGTCGCCGCTTTGGGCAGCTCTTTTCGTGGGATGAGGTAATGGTTGTCGTGGCTCATCCCGCAGAAGCCATCGCGGCGATGGCATCCGCGGGCTTGAGACAGGTCTCCTTCACACGTCCCCGGCGTAGCCGAGTTCGGCCAGCACTTGCAGGCGGGGCACGCCGAGTTCCAGCTTCAGCTTCGCTTCCTCCAAGCGTTGGCCGGTGTTCTCTGGCAGTGGGCTGGGCCAATCCAAGCGCACGCGGCGATCTTCGGGTCGCGTCGCCAAGAGGCCGGTGACATCGGCGGCATGGAGGATCAGTTCGCACAAGCGGGCGATTCCCGCGCCGTAGGTGACTCGCCGCTTTTCCGTTTTCGCCAAGAGGCCCACCAGCACCATGCGCAGGGCGTTTTCGCTGGTGAGGTTGCCGACCTTGTCGCGCAGCAGTCCCGCGGCGATTCCGTTGACACCACTGGTCTTGTCCATGGCATCGCGGATTTGCTCGATGTGGGCGTCTTCCGAAGGGCTGGCGGCATCGCCACCGAACTCCTGAATCGAAGCGTCGGGATTCTCCGTCTGCCACATCTGCCCCGGACCCACGGGCCGCTCCACAAAGCGTTCGATGCCCTTGCCCAGGTACATCTTGAAGCTCTGGAAAGTCACGCGATTGGCGCGATCCGACAGGCGTGTGTTGAGTTCATCTTGCAAGGGAATTAGCGGCTCGACATCGGAAAGGCCTTCGTAAAAAAACGGCAGGGGCAGGTTCTGGAAATGGATGGCGGGAACCCGCCCCAGCCGGTTGAGATGCTTGTCGATGAGTTGGCCGTCTTGGAATCGCGCGATGGTTTGAGGCGAAATGACTTCGGTGATTTGCCGCACGGGCAGGCGGTCGGCGCTTGGCGCGGGAGCTTGGAAAGCGGGGAACTTCAACAGGTCATGCCAGCGGGATGGTGTTTGCGCCGCGATGCCCCCGGCTACTGGATCGACTCGGCCGTAGTGAAGAATGAAGGTGTCGATGCGGCGATAGTCGTCGGGGTCGAGCAGCGGAATGGCGCGGGGCGGATCGACGAGATCGAGTCGCAGGTCGGCGGAATGGGTGCGGCGGTTTGGACTCCGGTGCGTTGCGGGATCGAGTCGTAGCAACACATCGACGTAGCCGTAGATGCCACCGAGAAGCGCCAGGTCGTGGAAGAAGGCCTGGCCGCCGTTGTGGTCGAACACTTCACGGAGCAGGGTTTCAATCCGCGTGGCCAGGGCGTCGTCATCGGACATGCTCTGGATGACGACGCCCTTGGCGAACATGAAATCGACGAGGGTGTGGATGCGCCAGGCGATGTCGTTTTCGATGACGATTTCGCGGTTGGCGTGGAGGCGTGGGGGGAGGCCTTGGGCTTGGGCGAGGGTGGAGGAATGGGGAGCGCTGTCGCTAAACCGCAAGCGTGGGGCGTGGGCGGGGGATGGAGTGGGGAGGTTTGTTCCAGAAGTTTTGGAGGGGTTGCGGTAGTAATCCCAGAAGCGTTGGAGTCGGGGCAATACGCCGGCCTGATGTTCGGTGATGAGCATTTGCAGCAAGGCCGGAGAAACGCCGGTGTCGGCAAGGTCGGCGGGATGGAAGGCTTGTTTGGCAAGGTTCATGGGTTGTGTTCCTTGAGGTGTGAAAAACTCGCCCCTCACCAAGGGCCGGCGCAACGGGTTTGTGCGCACAAAAGCGGCACGCGGCGATTGAAGAAACGTCGCAAGTCAAGCGTTGGCAGGGGATAGAAATTGTTTTCAGAAGGGCACGCCGAACCCCGATTTCACATTCAAACTGTGCGCGCGCTTTTTGGTGGTTACACAGATAGACACAGATGAACACGGATGAGAGGTAAAGGAATTGAAGCATTCCATTGCTTATCTACCTGAGTTCGGTTTAAGCCAGGGGTATAACTGGCTGATGTAGCCCTTGTCGCCAAAGAGCAGGCCCCGCAGTCCGGCGGTCATGGACTCGACGGGCTGGTGGTCATCGATGTTGTCGGGGGTCAGGTGAAAGGCCAGCAACGAGTCGTCGAAGATCAATCGTCGTTGGTAGGAGTCGCCGAAGCCCCGCCAGAAGTCGTCCACGGAAACCTAGGGGTCGGAAAAATCCATCGTGTGGCTTCCTTGCCGTGGGTGGTGTCGTTGAACAACATCCACTTCGGCGGGAGGCCACCTATCACATTGCGTATCCCGAACTCAGGTAAATAATGTTCCGCCCATAACAAGGCCCCCAAGCCCTTCCAGGGGACTGCGGGGTGTGGGGCCGGCCGCGAAGGTCCCGCTTTCCTCCCGTCCCCCGCCCCCGGGGTGCGGGGTTGGAGCATCGCAGCCAATGAGCCTGCTTTGAGGATCATTGGCGAGAAGCGCACAACCCTGCCCAGCGAAATCCGATTTACAGATTACGCGCACCACGCCCGCACCCTGATAATGAACAATGTTCATTATTCAGCGAGTGCCCACCTCAGCGTACTGTTTCGAGGGCATCCCAGCCCCATAAGTAAGCTCACCGCAGCATTTCGTTACTTGCGACAGGAACTTAACTTAAGACTTAACAAAAATATCCGGGGCTTTGGGCAACGTGATGTGAAAGGTCGTGCCCTGGCCCGTGGCGGTGGTGAAATCGATATCCCCGCCTGCCTGGCGGATCAAATCGCGGCAGATGGAGAGTCCCAGGCCCGTGCCTTTCTGATCCGAACTCACTTCACGAACAGAACTTGCGTCGCCATTTACACACATCCCCCCTACCCTTTGCGTCACAAACGGCTCAAAAACCCGATCCCGAATCCCTTGGGGTATCCCCGGCCCACTGTCCGCCACCCACAAATGAACAATATTCGCGCGTACCTCGGCACTGATGCGGATCGACCCGCCACGCGGCATGGCCGCCTTGGCGTTCAACAACAGATTCACCAGCACCTGTTCCAAATTCAAAGGCGAAATCGCCACCGTGATTCCACCCCCGGAAGTCCCAAGGTCAGCACATTTGGATTTTGTCCAGCATGAGCCGCGCACGAAGTAAGCGGATTCCGTCGCCTTTGCCACGAGGTTGTCGTCCGCTCCCTCACGGTCGCGGCTCGCCGGGTGGCGTTGTTGTTCATCGGGACCGACACCCCCCAAGGAACCACCATTCCCCGGCACATCCACCGTCAGTTCAATGCCATCCTTCTCTGGTCGCCGTGCCAGGCATTTGATGGCATCTTCAATGGTGGTAGAGAGTTGCGCCACATGCCGGCCATCCGCCTCGCGGGCGAAACCCAGCAGGGCGGCCGAGATCGAGGCCGCCTTCTCCGCCCCCAGCAAGGCCTTCTCCACCGCTTTCTTCATCAGTTCCCCATCGGCGGGATTGGCCAGGGAAAGCTGGGCGTAACTGACCACGGGGGTGAGAATGTTGTTGTATTCGTGGGCGATGATGGTGGCAATGGTGCCCAGCGTCGCCAGGCGGTGCGAATGGGTGAGGCTCTCGCGTACCTGCGCCAGTTGCGTCTCCAACTCGCCAAAGTGGGCCAGCAGACCTTCCACCGTCGCCAGGGCCTCGCTCGGCGGCTCGACGGGCAAGGGCCGCCGCGCGGTGTCGAGATTGAGCGGATTGGAGCCAGCGTTCTTTTTGGACGGGCGGGGTGGCATGTTTTCACAACATCGACCCAACCGGCCAGCCGCTTAAGCCTTGGTACCCTCGGAAGGACTTGAGGGCATTCTTCTTCAAAGCAGACTCATGCCATTTTGTCTCAGTAGGACTCAATATTCTGAACCTGATAAATCACTAAGTCGTTTTATGTAAATAAGATATAATATATTATGGATTCATCCCGCGTATACTTGCCCCCCTCCGGCTTTTCGCTTGATTCCATCCGCGTCCATCCGCGTTACATCACGTTGCCCTTGGAGTCGTCATGTTGAAGGATGTTCCACGTGGAACATTGTCAACACCATCGTCTTGCATCCCATAATCCCCATTCCCTCCTGCCCAGCATAATCCCTTCTGTTGATGTTCCACGTGGAACAGGGTTGCTCGCGGGGGGCGAATGCGGTAGATTGAAGGTTGTTCGGCTTTCCCCCCCCTTGCACGGAGCAACCAGCATGTCCAAACGTCCTTCACGTCTAGGTCGCGGCCTTTCCAGTCTGATGGGGCAGGGGGTCGGTACAGGGGCGATGATGCCACCCAAGGTGGCGGCGACTTCCCCGTCTGGCGCTGCCGCCGTGGCTGGGCACCGGAGCGGTGTGCACGATGCGGGCGTCGAATCCCGGTCAACGGATGCGATGAAGGACAAGCATGATGGTGGCGGGTTGCGACACATCCCTTTGGAGGCCATCAGCGCCAACCCCTATCAGCCCCGCAAAACGTTTGACCAAGAAGCCCTGCAACACCTAGCGGACTCCATCAAACGGGATGGACTCATGCAACCCGTGGTGCTGCGGATCAAGCCTAATGCTGGTGGGACGGGCGGTGAGGCACAAGCGTTATACGAACTGGTGGCGGGCGAACGGCGCTGGCGAGCGGCCCAGCTTGCGGGGTTGACAGCCCTGCCAGCCATCATCCGTCCGCTTGACGACCGTCAGGTGGCGGAGTGGGCGTTGATCGAGAACCTGCAACGCGAGGATTTGAATGTCATCGAACGGGCGGAGGCTTTCAGCCAGCTTTCCAAGCAGTTCTCCCTCTCCCACGATCAGATCGCCCAGCAGGTGGGCGTGGATCGCTCCACCATCACCAATGCCCTGCGCTTGCTGGCCCTGCAACCCGATGTGCGGCAACTGGTTATCGACAATCGTCTGTCGGGAGGCCAGGCCAAGGCTTTGGCGGGGGTGGCCGACCCCAAGCGGCAAATGGAGCTGGCGCAGCGGGCGATTAAGGGCGAATGGTCGGTGCGGCAACTGGAGACGGCGGTGCGGAATCTGTCGGCCCCCCACGAACCCCCGGTGTCGGATGCGGGTGAGGATGGCCCCCGTCCTGCGGGTCGTTCACAAAGGGCAGCCCATTTGCGGGACTTGGAGGAGCAGATCGCCCAGCAGCTAAACACCCGCGTGGCGATTCGGCCTGGGCGCAAGAAGGGGACGGGAACGCTGACGATTGAGTTTTATTCGTTGGATCAGTTTGATGCGCTGTTGCAGAGGTTGGAGGTGCGGGCGGAGTGAGTTTTTGTAAGTCGTTGTGTGTGTTGTTGTTCGGGGTAGATTTTAGGGGGGCTTTGTTTGGGGGCGCGTTGGGGTTGGGGGGGGGGGGGGGGCTCCCAACCGCGGGAGCGGCTGGGCTTTCGGAGGGATGTGTTACCGCGAGGTGTATTATTTTATAACTCATTGCTATTAATGGTAATATAGAGTTCGATATTCTTGTTGTCTGCTGGTGTTCCCACCTTGTTGTTTGCTTTTCGCGCCTTTATGTTCAATGCATGTTTATCGCACGGATTCAAGTCTTGGGGCTTGTGAACCGAAAAGAGGATTTGTATATCCTTTGGCTCCGCTTTTGCCAAGGCGGGCAAAACAGAAAGGTCAACGCATGAAAATCGGCAATCGCAACAATGGTGGTGGTTTAGTCCGACGCGCGGCGGGGACGCCGCGGCTAATAGTCAGAATGGTTGTCGCCAGTGCGGCCTTGGTCGCGGTGCTGTGGTCAACGCCGACACTGGGGCAGGAGAACACGACGGCGCCGCCCGCGCCATCGTCGCCGACCGTGACCACGGTCAATCCCAATGGCCTGTCCACCAAGCGGCAAGAGATTTTCACCAGCCCCCCCCCGCCCCCCCCGTCCGCATTGCCCGATGGCAAAACGACTGACTGGTTCGACGACGCCAAGCATCCGGTTTCCTGGCTTTCATGGGGCGCTGACCTTCGCTTGCGCGAGGTTTACTTCGACAACGCCATCACGTTGAACGGCCAGGCCGCCAATCACGAACGCCGCTTCGAGCGCATCCGCGCCCGAGTCTGGAGCACGATTTCCCCCAGTGAACAGCTTGATTTGAACCTTCGACTGGTGTGGGAAGGGCGGTACTACGGTCGGCCCGCTTCGGTCGAAGGGTGGTACGGTGGCATCACGCAGTTCGATCAACTCAACTTCAAACTCAAGAACCCCGGAGAGCTGCCCATGACGCTCCAAGTCGGGCGGCAGGAGATCATCATGGGCGATGGTTGGCTGGTGATTGACGCCTCGCCGCTGGACGGCTCGCGCACCATTTCCTTCGATGCCGTGCGTTTCGCGTGGGACTTTGAAAACGCGGCGACCAAACTTGAACTGATTTACATCGACCAAGGCGGCGCGGATGATCGGCTGATTCATCCCATCAACGATCTGGAAGAGGATCAAAGCGAGCAGGACGAGCGCGGGGCGATTGTGTGGCTGACCAACAAGTCGATCACCGCCACGCAGTTGGACGGGTTTTTCATTTACAAGGCCGATGAGGCCCAGGGCGGGCCGCTGCGGCAGGCGGGGGGGTTGACCTTCGCCTCGCCGGGCAACGATGGCGAGTCGTACACCTTGGGCGGGCGTGTTCAATACGATTTTAATAAATACTGGAAGGTTGATGTGCAAGGCGCGGGTCAGGTGGGCGACCGCAACGGCCGGGAGGTTCGCGCCGGGGCCGCCAAGGGGGCACTCATTTACAGCTTTAATGATGCTTGGAAAACGCAGTTGAAGGGAACGTATGAGTATTTGAGCGGTGATGATCCCAACACGGCGGGGCGGGACGAGGCGTTTGATCCGCTGTGGGGTCGTTGGCCGCAGTGGAGCGAGTTGCTGGTTTACACCTATGCGGCCGAGACGCGGCTATCGCAGGTCACCAACCTGCATCGTCTGGGGTTGACGTGGAACGCCAAGCCAACGGAGAAGCTGGAATTGCTGGCGAATTATCACTTTTTGCTGGCTGATGAAAACACGCGGGGTGGGACGGCGGGCTATAGCGCCGGGGGCGATGTGCGGGGGCATCTGATTTCCGCGGTGCTGCGGTACAAGTTCAACAGCCACGTATCGGGGCATTTGACGGGTGAGGTGTTCTTGCCCGGCAATTATTATGCGGCTCCGCGGGATGACACCGCGGCGTTTCTGCGGGCCGAGGTGGTGCTGGCGTTTTG
This sequence comes from Phycisphaerales bacterium, assembly GCA_038241095.1. Classification (GTDB taxonomy): domain Bacteria; phylum Planctomycetota; class Phycisphaerae; order Phycisphaerales; family Phycisphaeraceae; genus JBBDMX01. The sequence goes on from JBBRGB010000022.1 coordinate 10,899, forward strand.
AGGCCCCCCCGGCCCCCGGAGGTGGTGGTGGCGGAAGATCGCGATGGGATTGTGTGGCAGGGCCGCGGCATTCCAGCGGCGGGGCTTGACAGACTCCGTTAAACTGAATTGAATCCTGCCGTGCCGTTTTCCCACCCCACCGCTTTGACCAACACCATTCCACCCCGCATCGCCATCACCGGGTTGGGGCTGGTTTCGCCGTTGGGGTTGTCGGCTTGGGCGACGTTCAAGGCCTTGCTCGATGGCCGGACGTTGACGCAACGAGCTTGTGAAGTGGAGCCGGTGGACATTGAGCCGGTGGCGCTGGCGCGGGCGGTGGGAAGCGTGTCGGCGACTTCGTTTGCTTCCATTGATCCGGCGATTGACTTGGCGGAGCGGGCTGGGCGGGAGGCACTGGCGCAGGCGGGGGTAAGTGGTGGCGAAACGTTGCCCTGTTTTTTGGGTGTGAGCAAAGGGGCGGTTCATGCCTTGACTCACGCCACGCATCGGCAAACGCAAGGTCGCGTCGATCCGCAGGCCGCGGCTGTGCTGGCCTTGGGGCCGGTGGGTTTGATGGCGCATCATCTTCAACGCCGACTTGGGGTCAACATCCTTTCCACGTCCGTGGCGGCGTGCGCTTCGAGTCTCACCGCCTTGCACTTGGCGCGGTTGGCGCTGCTCAACCCGGCCTTTGGTAGTTCGCGGGCGCTGGTGTTGACTTCGGAAGCGGCGTTATTGCCGCTGTTTATTCACAGTTACCGTCGCTTGGGGGTGTTGCCGCCGCTGACCTCCACCGCTTACGCCGCCCGGCCGCTGGATGAGGAGCGGCAAGGGTTCATGCTCGCGGAGCTGGCCGCGGCGGTGGTGCTGGAAAGGGTCGATAAGCCGGGGCAAGAAGATGCGACGGGTGGGGGCCACAAACTCTGGCTCCAGGACACGGCCATCGCCTGCGAGGATTTCGACTTGGTGCGTCCGAGTCCCACGATGCCCGCTTTGGCGCGGGTGGCGGGGCGGTTGTTGGGCGGCGAGGGGAACACGGAATCCGGGTTTGATGCGGCCATTGACATGATTCATCCTCATGCCACGGGGACGCGGGATCAGGACCCCGGCGAGTTGGCGATTTACGAATCGCTGCTCCGTGATGCCGATCGGCCACCGGCGCTTTATGCCGCCAAGGGTGCGGTGGGGCATGGCCTCGGGGCCGCGGGGTTGGTGAGTCTGGTGTTGGCGTGTTTGATGGCGCGGACGCGGCGGCGGTTGCCGATGCCGTGGTTAGAGCGACCGCTGCCCACGGCCTTGGCGCTGTCAGCGGAAGGCGGGGAGTTGCCCGCGAGTTCCCGTCACGCCATATTCGCCGCGGGATTTGGCGGCCACGTCGCCGGCGCGGTCATTGGGTTTGGGAAGTAATGGCGCGGGCCGCTGTGAGGGCGACCCCTGTGCCCCCCGGCTCCGAGCCGCCGGGGGCTAAATATTCGCATTGTTACACGCCAGCTTTCTTGCCCGCCGGGCGTTGCCAGCGGAGTCGCGGGGCGTCGCCCCACATCATTTCCAAGTCGTAGTGCGCTCGTTGTTCGGGTGAGAAAATGTGTACCACGGCTTCCACCAAATCCAGCGCCACCCAAGCGGCGGCCCCTTCGAGGCTGCGGCCGAAAACCGTCAGCCCCGATTGCTTGCCCAAGGTCAGCACCTGCTGGGCCACGGCCCGAATCTGCACCTCGCTGGTGCCCGAAGCGATGAGGATGTAGTCGGTGATCTGGCTTTTTTCGCGGACATCGAGCACCAGCACATTTTCGCAGTGCAACTCGGCCATGAGCCGGGCCGCGGCGATGACGAAGTCGTGGCTGCGTTTGGCCTGGGCATCGGTCTTGAGCGTGGTGCGTTTGACGCCGGTCTTGGCGACCTTTTTCACCACCGGTGGGGTGGTCTTCTTGGCACCCGTTTTGGCGACCGGTTTGGCGGGCTTAGCGGGAACCTTCTTGGCGACTTTGGCGGCAGCTTTGCCGACGGTCTTGGTTCTCGCCGTGGCGATCTTGGAAGCTGTCTTTTTCACGCCGGTTTTCTTGCTGGTTTTCGCGATTGTTTTCTTGGCCATATTGCTCATCAGTGTAACGATTCCCGCGTCCGCCTTTCAGCATCGGGTAAACTCACACCGTCCCCAAACAGGAACCCACGATGAAGATCAGTTTCATGACGTTCGCCTGCCCGGAGTGGTCGCTGGACGAGGTCATCGACGCCGCGGGGCGTTACGGTTACCACGGCGTGGAGTTTCGCTGTGACGCCAAGCACGCCCACGGCTTGGAGGTTTACATCGGCGACAACGAGCGCAAGGCCATTGCCCGCAAGTTGGAAAAGGCCGACATCGAGATTTGTTGTCTGGCGACGAGTCTGCAATTCGCCCGCGAGGTGGTGCATGACGAGGCCCCGGCGCGGATCAAGCTTGCCGCCGACCTGGGCTGCCCGGCGTTGCGGGTTTTCTGCGGGCCGCCCCCGACCGAGATGGACGACGACACACTGATCCGCACGGTGGCGGAGAATCTGCGGGCGATCGCCACCTTGGCGGAACAGTCACAGGTGCAGTTGTGGCTCGAGACGCACGACCGCATGAGCAAGGCCACCCTAGCCGCCCCGGCGGTGCGAATGGCCAACCATCCCAACGTCGGCCTCAACTACGACAACATGCACCCTTACCGCCAAGGCGAACCGCTGGAAACCACCTTGGCGCAAGTCGATGGGCTGGTGCGGCACACGCATTTCCACGACGCCATCAACGCCCCGGACAAGGTCATTGTCACCCCGTTTGGCAAAGGCCAGATGCCGCTGGATGAAATGTTCACCGGCTTGCTGGACATGGGCTACGACGGCTACATCAGCGGCGAATGGTTCCGCGACATGTATGGTGCCCAGCCCGATGACGCCTTGGAACGCTTTTATGAGGATGTGGCCACCTTGGCGGAGAAACACGGCGTGCGCATCGCGCGGTGAAATAGGTTGGTTGTTTTTGCAAGCCCACGGATGCCGTCGCTCTCGACGGCTTGGCGTGGGATGGACGCCAATGTCACCGTCGCATCCCACGGAAGAAGCCGCTCCGAGCCGCGACTTCATCCGTGGGCTTGGGAACTTCCGTTTTCAATCCCATTCCAAACCCGCATTTATGACCATTGACGCCCCCGGAGGGCATCGGTAGAATGATCCCTCGATGAAGTTTGGATTTGCCGACAGCTTGGCTCTACCTCTCGCCACCCGCGGTTTGGGCGCTGTGGTTGTGCTGCGCACGGTCGTCGTTAGCTGAGCGGACGACCCGCGCCCCGGATTCCCCCCGGAATCACCCCCGGATTTCCCCCCGAATCCGCCTTTCCCCCCGCAACCTCATCGCCACTACGATTAACCTTGTTTCCTGCATCCCCGTTGCGACCCCAGCTCAATGGCACAATCGCCGCCGCGGTCAACGGCTCCACGAACCCAATTTAACATCAGGATTGACTCACCATGCCCCGCATCAAAAAAAATATTCTCAACGCAAGTGACCTGGCTCCCGAACCCCAAGGCCCCACCTCCGAGCAGTACGTCGGCATGACCGGGGCGCAGATTTTTCACGACCTCATGCGCCATCACGGCGTGCGCACCATCTTTGGCTACCCCGGTGGGGCGATCCTGCCGGTGTTTGACGCCATCTACGAATCGCCGCATTTCAAGTTCATCCTCCCCCGCCACGAACAGGGCGCGGGCCACATGGCCGAGGGCTTCGCCCGTGTCAGCGGTGAGGTGGGCGTGGTGCTGGTGACCTCCGGCCCCGGCGCGACCAACACCGTCACGCCCCTGCAAAACGCCCTGATGGACGGCACGCCCCTGATCGTCTTCTCCGGCCAAGTCACCACCGGCGCCATCGGCACCGATGCCTTCCAGGAGGCCGACGTGACGGGCATCACTCGATCCTGCACCAAGTGGAACGTGCTGGTGAAGGATGTGCGTGATTTGCCCCGACGGATCAACGAGGCGTTTCACATCGCCACCACCGGTCGGCCAGGCCCGGTGCTGGTGGACATGCCCAAGGACGTGACGGCCGCGAAGCTCACCGAGGCGGTTCGCACCGAGCCGAACCTGCCGGGCTACGCCATCCGCGAGTTGGGCACCAGCAGCGAAATCCAGCGGGCTGCGGAGATGATTAACCGCGCCAAGAAGCCCGTGTTTTACGTGGGGCGGGGCGTGATCGAGTCCGGTGGTCACGAGGTGCTGCGGGCCTGCGCCGCGGCGGCAGGCATCCCTGTGACCACCAGCCTCCAAGGCCTGGGGGCATTTGACGAAACCGACCCGATGGCGTTGCACATGCTGGGCATGCACGGCTCAGCCTACGCCAATTGGGCGGTGTTCCACAGCGATTGCGTCGTGGCCATCGGGGCCCGCTTTGATGATCGGGTGACGGGCAGCATCGCCAAGTTCGCCCCCGCCGCCCGCGCCGCTGAACGGGCCGGGCAGGGTGGCATCATCCACTTCGACATCGCCCCGGAGAACATCAACAAAGCGGTGCCGGTGACCATCGGCGTCGAAGGCGATGCCCGCAAGAATCTGGAGTTGTTGCTGCCACTGTTGGAGAAGCGCAATCGTCGTGAATGGCTGGCGCAGATTCAGACCTGGAAGCGCGAAGCCCCGTTCCGGTTCAAGGACGATGAGCGCGAGTTCCACATGAAGCCCCAAGCCGTGGTGCAAGAGCTTTACCGCCAGACCAAGGGCAACGCGATCATCACCACCGGCGTGGGTCAGCACCAGATGTGGGCGGCGCAGTTCTACCGTTTCAACCAACCCCGGCAATGGATCAGCTCCGGCGGGCTGGGCACGATGGGCTTCGGTGTGCCGGCGTCGGTCGGCGCGGCCTTGGCGGTGATGATGAGCGACAAGCCCGAAACTCCCGTGATCAACATCGACGGCGACGGCAGCTTCTGCATGACCGCCATGGAAATGTGTACCGCCGCCCAATACAAAATCCCCGCCAAGAGCATCATTTTGAACAACGACTTCCAGGGCATGGTCAAGCAGTGGCAGGACCTCTTTTACCAAGAGCGTTACAGCCACACGGAAATGCACAATCCCAATTTCCTGGCCTTGGCCGACGCCATGCACTGCAAGGGCTTTCGTTGCACCAAGAAGGCCGACCTGCCCAAGGTGATGAAGGAGTTCTTGGCGCACCCCGGCCCGGCGGTACTCGACGCGATGGTGGAAAAGCACGAGCACGTCTATCCCATGATCCCCGCAGGCAAAGGCGTGGACGAGATGGTGCTGGGCAAGTTCGATTGACCCCCGGAAGTATTCCCCAGAAGTATCCCCCAGAATCTCCCCCGAAAGCCCACCCCTTCCAAGGGGTGGGTGTTCTTTCGCCAAACTCGCAACGCAACAACTCCAATTCCCCGGATTAACCCAATTCGACTGTAAAGTCTGATAACCGTTTGAGACGACCCATCTTTACTGGTACGATGCTTGCTGAACATTGTTAGCAACCGCGTGGGGATTGTCGTTCCCGACTGGCGCGTTGCTTTGCAAACAACCTATTAAAAGGAATTACACCATGGCCAAGCGCATCGCCAAGAAAACCGCCGTCAAGTCCACCCCCACCCCCGCCGCCACCCTTGGCAGCCCGGCAAGTGCCGCCAAAGCGGTCAAGCCCGCCACCAACTCGTTCGCCGCGGCCAAGCCCGCGGTTTCCCCGGCCCCGGCGGCGACGGCTCCCGCCGGCACACGGGTCAGCCCGATGGGTGGCTCGGCCCTGCCATCGACCAACGCCCCGGCCGGTCGGGTCGCCAAGCGGAACATCAGCAAGGACATGATCGCCAAGCGGGCCTATGAAATCTGGGTCGCCAAGGGTCGCCCGCAAGGTCAAGAGCTGCAAAACTGGCAGCAGGCCGAGCGCGAATTGGGCATGGTGGCGTAAGACCACCGTAAAGTCAGGGTAATTTGTGTTGCGATTCAAGCCCACGGATGAGATGCCGCCGCGGCGGTTTTTCCGTGGGATCGTCGGCGCGGGCCGCGCACAAGCCATCCGGTGATCATCCCACGGAAGAAACCGCCCAAGCCGTGGTTTCATCCGTGGGCTTGCAAACTCATCGGTTCGTGGCATTGCTTGACACGCATTTGTCCCTGGGTTTGACGAGGCATTGATTAACTTCGCACTGGCATCCACGCGGGGCGGGTATCATGGCCGCGTCAAGGACGACCAAGCCCCATGAGCACCGCCAGCCTCGAATCCCCCCGCAAGTTCGGCACGTTCGGCGGGGTGTTCACGCCCAATGTGCTGACGATCTTGGGCGTGGTGCTCTTCCTGTTGACCCCTTGGGTCGTGGGCACGGCTGGGCTTTCGCGGGCGTTGCTCATCCTCTGTATCGCCAACGCCATCACCCTCTTGACGGGCCTGTCGCTCTCGGCCATCAGCACCAACACCCGCGTCGGGGCAGGCGGGGCATACTTCCTCATCTCGCGCAGTCTCGGCTTGGAAATCGGTGGCTCCATCGGCCTGCCGCTGTTCTTGGCGCAGGCCATCAGCGTGGCCTTCTACATCATCGGTTTCACCGAATCGCTCAACCTCATCTTCAGTCGGTACGACCACGCCTGGTTCTGGACCCGCGTGCCGGAGCAGTACGTTCCCTTCCTGATGCAATACGGCTTTCGGCTCATTTCGCTATCGACGCTGGGCGCTTTCTTCGTCATGGCTTGGCGCGGAGCCGACCTCATCATCAAGGCGCAGTATCTGATTCTCGCCCTGTTGGCGTTGTCGTTGATCTCCTTCTTCGCGGGCCATCCCGCCCAAGGCTCCATCGCCAGCAACTGGTCGCCGATCTACGGTCAGGGGCAATCCTTCTGGGTGGTCTTTGCCATCTTCTTCCCCGCCGTGACGGGCATCATGGCGGGTGTGTCGATGTCGGGCGATCTGAAGAACCCGGCCAAGTCGATCCCACGGGGAACGCTGCTGGCGGTGGTGGTCACCTTCTTTGTTTATGTCGCCCAGATGATCTGGCTGGCGATGAACGCGGATCGGGAGACGCTGGTCAGTGGTGATCCCACGACGTTTGCGATGGGCGGGATCGCCGCCTTTGAGCCGCTGATTTTCGTTGGCCTTTGGGCCGCGACGCTTTCCAGCGGGCTGGCGAGCCTGCTGGCGGCCCCGCGAACATTGCAAGCGCTGGCGGGCGACGGCGTGCTGCCGGCCATGCTGGCCAAGGGTCACGGCCCGGGCAACGAGCCGCGGCTGGCGACCATCCTCTGCACCGCCGTCGCCGCCCTGTGCATCCTTGTGGGCGACCTGCAAATCATCGCCCCGCTCATCACCATGTTCTTCCTGACGACCTACGGCACGGTCAACATGGTCGCGGCCTTGGAGGGCCTGGTTTCCAACCCCAGCTATCGCCCCACCTTTCCCGTGCATTGGGCCTTCTCCGCGCTGGGCGCTTTCGCCTGCGTGCAAGTGATGTTTTTGATCGACCCGGCCGCGACGGTGCTGGCGGTGCTGGTGATCATCGGCATCTACTTCATGCTCACCCGTCGCCGCTTTCACACCGCCTGGGGCGACATGCGCAGCGGCTTCTGGTTCGCCATCACCCGCCTGGGCCTGCTGCGCTTCACCGACAGTCGCCAGCACGTGCGCAACTGGCGGCCGGTCTTATTGGTGCTGGCGGGCAACCCCAAGTATCGCAGTCGGCTCGTGGAGTTCGCCGTCTGGATTGAGGCCCGCCGGGGGATGCTCTTCATTGCCCAAGTGGTCGTGGGCGAGTGGGATCGCTGGGTGACAAAACTCGCGGGCATCGAGGCGTCCATGCAGGAGTTCGTCCGCGAAAATCGGCTGGCGGCCATTGTCAAGACCGTGCTGGCCGACAGCTTTGAAAAGGGGGTCACCACGCTGCTGCAAGTCGGCGGGCTGGGGCAGTTCAAGCCTAACACCGTGCTCATGGGCTGGAGCGAGGACACCGTCCGCAAGGCGTCGTTTGCCCAGACCATCCGCCACATCCTCCAACTCGAACGCAACCTGCTGATCTTCCGTGAAGCCCCGGGCGAAAACGAGCAACTGGAGAAGGTCATCGATGTCTGGTGGCACGCACGGATGAACGGCACGTTGATGTTGACCCTGGCGGATCTCTTGCGCGCCAACGGGCGCTGGCGCAATCATCGCCTGCGGGTGCTGCGCGTAGTCAGTGACGAGGCCGGCCGCGTCACCGTGGAAAACGACACCCGCCAGGCGATGGCGGACTTGCGCATTGAGGCCGACTTGCGCGTGCTGGTGGAGATTCGCCCCATTCTGGAAGTCATCGTCGAGGTTTCTCGCCTGTCGGAAATCTGTTTCGTGGGTCTGGCCATCGACGTGGCTGGGCCCGAAGCCGCCCCCTTGGATCGCTACACCCCGCTGGTGACCACCATGCGCGGCAACCTCTTCTTCACCAAAAGCTGGGAAGACCTCCGCCTCCTGACGCCCCAAACTCCATCCAGTCCTCCCGCCAAGGACGCGACAATCACCGAACCTGTCGGCGAAAAGCCGACGTCATCGGTGGAAGCCTGAAGACTCTTCTCCCGGAAATGCCTTCCTTGGTGTATTGGTGGTTGAGCATTTCGGAGGTCACGGCAATCAAAACGCCATGACCACGGCCCCGGCGGTGACCAGCAGTCCACCGAGGATGACCTTGCCCGACAGCGGCTCGCCCAGAAACATCACCGCCAGGATGATGGCGAAGACCACGCTGAGCTTGTCGATGGGCGCCACCCGCGAGGCCGGCCCCATTTGCAGGGCGCGGTAATAGCACAGCCAAGAAAGCCCCGTGGCGATGCCCGAGAGGATCAGGAAGAGGATGTCCTTGCGGGGTAGGTTGACGGGCCGTTGCCACTGGCCGCGCCAAGTGACAAAGAGGGCGATGATGATGAGGATGACGATGGTGCGGATGAAAGTGGCGAGGTTGGAGTTGAGCTTGGCCACGCCGAGCTTGCCGAAGATGGCGGTGAGGCCGGCGAAGAAGGCCGAGCCGAGGGCGAAGAACTGCCAGCTTTTCCAGAAGGGGTTCATGGCGGGGTTCCTTTGTAAGCCGATGTCATCATGGCCTAACTCGCCGTCTTGGGCAAGATGCGTGTCTCGTTTTGACCGGGGGGCCGGGGGGGCGACACCCGGCGTTATTTGAGCGTGTGCATCCCCTGCGATTGTCGCTGGGCATTGACCCACGCCAAGGCCCGCGGCTCATCCTTGACGAAACGCACCAACTGCGTGGGACTCACCCCCAGCAGCAGCGAGGCCCGGCGGGGGTCGAACTTCATCGCCGCCAGAATGTCCAAAGCCTCCGCCAGCAAGGCGGGAAAGTCCTTGTGCTCGGGGTTGACCTTGAATTGCCCGAAGCCGCGGCCCTTGGTCAACAGGCCCGCGCTCAAGGCGGGCAACCCCGTCGGCCCCGCCACCGACTTGGGCCGCTGGACACGACTTTGCCAGAGGGGCGAAGGCGAATCACGCGGGTCAAAATGTCCCCGCACCTCCAAGGCCAAGTTCACCCGCAGACGGAAGATGGCCTTGGCCAGGTTCTCGGCCCGACTGCGGCGCTCACTGGCCCAGCCCGTCAGGCCCGTGGCCAAGTGGGTGATGGTCACGGCCGTCTGCACCTTGTTGCGATGCTGACCGCCGGGGCCTGAAGCCCGGCCATCCACCACGCGGCACCCGGCCAGCAAGGCCTCGACCTCCACGGCGGCCGGGTGTGTCGGTGGCGGGGTTTGAATCGGAGGCCAATCGGATGAATCCACCATGCCTCAATCCTACGTCAGTGATTGGTGCCTGTGGCTTGACCCTCCCAAAAAAACAGGATAGGCCGACTCCGGTTTGTTGAGCGGGAATGGCCGCTTCGGTGGATTGCTGGTGGATGAACGGGGGGTTGTTCACCAAGCGCATCCGATAACGACATTGGACTGTGGAAGCGGGACTGAAGTTGCCGATGGAAGCGTTCGGCCCGCTAGGCGGTTTCGTCCAACCGTCGGCCGCGGGTCGCAATCCGGTCGCTGTCCCGGAGCTAGGGAAAGGAAGCCTGCGATGAGCAAAGAGCAGATGATTCGTGAGATCGTCCACATCAACCGCAGCGCCATTGCCGAGTTTCTCGACAGTTTCGCCGAGACGGAACTCGACAGTTACCTGCGTCGGCTGACGCAGGTGCGCAACCATCGCGGCCCCGAGAGCCGCTGGGTGCGCGAGGGCGATACCCATGCCGTGGTGACCCTGCACGCTTGAAGTGGCCTGATGGGTTGCCACGACCCCGGCGTTCACCGCGCCATCACTAACGGCCCGTCGGCGGCTTCTCCTGTGTCGCGGGCTTGGCCGTTGGCACCACGAACTCATCAAGCTTGATCGCATCGTTGAAGATGACGCTCACCTCGTGTACCAGACCGTTGACGTGCCGACACCCACGCACCTGCCCGGGCATCTGGTGGCCTTTGCCAGCCAGATCGTTCATCAGGATCAGGCATCGGCTGCCGGGGTAGAGAAACCCGCCGTGAACGAAGGCCATCCCTTTGGCGCTCAAGTTCCGCGGATAGACGACGAACCTGGAGGCGGCTCCGCTGGGGTGATCCACCGTCACCACCACCTGCCCGTTGTAAACCACACGGGTGGCGCGGCGTTCGGCGTCAGCCGCCACTTTCACGCCGTTCTTCTCAAGCTGATTGATCAGCTCGGTCCGCTGGCGCGGACGCATGCGGGTCGAGTCGATGGGGCGGCTCACGGACATCATGCAGGGCTTATCGAACCTTTCCGCAAGCGACTCAAGCCAACCTGCGTTAATACGCCAGCCCGACCTGCCGACGAAGTTCATCCAACACCCGCATGTTGCCCATCGTGTCGGCCTCGGTGATCGCGGGGATGGCCCCGTCCAGTGCCGCGGCGGCGAAGGCGTCGGCCTCCAAGCCATAGAGCGGCCCCGGCGAATCCACCCGCACCGGGCCATCGGCAACCGGCTTCCCATCGGCCCCACCACCGCCACCGGTGTTGACCTGCCCCGCGCCGGCCAATTGATCCATCCGCGGCGGCGTGCTGCGTTTCAATAGATACTCCGCACCCTTGACCGGGGGCTTCCACGGCACCGGAATCTTCAGATAGCCCGCATCCCCGCAGATCATCGCCGCGTTGTCGGCGTGAAGCCTCATGCCGCAGGTGAAACTGGCCGTGACGCCGCCGGGGAAAAGCAGCGTGGCGCTGGTGAGTTCATCCACCCCCGTTTCGTGCAGCTTGCCCACCGCGTGCATCTTCACCGGCTCGGCCCCGGCAACGAGGCGGGCGAAGTTGACGCAGTAACAGCCCACATCCATCAGCGCCCCGCCATGCAGCCCGGCATCGAAACGGATGTTGCCTTGGGGCTTGGCGGCGAAGTAGCAGAAGCTGGCGCGGATGTCGCGCACTTGGCCGATGTCGCCACGGGCGATGGCGTCGCGCCAGGCGGTGGTCAACGGATGACTGCGGTACATGAAGGCCTCGACCAGCAATCGGCCATGCTTGCGGGCGGCGTCAAACATGCCTTGCGCTTGGGCGGCGTCATTGGCCAGCGGCTTTTCGCACAGCACGTGCTTGCCCGCCGCCAGGGCTTTGAGCGTCCATTCGTGGTGCATGGAGTTGGGCAGCGCCAGGTAGATGGCGTCCACTTCGTCATCCGCCAGCAGGGCCTCGTAGGAACCGTGGGCGCGGGGGATGGCGTAACGGCTGGCGAAGTCCTTGGCCGAGGCTTCGTTGCGCGAACCGACCGCCGCGCCGACGGATCGTTGCGAGCCGGCGAGACCTTGGGCGAACTGCTGGGCAATGTTGCCCGTGCTCATGATGCCGAAGCGAAGTCGTGCTGACATGGCGATTCTCCAAATTGAAAGGTTTACTTTACACCGTTCT
>JBBRGB010000023.1:0-22549 GCA_038241095.1 Phycisphaerales bacterium
CGGGGGCTTACGCCCTTCGGCTCTGATGGCCAGCGGTACGCGGGCGTCGAGGGTGAAACCGTCGGCGGCAATCGCCCGCCAGGTGTCTCCCATGCCTGGTTCGAGGTGGCTGCCGGTGACGATGGTCGCCAGCGTCAGCGCGGGTTCGTTGGCGATGGCCCGCATGACGGGTTTCAGCAAGCCGTAGTCGGCGCGACTGCCTGTGACCACGGCGATCTTGCGTGGCGCGGCCGATTCATTCATCGCCCCGCCTCCAGTTTCACGCTGCCGGGCAGGTTGACGATTCGCCTCGCCAAACTTTCGGCGACGGACAAATCCATGCGTGGGCAATCGCGGTACATGGGCAGTTGGTGCATGGGCGTCCACGCCGGCCGGGCCATGATGCCCGCCTCGTGCAACGCGGCGAGCAACGCCACGAGCTGCTGATCATCGTCACCGAACGAAGCGTCAAGCAGCATCGTGTTGAGCCAGTAATTGCTGCGGCAATCAGGCGGTTCATCTACGAAGCGCACGCCGCGCACTGGCGCGATGGCCGCGGCGTAACGCAACGCCAGCGCACGCTTGGATTCGACGAAGCCGGGCAACTGTTCGAGCTGAGCGCAGCCCAAGGCCGCGTTCAAGTTAGGCAGGCGGTAATTGAAGGCCACGGCATCGTGATCGAAGCGCCAGGGATGGGGAAGCTTGGCGGTGGTGGTCAAGTGCTTGGCGCGGGCAGCGAGGTCGGAATCGTTGGTGAGGATGGCCCCCCCGCCGCCGGTGGTGATGATCTTGTTGCCGTTGAAACTCAGCACGCCCAGCCGACCCATCGTGCCCGTGTGCCGACCGTGATACAGCGAGCCAAGCGACTCGGCGGCATCCTCGACGATGGGCAGGTTCCAGCGGTCGCACACCGATTGCAGGGCCTTGAACTCCACGGGATGGCCAAAGGCGTGCATGGGGACGACGGCCGCGATGCGCCGCCCAGTGACGCGATTGACGCAGACCTCGCCAAGCTCTGGCCGCGATGAATCCACCTTCAATTCCGCGGCTTGTTCGAGATGGGCCGCGAGTTTGCGGGCGTCCATCCCCAGCGTGCGTTGCTCACTGTCGGCCAGGTGTGGCGTCGCGCCGCAATGGCTCACGGCGTTGGCGGTGGCGACGAAAGTCAGGGCGGGGATGATGACTTCATCGCCCGGCTCGACCCCCGCCAAGAGCAGCGCCATGTGCAGGGCGGCAGTGCCGTTGACCGTGACCACCGCGTGTTTGGCCTTGGTAAAGGCCGCCAAATCGCGCTCGAAACGATCGACGAACGATCCGGCGCTGGAGACCCAACCGGTGTCGATGCACTCGCGGGTGTAGCGTGTTTCGCGCCCGGCGAAGCGTGGCTCGTGCAGGGCCACCGGTCGCGGCGCGTTGCCTACGACGCTGCCGACGGCCTCGACGATCTGGTCGATCAGCCTTGACGCGACGGCGGGCGGCTCGAAGGTGTGCGGGTTAGATGCCATAGTCCAGCGGCTTGTAGTGTCGCAGGTTTTCCGGCCGGGTGAACCAGTCAATGGTCAACTTCAACGCTTGCCGCAAGCCATCCGGCCCGGCGTAACGCGGCGACCAGCCGGTGAGTTTTTTCGCCAACGAAGCGTCGGCCTGGAGACGTTGCACCTCGCTGCCTTCGGGGCGGAGGCGTTGGGCCTCTTCCTCGATTTCCACTTTCACGTTCATCAATTCCGCGATGAGGGCCGCAGTGTCGCCGATGCTGATGTCGAAGCCCGTGCCTAGGTTCACGCACTTGCCCAAGGCGGCGTCGGACTCGGCGATGGCGATGAAGCCGGCGACGGTGTCAGTGACGAAGTTGAAGTCCCGCGTGGGAGTCAACGCGCCGAGCCGCAGGCGACGTTGGCCGCTGGCGATCTGGGTGATGATGGTGGGGATGACCGCGCGGTTGGACTGTCGCGGGCCGAAGGTGTTAAACGGCCGACACACCGCCACCGGCGTGCCAAAGGCGTGGAAGAAAGAGAGCGCCAGATGATCCGCGGCGATCTTCGACGCCGAGTAAGGCGACTGCGGCTGTAGCGGATGTTGCTCGTCAATCGGCACGCGCAGAGCGGTGCCATAGACCTCGCTGGTCGAAGTGTGCACGATGCGCTTCACGCCGAGTTCGCGGCCGGCCTGCACGACGTTGAGCGTGCCCTTGACGTTGGTGTCGATGTAGCTGTCGGGGGCGTGGTAGGAGTAGGGAATGCCGATCAGGGCCGCGAGGTGAAAGACGGTTTGGCAGTCGCGCATGGCGTGGCGGACGCAGTGGGGATCGCGGACGTCGCCGACGGTGATTTCGAGTCGGTCGCGTTGATCGGCGGGGAGGGCCGCGGCGACTTGATCCAGCCAGCCCCAGGTGCCAAAGGCGTTGTAGAGCGCCATGGCGCGGACGTGGTGGCCACGCAAAAGCAGAGCCTCGGTGAGGTGCGAGCCGATGAAGCCGTCGGCGCCGGTGATGAAGATGGGGGCGGTGGGGGTCATGGGGTGGGGAGCGCTAAACGGCAAGCCTTGTTGTTGCCGTGGGGTGTTGTATTTCGTCAATGATTGCGGGGTGTTTATCGACACCCCAAACGGTTCAGAGTTCGGCGTGGAGGATTTCGGTGAGTTGGCGGGTGACCTGCTCGATGCCGGCGTCGTCCAGGTGCGGGTTGATCATCGTCAGCGGTTCCTCCTCGTTCCACTTGCCCATCGGCCCTTTGTTCACGTCGAGCTTGGGCGTCATGTGCCAGAGTTCGACGGTTTCGCCCGTTGCGTTGGTTTGCTGCTCGGAGCGATCGTATCGCAGCATTTTCTTGCGCATGAGGATGAGGCCCAGCACAAAGCGGAACGCCAGCCGCTCGCTCTGCGTGGCGTCGGCCAGTCGAACAAAGAGGCTCACGAGCACGCCATCATCGACGAAGAATTTTTTCTTTTCGTTGGGCTGGGGCACGACGGTGCGCCAGTAAGAGAAGAGCCGCTCGGGTCGCTCATTGCGCTCCCAGGCTTCCATGCAGACATCGAGGCGTCGCAGGCCCAGGCCACCAGCGCTGCTGTGGGGTTTATTGTCGGATGCCTGCGACTGGCCACTCTCGACCAACACCGGCTCCACTTCCACCAGCGAGGCCATGTAGGTCTCACCCGGTGCCAAGGCACGACCCGTCATGGCGCACTGGCCGCTGCCACGTTGGATCTCATAGGCCGGGGTGTTGAACTGGCTCATCGTGTGGGTTGCATCCTTGCATCGTGTCGCCTGGCCGTTACTCCCGCGTCAGTTCAATGACGAACACCGGCAGGGGTAGATCATTGGGCACCTTCAACATGCCGTTGACCACCTTGCCCGTGCCCAGTGGCTGCATGTGCCAATCGCGCAGGGTATAGCTCATGCCGTTGAGCGCCGGGGCATGTACCGTTGCCGCCACCCGCGCCGTAAGCACCGGCATGCCGCCACCAGTGACACCCTTTTCCTTCAGGGCGAAACCGGTGTTGAAACTCGTGCTCACCAGCGACAACGAAACCCGCTTGGCTTTCTTCAACGGTTGGCCGTCTTGGCTGTAGAGGGCGAAGGCGATGTATTTTTCATCATCGCCCATGGGCTCGAACATGCCCTCATCATTGCGGATGCTCACGTCGCTGAGCGTCACGCCGTTGTCGAACTTCACTTCCTTGCCGTAGTTGGCCAGCAGGCCCGTCCACGCCACCACATCCGGGGCGTCGAACATGAGGTAGCCCTTCTTCCAGTCGAAGGTGATTTCCTTCGTCGGGGTGTAGGGATTGTGGGTGTTGCGGTCCTCAAATTTGACCACCGGGCCGATGACCTTGTCCTCTTCGATGGTGGGGTCAATGCGGATGCGGCTGCCGTATTGATAGACGGTTTGCAGCATGTCCAGGCCGATGGCACCGTAACTGCCGCCGTAGTCCATCGACTGCGGATCGTAGAGGCTCTTGCGGCCGTAGATGAAGATGGTGGGATTGGCCGCGGGCTTGAGCAGCTCGCCAGTGAAGATGTTGGCCGCCGCCCGCATCATGCTGTTCTGCACGGCATCGAAGGTGAAGTGGTAGCCCTGCGGATGGCTGCCGACGGTGATGTCCATTCGCTTGTCGAACGGCCGGGCGACATCGGGATCACCCATGTCATCCCCGGAGGCGAAGTAGTGCCAGCAGATCCAGTCCCAGTCTTGGATCGACGCCAGCGCCACGAGCCGCAGCGGGTAATCGGCGCGGTATTTCGCCGGCTGCTGAATCTGCGTTTCATAGGCCAAGAAGGGCTTGCCCTCGACCTTGTTGTGCTCCAGCCACGGCACGCCTTGGCTGATGCCGGGGGGCTTCAAGAGCCAGTTGACCCACTTGCCCACATTGGCCGAAACACGTTCGGCCTCCTGCGTCACCCGCTTGCGCTGGTGCTCGTTGGGCTGCTTGGCCACATCTTCCATTCGCTTGGCTAAGTCGGGACCAGTGCCGTTGACATAGGCGTCGTGGCTCACCGCATCGGCGTTCTGGTGGAGCCACTGGCTCTGAATCTCGTAACCAATGCCGGTGTCGTAAATCATCGGCGACAAGCGTGTGCTCTTGCCCAGCGGCTTGATCCCTGCGGCTTCACGCTGCTTGTGCGAAACTTGCAACCCCACGAAAAACTCCAGCACATCCTCGCCACGCGCCACCGCGAAATCCTCCCGGCTGTATTCCTGATCCAAGCTTTCCAGCGCCGCCTGTGCCTGGGCATTGGAATCGTTGATGCTCAACGATGACTTGCTCTTACCGGCCATCGGCAGCAGCAGCACCGTGCCTTGCGCCAAGTTCTCGCCCTTCAACAGCCCGTTCCAAGCCTTGGCCAGTTCCTCCTCCGAACCGTATTTGGCGCGGAGGAAATCGTTCCACTTGGCGATGAGGCTGTTCTTGAAAAAGGGAGGCAACTTCTGCCACTGACCGCCGACCATCTTCCGCATCCACCATTCTTCGTTGGATAACTCCCACACGGCGAAGACCGGGTCGTCACACCAGCGCAGGCCGGTGTGCTTGTTCATGTGCGTGGCGATGGTGGACATGTCTCGGATGGCCAGGGCTTCCAATCGCGGGTCCCAGAACTTGGCAAGGTTGCCCCGCAGCGACCAGCCGTCGGTGATTTCGTCACCCTTGGTCTTGCACTGGGCTTTGATGGCCTCGGCCCACTCCGCGGCGGTGGCGGGTTCGTTGACGATCTCGACGTTGTGAGGCCGGGCGTCGCCGGTGCGGTTCATGCCCGCGACCCAGATGCGGAAACCGGCCTTCTTGGCCTGTGCGACGAAATAGTCCACGGCATCGGCGCGAGAGCCGTCGCCGGGCGTGTAGTCGGTTACCTCTTCAAAGCCGTCCCACAACCGCACGCTGTTGAAGCCGAGGACTTGGAAGCGGGCGATCAGTGCATCGGTGCCGCGTTTCATTTGCGCGACCTTGGCGACCTTCTGCTCAGGAGTGTCGTTGGCGTTGATGCCGCTGCCCATGTAGAGCTTGCCGATGACCGACCAGTAGCGATGCCGCTGGCCGTTAACCGAAAGATGGCCGTCCTTGTCCACCTGGACGTAGGCGGAGTCGGGCGGCAGGCCGTCGGCGGCGGGAGCCTGCGCCTGCGCGGGCTGGGGCGCTTGACCCTGCGCCTGGCAGGCGGTCAGCAAGGCCACGGACAAGAGTGAGCAGAAGAAAAGGGATGGGGTGGACATCGGCAACTCCGGTGTGTGGATTACAGACTCATATCTTAACGCGCCACCGATGTTGAATGCAAGCCCTCAAGACTCAAGACTTCGCCGCGGTCATGTGCCGCGCCAAGTATTGCCCGGTGTACGAATCCGGCGTCGCGGCCACCTGCTCCGGCGTACCCGTGGCCACCACCGTTCCGCCACGATCACCACCCTCCGGCCCAAGGTCAATCAACCAATCGGCGCTCTTAACCACGTCCATGTTGTGCTCGATGACCACAATCGTGTTGCCCGCATCGGCCAACTGGTGCAGCACGGATAACAGCTTGTCAATGTCGGCGAAATGCAGCCCCGTCGTCGGTTCATCGAGCACATAAAGCGTGTGGCCGGTGGGCTTCTTGCCCAGTTCCGTCGCCAGCTTCACCCGCTGGGCCTCGCCGCCCGACAGCGTCGTCGAAGCCTGCCCAAGTTGCACGTAGCTCAAGCCCACATCGTTCAACGCCGCCAGCAGTTGCTTGATCGCCGGGAAGCTCTCGAAAAACGCCAGCGCCTCCTCGATGGTCATGCCCAGCACGTCGGCAATCGTCTTGCCCTTGTAATGCACCTCCAAGGTTTCGCGGTTATAGCGCGTGCCCTTGCACACCTCGCACTCCACGTACACATCGGGCAGAAAGTGCATCTCGATCTTTTTCGTGCCCTGGCCTTGACACGCCTCGCACCGGCCACCCTTGACGTTGAAAGAAAACCGCCCGGGCTTGTAGCCGCGAATCTTGGCCTCCTTGGTCTGCGAAAAGAGCGTGCGGATCAGGTCGAACACGCCCACATACGTCGCGGGGTTGGAGCGCGGCGTTCGACCAATCGGCGATTGATCCACCTCGATGATGCGGTCGATTCGCTTCAAGTTCGTCGCGCTGTCATGCGCTCCGGGCTTGTCCGTCGCCAGCCCCAGCCCGCGCTTCACCGCCCGCAGAAAAATCTGGTTGACCAGCGTGCTCTTGCCCGAACCCGACACGCCCGTGACGCAAACGATGCCGCCCAAGGGGAAGGTCACGTCGATGGCCTTGAGATTGTTTTCCCGCGCGGCCTTGATGGTGATGCCGTTTTTGTGATCGATCTTTCGCCGCTTGTCGGGTGTGGCAATCGCAAGGTCACCTCGCAGGTACTTGGCGGTGAGTGACGTGGGATGCGCCATCACCTCGGCCAGCGTGCCCTGGGCCACAATCAGCCCGCCGTGGCGACCAGGCCCGGGGCCGATGTCGATCAAGTGATCCGCCGCGCGGATGGTGTCTTCATCATGCTCCACCACGATGACGGTGTTGCCAATATCCGTCAGGTGCCGCAGCGTGTCGATGAGCCGATCGTTGTCACGCTGATGCAGGCCGATGGTCGGCTCATCCAGCACGTAACAGCAACCCACCAGCCCCGACCCCACCTGCGTCGCCAGGCGAATCCGCTGGCCTTCCCCACCCGAAAGCGAACCCGTGGCCCGCGACAGCGACAGATACCCCAGCCCGACGTTGCCCATGAAGCCCAGGCGGCTGCGTACCTCTTTCAAGATCGGCTCGGCGATTTGCGAATGCTCCGGCCCCAGTCGCAGCGAAGCGAAAAAGGCCTCCGCCTGCTCGATGGTCATGCGCGTCACTTCATCGATGTTCAACCGCACAGCCTCGCCCCCCCCGCTTTTACTTGATCCTTTGCCCTTACCGCCGTTACGTTGACCTTCGATCAACACACTCCGCGACTCGATGCGCAACCGCGCGCCGTGGCACGTCTCGCAGGGCGCTTCGCTCAAGAACTTGTGCAACTTCTCCTTGACGAACTCGCTGTCGGTGTTCTGCCAGCGACGTTGCAAATTGGGGACCACGCCCTCGAAATGATCGCCGTACTTGGCCTCGTCCTTGGCGGTGGTGCCGTGCAGGAGGATGCGTTTGATCGGCGTAGGAAGTTTCTTGTACGGGCTGTCGGCACTGACTCCGAAGCGTCGGCAGAAACGCTGCATCAGCCGGGCGTACCAGATGTTCATGTTCTTGCCATGATGACGCCAGGCGTCCACCGCCCCACCGCTCAACGTCAGCGAATCATCCGGCACGATCAACTCTTCATCAAACTCCAGAATCGTCCCCAACCCGTTGCAGGAAGGACACGCCCCGTGCGGACTGTTGAAGGAAAACAGCCGTGGTTCCAACTCTTCAAGCGAACATTCAGGATGCAAGGGGCAGGCGTAACGTTCGCTGAAAAGAGTGTCGTTCCACGTCGTCGCCTTGTCCGGCGCGGCCGCGCCTTCCTGTTGGGCGCTGACGATGACCAACCCTTGCGCGATGCGCAGCGCCAGTTCCACGGAGTCCGCCACCCGTTGCCGCACACTGGAAATCTTGGGCTCGTCCCCCCCGGAACCGCCTGATTCACCGCCCGTCTTTGTCGCGGGAGTATCCACAGCTGGGGGGGCATCGTGTTTGACCACGATGCGGTCAATCACCGCTTCGATGTTGTGCTGCTCATAGCGCCCCATCGCCTTTTGCGTGTCGCGCATGGCCTTGGCGTCGCGCAGGTCGATGACCTCGCCGTTGACCCGCGCCCGCACAAAGCCTTGGCGGATCATGGCGTCGAAGACTTCCTTGTGATGCCCCTTCTTGCCCCGCACCAGCGGCGCCAGCACCATCAGCCGGGAACCCGTCGGCATGGCCATGATGACATCAATGATCTGTGTCGCTGACTGGCTGGCGATGTCGCGGCCGCAGACGTGGCCCTGCTCATCGACATGCCAGCAATACGGCTGCCCCACGCGGGCGAAAAGCAAACGCAGGTAATCGTAAATCTCCGTCGTCGTCGCCACAGTCGAACGCGGGTTGTGACTGGCCGAACGCTGCTCAATGGCGATGGTGGGCGGCAGGCCCTCGATCCGCTCGACATCGGGCTTGCGCAACTGGTCGAGGAACTGCCGGGCATAGGCCGACAGGCTCTCCATGTACTTGCGTTGCCCCTCGGCGTAAATGGTGTCGAACGCCAGCGAACTCTTGCCGCTGCCCGACAGGCCGGTGACGATGACCAGCCGGTCGCGGGGAATGTCAATGTCGATGCCCCGGAGATTGTGCTCCCGAGCGCCGCGAATGGAAATCAAGTGCGAAGGCATGGGGCAATGATAGTGGGCCGACGCCCGCGAAGGTGTCGGCCGATCAGAGCGCAAGGCGCAAGCACCCGCATAAACGTGCAAGGACGTAATTGTGCGCGGCGACATTCGTCCGGGCGCATACGCGTCTCGGCTCTGACACGACACGTCAAGCCACTGAAAAACCTTGCCGGCCCGCCGCTACAATGCGAACCATGAATGCCATACACACTCACCGCTTGGACAACGGGCTTTGGTTGGTCGCCGAGCCGGTGGCCGGGGCGCAATCGCTGGCGATGACCATGCTCCTGCCCGCCGGGGTCGCCACGGAACCTTCGGGCCAACAGGGCGTTTCGCCCCTGCTGGCGGAACTGATCTGCCGCGGCGCGGGCGAGCTTGACAGTCGTCAGCACAGCGATGCCTTGGACCTGCTCGGCGTGCAGCGCGGCAGCGGGGCCGAGACCGACCACCTGAGCCTCATCGCCACCATGGTCGGCGACAAATTGCTCGAAGCCTTCCCGCTGCTCATGGACATGGTGCGGCACCCCGAACTGCCCGGCGACGGCATGGAACCGGCGCGGGACTTGGCGTTGCAGGCCATTGACGCCCTAGCTGATTCGCCGCAGAGTCGGGTGTCGGTCGAGGTGCGAAAGCGGCATTTTCCCGCGCCATTTGATCGCTCTTCCCTTGGGCGGCGGGAACATCTCGAAGGCATCACGCTGGATCAGGTCAAGCACTTCTGGCGCAACGGATTTGTGCCCAATGGTTCAATCCTCGGTTTTGCCGGGCGGTTTGACTGGGATGAATTGCAGGATTTGGTCGAGGATCAGTTAGGCGATTGGGCTGGCGAAGCCACCGAACCGCACGACACGGGCCAGGCCCAGCGCGGTTACGGCCACGAAAAAGCCGACACAGCCCAGGTTCACATCGGCGTGGTCTATGACGCGGTGGCCGAGACGGATCCGCAAAGCGTGCTGCAAAAGGCGGCGGTGGCGGTGCTGTCGGGCGGCATGAGCGGGCGACTGTTTACCGAAGTGCGTGAAAAGCGCGGCCTGTGCTACGCGGTGGGCGCTCGCTACGGCGGAGACAAGCGGCGGGGCGTGGTACTGAGCTACGCCGGCACCACCGTGCCCCGCGCCCAGGAAACCTTTGATGTGCTGACCGCCGAACTACGGCGGTTGAGCGAGGGCGTCAACGAAGCGGAGTTTGGCCGGGCGCTGGTGGGCATGAAGTCGGGCTTGGTGATGCAGGGCGAAAGCACCCGCGCCCGCGCCAACGCCATCGTCCATGACCAGATCAACTATGGCCGACCGCGGACGTTGGAGGAACTGGCGGCCTTGGTGGACTCGGTGACCCTGGAAAAACTCAACGTTTTTGTCGCGGAGCACAAGCCCGGCGAGTTGACGGTGGTGACGATCGGGCCTGAGGCGCTGAAGGTGTAGAAGTGGGGTTTGCGTTTAGCGGGGGGCATCAGCCCCCATTTTTCCCGTTGGCGCTTAATCGCAGGCGTGTGAACATGGTGTGTGGTTTAATGGGCACGCGGGGCAAACGGGCAACGTCATGCGAATGCTTATCACCGCAGGACCGACACGCGAGCCGATTGACGCGGTGCGGTATATCTCCAACCGTTCCAGCGGCAAGATCGGCTTGCACTTGGCGCGGGCGGCGTTGGCGGCTAACCACGAAGTGACGCTGCTGATGGGGCCAGCCCCGGCCATCGACGACCAACTGCAAACGCTCGCGGCTACGCAACCGCCCCACCGCTTTCATCTCCACCGCTTTGAATCCTCAGCCCAACTCAAGCAACTGCTCGACGCCCACCTGCGTGACTGCGACGCGCTGGTCATGGCCGCCGCCGTGGCCGACTATCGTCCCGTCACCGTGGCCGAGGGCAAGTTGCCCAGCGACAAAACCGCGGGCATGACGCTACATCTCCAACCCACGCCCGACCTGGTGGCCCTGGCCGCGGCTTGGAAACGTCCGCATCAACGCATCATCGCTTTCGCTCTCGAAGAACAGGCCCAACTCGAAGAACGCGCCTTGGCGAAGATGAAACGTAAGGGCGTCGATGCCATTGTCGCCAACCCCTTGGGCACGATGGAGGCCGACGCCATCACCCCGCTCTGGCTCACCGCCGCGGGAGAGCGGCAAGCGCCGGGCCGGTTGAGCAAGGAGGCCTTCGCCCCCTGGCTTGTCGCCCGCATCGAAGCGATGTTCACCGGCGAATGACCGGCAGGTCGGGCAGGGCCGCGAGAAACTGCTTGCCGTAGGACTTGTTGACCAGTCGGCTGTCCAGCGCCACCACTTCGCCGGTGTCGGTCTTGCCACGAATGAGGCGGCCAAAACCCTGCTTGAACATCAGCACCGCCTCGGGCAGCGAATACTCGGCAAACGCATTTCCACCCCGCGCCTTGATGCGCTCGATGCGGGCTTCGATGATCGGCCGATCCGGCACGGCAAAGGGCAACTTGGTGATGATGACCCGCCGCAAGGCGTTGCCCGGTACATCTACTCCCTGCCAGAAACTGTGCACGCCCAAGAGTACGCTGCGATGGTCGCCGCGAAAACGTTCGAGCATGGCCGAGCGATCGAGGCTGTCGCCCTGCACCAGCATGGGCAGCCCGCGATTGGCAAGGGGCGAGCGCAGCCACTCGGCCGTGCGGCGAAGCAGGTCGTAACTGGTGAAAAGCACGAACGCCCCGCCGTCGCTTTCCTCGATGTGCTTCAAGAGGCGCGGACACATGGCGGTGAAATAGTCCGGGTGGTTGGGATCGGGCAGGCCAGCTTCGACGATGAGCTTGGCCTGGGTGGCGAAGTCAAAAGGTGATCCAAGCAGCAGCGTGGTCGCTTCCTCATCACACCCCAAGCGACGGCGAACATAGGCGAAGGGATCGGAAGATTTGGCGGGTGTTTTGGCGGCACGGGTGGTCGAAGCGGCCCGCGCCTTGACGGGCTTGTGTGAACCGCGGGTCGCCAAGGTCGCCGAGGTCAACACCAACCCCAGCGGTTTTTCCGTCGGCCCCTTGGCGCAAAACAGCCGCTGATTCAGCAGCCCCGCGACCTCCACCGGCGAAGCCTGAATCGTCACCCGCTTGCGCCGACGCGGCGGAGCCGAGACGTTCAACCAATAAACACAATCCGGCAACGTCTGCTTCAACCACTGCTCGGCAAGCTGCGCGTACCCCTCGGCGCGGTTGGCGTAAGAGGTCAACTCCAGCCGATCATCCGCGTCGTCCACACCGTCCTTGAGCGTCTTGAGCAGCACCGACAGATCACGCAAAGGCACGGAAAGAATATCGGTGACACAGCCCGGCTCACGCATGCGATGCTCACCACTGCCGGTGACCACCGGCAGGGCCGCGAGGTCTTCAAAGAACTGTTGGGCGGCATAACGGGCGTCACTCACGGCATCCACAGCCCGCGCCAACAGCGATTCATCGGCGCGGTTGGTCAGCGACACCAGCAACCCCGTCGGTCGCCGCGAATGTTGCAACCGCCCCAGCAACTGATCCACGGCGAACTGTGAAAGCGAATAACCGAAGTGATCCCCGGCTACATCCTCCACGGTGTGGGCCTCATCGAGAATCACATGGTCATAGGGTGGCAAAATGCCCGCGCCCTCGGCGCGCAGAGCGAGATCGGCGAAGAACAGGGCGTGATTGACCACCAGCAGATCCGCGTTCTCCATCCTCCGCCGGGCGCTTTGGTAAAAGCACTTCTTGTAAGTCGGACAGCGACGACCAAGGCAGTCCTCCGAATCGCTGCGGACATCGTTCCACACCTCCAGCGAACGCAGCGGGGGCAGGGAGGCGCGGGAGCCGTCCTCGGTTGTCTCGGCCCAATCGACGATTTGCGACACGGTATTGACCGCGTCATCGTCACCGGCGAAAAGCTGTGGGTGGCGATCCCAAGCGCGTGCCAAGCGCCGCAGGGAAACGTAGTTGCCCCGGCCCTTGACCAGCACGGCTGAGAACTCGTCGGGAATCGCCGCCCGCAACAGGGGCAAATCCTTGTGGATGATCTGCTCTTGCAAGGCGATGGTGTGGGTGGAGATGATGACCCGGCAGCGCTCGTTGCGGCTGGAATCTTCACGCGCGGCAAGGATGCGGCGAATCGCGGGTAAAAGATAGGCGAAGGACTTGCCCACGCCCGTGCCGGCTTCGACGACGAGGTGGCCGTGGCTGGCAAGCGTGGCCTCGACGGCGTCGATCATGTCGCGTTGCTGGGGCCGATCCTCGAAGCGTCGGCCCAACCGTCTGGCCACGGGACCATCGGGCGCGAGAATGTGATGCGGGTCAAACGGCATGAACCGCAATTCTAGCGGTCTGGAGCGCGGGCATTTTCATCCCGTCACCAAAGCATCAGGCCAGCGACTTGGTCTTTTCACGAAGGTTGAGCAACCAGACGACGACGTAGGCGGCGACGGCGGCTATGGTGACATCACTGAGGAAATGGGCTTGATCTTGCACTCGCGTCCAGGCGCACCCGCCAGCCAGCAGCAACCATACGGGCCAAGCGCGGGGATAAAGGCGGCAAAGGATGAAGGCCGCGCCGAAAGCGACGGCGGCGTGACTGCTCGGCGCGCCAAGGCCCGATGTGGAAAATGTCTTTTCCGACCAGGGGCGAAAGAGGTACTGGCCATCACCGGCTTCGGGTCGCTGGCGACGAATGAGAATCTTGAGCACCTCGGCCACCAGCCCGGCCAGCGCCGGGGCCAGCGCCAGAAGGATCGCGGGTTTGAGTGTCTGCCCCAGACCACGGGCCGCACTGCGACCGGTAAGCAGCATTGCCATCGCCCCGGCGGCCAAAAGCCAAGTGGGCAGATAGCCCATGACCCGCAACAGTCGGCCCCAGTCGTGGTTGTAAACATCGTGGTTGACCAAGTGGCGGTAAGCCCAGCTATCGAGCAGGTGCGCCAAGATCAGCAGCACGGTGGCCGTCACAAGAAAGGTAAAGAATCGGCCGGGGTGTCGCATGGGTGGATGATAATCGACAAAGACTCATCCAGTGTTCGTTTTGCGCGGCCTCGTGGGCTTGTCGGTAGAATCGACCCATGAAACCACGCAAGGATCGCGGCTCATCTTTCCGCAAACGCAAACCTTTGGAACCGCCGTTTCCCGGCGCGGCTGGCCCGGCCGACCCCACTTCCTCCAATTCAGCGCCATCCAGCACGCCATCACCGACCTTCCCGCCGCCGCCCCGCCGCGACCCCGGCAGTACCGATTGGGGTGAGGTCGCCGACTGGTACGACCAACTCGTCGGTGATGCCGGCAGCGATTACCACCAGAAAGTCGTCCTGCCCGGCGTCATCCGCCTGATGGCGCCCGGCCCGGCGGATCG
This sequence comes from Phycisphaerales bacterium, assembly GCA_038241095.1. GTDB lineage: Bacteria > Planctomycetota > Phycisphaerae > Phycisphaerales > Phycisphaeraceae > JBBDMX01. The sequence goes on from JBBRGB010000023.1 coordinate 14,107, forward strand.
CTGCCTGGATGTCGCCTGCGGCCAAGGCGTTCTCTGCCGCATGTTGCACCACAAGCACGGCGTGAAAATGACGGGCATCGACGCCTCGGGCCAACTCATCCGCCTGGCCCAGGAACGCAGCGAAGAAGCCATCACTTACGACGTGGCCGATGCCCGTGATCTGTCGCGCTTTGAGCCGGGCAGTTTCACCGCCGCAGCCTGCGTGCTGGCGATTCAGAACATCGACCCCATCGACGTGGTCTTTGAAAACGTGGCCCGCATCCTGGCCCCCGGTGGACGTCTGGTCATCGCCATGATGCACCCCTGCTTCCGTTCGCCCAAGGGGGCCTACTGGGGCTGGGATGGTGAACGCAGCATCCAGTTTCGCCGCGTGGAACGCTACCTTTCACCGCGCAAGGAACCGATCCGCATGCACCCCGGCAGCGATCCGGGGCTGCACACATGGACGTTTCACAGGCCGTTGCAAACCTACATCAAGGCTCTGGGCAAGGCGGGGCTATTGGTCGATGCGTTGGAGGAGTGGCCCAGCCATCGCCGCAGCGAGCCGGGGTCGCGGGCCTTGGCCGAGGACATGGCGCGGCGGGAAATCCCGCTTTTTCTGGCGCTCCGCGCGGTACAATGTGGTCGCCCCGCTTCGAGCATGTGAAGCAAAATAAGCCTCGTGGTGATGGTGAAATGCCATGCCTCCCCATGATCCCGGTCATATCGAGCGCCTTGTTTCAAGCGTGCGCAAGCACCGCTGGATTCTGCTCTTGGCAATGGGCATCGGCGGAGCGTTGCTGTCGCTGGCGCTGATGCGGCAGGCGCAGCAGTCCGAAGAACGGTTGGTGGCGCTGGCCGCGGCGCGGGAAGCGGATGATTACGCCGCGGGAATCGGGCACGAGCTGGACCGAGGCCTGGAACGCATCGGCGTGCTGGCCGACGCGGTGGCGGCCTCGGCCAACCTTGATCAACGCCAATTCGCCCAGACCGTCCGCCCCACCTTGCTGCGGCAGAAAATCGTTGAGGCCGTGTCGTGGATTCCCCGTGTCAGCGACGCCGAGCGGCAGACCTTTGAAACCCAGGCCCGCGACAACGGCGTCCTAGATTTCGTCATTCGCCAGAAAACGCCCGAAGGTTTCATCCCAGCCGGGCAACGCGATTTTTATCTCCCCGTGCTGCACTTGGAACCGTCGGAGATTTATTCCAGCGCGCTGGGTTTCGACATGCTGGCCGACCCGACGCGGAAGAGTGCCTTGGAAGCGGCGCGGGACAGTGGCAAGCCAGCCGCCAGCGCTCCGACGCTGCAACTAGTCAACGATCAAAACAGCGCCGCCGTTTTGCTTTTCTTTCCGGTTTACAACACCTCATCCGTCCCTCCAACCGTCGAACAACGTCGGGCCGAGTTCCGCGGGGCCGTCGGCGGGAGCATTTTGATTCCCAACGTCGTCATCCGCGCCTTGGGCATCCTGAAGCATGAAACCTTCGACTTCGGCCTCTACGATGTGACCGATGCGGCCCAACCCCTTGCTCTCACGCTGCACAGCGCAGAGTCACTCGAACCGCTGCCCCCCGGCTCACCACCCCCGACCGATACATCCTTGACCCAACGCCGCACACTGCCCGTGGCGGGCCGCAAACTCGAACTGGTCATGACCCCCTCGGCCGACTTCGTGACCCAACACACCTCCCTGCGACCGGGCATCATCCTGGGCATCGGTCTGCTGACGACGGGCTTGGTGCTGGCCATCACCGCCGGGGTGCTTTCCTATGGCGAAGTCATGGCCGACTTTGCCCGCCAACGCGAAGCCACCAATGCCCAGTTGCAGCAACGCATCGCCGAGCGTGAAACCGCCCAACGCGCCCTGACCCGCGCCAATGACGATCTCAAGGCCCTGAACCAGGAGATGGAACGCTTTGTCTCAGCGGTGTCGCACGACCTCAAAACGCCCCTCTTGGAAGTGGACATGATGGTGGCCGTGCTGCGCAAACAACTGGGGGCGGGCAAGGCACACGAAGATGGCCACGTTCCTCCATCCGCTTCCATTCAGAGATCACTGGATGATTTGACCCACTCCTCCAAACGCATGAGAAAGATCATCAATGACCTGCTGGAGCACAGCCGGGCTGGCTTTGCTCCCGTGGCCATGAAGGCCGTTTTCTTGGAAGAACTGGTGTTGGAAACGCTTGATGATTACCGCGAGCAGATCGCCCGCAGTGGCGTGAAGGTCGAGGTGGAGGAAGAGCTGCCCCACCTCACCGCCGATCGGGGTCGTCTTTCCGCCGCTCTGCACAACCTTGTCGGTAACGCCTTGAAATACGGCTGCGGCAACCCCAACCCCGTCATCCACATCGGTGCCACTCAGGCTGGCGATGAGTGCCGCATCTTCGTCCAAGATAACGGCCCGGGAGTGCCCGACGAGTTCCACGACCGCGTCTTTGATGTCTTCCAACGATTGCATCAGGACGAAGAGGGCACGGGCATGGGCTTGGCAATCGTCAAACGGATGGCGCAAGCCCACCGCGGCCGGGCGTGGGTAACCAACGGCGACCCCGCTGGCGCGGTCTTCTGGATCGCCTTGCCGCACGCGGAGCCGTGAGGCGCGTCTGTCCGAGCCGCAAGGCGTAAGCCTGCGGTCGAACGTCACTGTGTGTAAATACGTCCTTGCACGTTCGTCCGAGGGCTTACGCCCTTCGGCTCTGACACTCATCCTTCAATCGTCTGTCGTAAGTGCGCCTCGTATTGATCGACAATCGCATCCCAAGTGATGTCTTGCGCCGTTTGCCGCGCGGCGGCCCCAAGGCGTCGAACCCTCTCCAGATCATCCGCCACCTCCACCGCCATTGACACAAACCGCCCCGGATCATCCAACGGCGCGATCAGTCCGTTCTCCCCGTGGCGAATGTGCTGGCGTCCCGCGGCGTAATCAAACGCCAGCACGCACAGGCCGCTGGCCATGCCTTCGGTGATGACGTTGCCGAAGGTCTCGGTGACGCTGGGAAACAGCAGCACATCGGCCGAGGCGTAATGCCGGCCAAGTTCTTCCCCGCGTTGCATGCCAGCGAACACATAGCCGGGGTGCTTGGCCTGCAAAGCGGCGCGGGCGGGGCCATCGCCCACCAGCACAAACTTCGCTTGCGGGCGACGTTGCCGCATGGCCTCAAACGCTTCGACCGCCAAGGGGATATTCTTCTCCGCCGCCACGCGACCGACGTAGGCGACCACCAAGTCGTCATCGCCAGCCCCCCACTGCTTGCGCAGGTTCGCGTCCCGTCGTGATGGGTTGAACAGTTCGCCATCGACACCCCGCGCCAAAATGGCCACGTTGTCGAAGCCATGTTCCCGCAAGAGGTCGCGCATGTCGTGGGAAGGCACCATCGTCACCCGTGTGCGATTGTGGAACCAGCGCATGAAGGCGAACATGGGCCGGGTCAGCGGGCCGATGCCGTAGTGCTTGAAGTAGGTGTGGAAGTTGGTGTGATAGCTCGATGCCAGCGGCAAGCCGAGCTTGGTCGCGGCCCGCAAGGCGGACAATCCCAGCGGGCCTTCGGTGGCGATGTGTACCACCTCGGGCTTTTGCCCGCGCCATAGTCGCCGCAGACGTCGCCCACAAGGCAGCCCGAGGTGCAGGCCACGATAGCGGGGCAGACTGACCCCCGGCACGACCACCTGCGACAAGTTGCCTTCGACGCTGTCACGATCTTCCGACGACTGGCGGGGGCGGACGATTTGTACCTCATGGCCGCGTTGCACCATAGCCGTTGTCAGCCGATGCAGCGTCATGGCCACGCCGTTGATTTCAGGCGGAAAGGTTTCGGTCACCAATGTCAATCGCATGGCGACATGGTACAGCCAAGTCATGCCAACATCGGGAAGGTGCGTCGCCCTAACGCAGCAGTGTCAAAGTGATCCACAACACCGCAGTCAACATGGTGATGGCCCCGACATAGCCCACCAAATCGCGGTTGGCGGGTGCGAGCGTGGCGACGGGGCCGTTGACCAGTGCCAAGGCGGCGCGAAGGCGATGACTCACGGGCTTGCGCGGCTTGGCGGGGGAAACGGATTCCTCGGCCTTGCCGGGGGTCGTTCCGGGGGCCGTTGCGGGGGCCTTGGACTTGGCGGCGTGTTTTTCAGGTTGGGAATCAAGCTCGGCCGCAAGGTCCGCCGCCGTGGTTCCCGTGGGGGTCACGATGTCGGCGGGATCCTCAAAGGCCCCTTCAGGAATATCTTCATCGGCCGGACCAGTTTCATTGGAGGCAAGCGTCACCGCTTCGACGGCGGGCACCGCCAGAGGCAACGGCGTGGAGCCGACCACATCCGCCACGGTTTCAAAGTCTCCGGACACCGCCTCATCGGCTTCGTGCGCCAACGATTCATCGAGCTTATCGACGGCCGCTTGCATCGCATCGGGGTCCATCGCCTCGGTGGCGGCTTCGACGGCGGGCGCGGGCGATTGCCCAATGGTTTGCGGTTCCGGTTCGGGCCGACTTCCCTCCGCTTGGGTCAGGGGGGTGCCGCCAGGCAACTGGCTGGGGTCCAAGAAGTTGGCCGCGTCAAGTTGGGCCTCTGCGTCGTCGAGGAGTTCTTGAATCTGCTGCGCCAAGGCATCGCCGACGAGGTCTTCCCCCGAAGCGGTTGGAGCCTGTGGGGTTGTGTCCGCGACGGCCAACTCATCTTGCATCGAGGCCAGCACACTGGCGGCATCAGCCGAGAGGCCATCGGTGTCTTCCCCTGCCGGCGCCGGGGCCACAGGTGTTGCAATGGACGTTGGTTTGGGAACGGCTTTGTCCGCCACTTTTGCGCCGGTCACCTGCGCCAAGAGTTGGTTCAACTCGGCTTCGAGATCGCCTTCCACAGGCGCTTCGGCGGCTTGTTCCCGAGGCGTTGACGCCACACGCGACTCCTGAAAACCCCCATCATTACCCTGTTGCGCGCCATTGGCGCGGCTGGCGCGCAAGCCCGCGCCGCGGGCCGCCAAGCCAGTCCTGTAAACTCTATCGTGTTCCCGACGAGGCCACTTAACCATGCACCGTTTTCATTGCCCCGATGCCACGTCCATTTTGACGGCCAAGGCTGGGACTTCACAGCCCGATCACGGGGGCGAGGCCTTGGTCAACCTGCAAGGCGATGAACTGCGCCATGCCCGCAAGGTGCTGCGACTGACGGTCGGGGATGAAGTTTCGGTCTTTGATGGGCGTGGGCATGTGGGTTGGGGTCGCATTAGCCGGATGACGCCAGGGGCCGCGATGGTGGCTTTGGATCGTGCGGCGTTTGTGCTGCCCAGTGTGCCGCGTCTGGTCATTGCCGCGGCCATGCCCAAGGGGCCACGGGCCACGGACATGATTCACCAACTGTGCCAGCTCGGCTGCGACGCGTTTGTGCCCCTGCGCACGGCCCGCAGCGTGGTGGACCCGCGAGACGCGAAACTCGAACGACTGGCGAAACTGGTGGTCGAAAGCGCCAAGCAATCGGGCCAGGCTTATCTGATGAACATTGAGCCGGTGCAACCTCTTTCACGGGTGCTGGCGATGGCGGGTATTGCGGTGAAGCTCATTGCCGCCCCGCCCGAAGGCGAATCCGAGGCATCGGGAGTGGATGCTCTTTCACTTGCGGCCCGGTTGCGTGGTGCCGGTGAAGTTCGCGTACTCATCGGGCCGGAAGGCGGTTGGACTACGGAGGAACTCGCCGCCGCGCGGGATGCCGGTTTTGAACGCTGGGCCTTGGCACCGGCGGTGCTGAGGATCGAAACCGCCGCCGCCGCCGCCGCGACAGTGGTGCGCTATCTCTGCATGTGAGGCCCGTGCGGGATATCAAAAAGTCATCTCACGCACCGGGGGTTAACCCACGATCAGATTCACCATGCGACCCTTGACGATGATCGCCTTCTTGACCGTCTTGCCCGCCAGCAACGGGGCGACTTTTTCATCGGCGCAGGCCGCGCTTTGAATCGCCGCGTCATCGGCGTCGGCGGGCACGCTGACCTTGCCCTTGAGCTTGCCGTTGACTTGCACGGGGTACTCGACGCGATCCTGAATGAGAAACGCCTGTTCCCACTTGGGCCAGGCTTGGCGTGAAAGCGAATCGCGGTAGCCTAGTTTTTCCCATAACTCCTCGGCGATGTGCGGTGCCAGCGGTGCCAACAACAGCGTCATCGGCTCGGCCACGCTCCGCGGCACGGCAAGACCGCCCGTGCCCAATCCCACCGCCGCCGCTTCCGCACCGCCACCGGCGGCGCGGATGACCTCATCGCTGGCGTAACGCTTGACCAGATCGTTGTTGAGTTCGATCAAGGCCGCGATGGCGACGTTGAAGGCCAAGTTGTCCATCGCCTCGGTGACCCGCTTGATGGTGCGGTGCAGCAGACGTTGCAACTCCAACGGCGCTTCGACATCGGCCACGCGGGACGAGCCGTCCTCGTTGACAAAGACGCGCCAGAGCCGTTGCAGGAAGCGATGCACCCCGGAGATGTCGGCCGTGCGCCAGATTTTGCTTTGATCCAGCGGCCCGAGGTACATCTCATAAAGCCGCAGCGTGTCGCAGCCGTATTGAGCGCAGATGTCATCGGGGGCGATGGCGTTTTTGAGCGACTTGCCCATCTTGCCCATGTGGCGGATGACGGGCTGGCCCTGGTAAAAGAAGCCGCCGTCGCGTTCCTCGATCTGTTCGGCCGGCACGCGCACACCGCGGGCGTCCTCGTAATAGAAAGCTTGGATGTAACCCTGGTTAAACAGCCGGGCGAACGGCTCAGGCGTCGAAACCTTGCCCAGATCGAAAAGCACCTTGTGCCAGAAGCGGGCGTAAAGCAGGTGCAGCACAGCGTGCTCGACACCGCCGACGTAAAGATCAACCCCGCCACGCTCGCCAGCCTCATGGCCATTGCCGCGCATCCAGTAGCGATCGGCTTGGGGCGACACAAAACGCTGCTCGTTTTTCGGGTCCAGAAAGCGCAGGTAGTACCAGCACGACCCGGCCCACTGGGGCATGGTGTTAAACTCGCGCGTGAGCGTCCGCCCTTCGCGCACCACCTGCTTCCAGGCCATCGGCGAACGCGACAACGGCGGCTGCGGCGGAGCCTCGGGGTCCTCGCTGGACGCGGGGCGAAAGTCCTCCATCTCCGGCAGCGCCACGGGCAGGTCCTTCTCATTGACCGCCATCGTCGCGCCGTTCTCATCATGCAGAATGGGGAACGGCTCGCCCCAATACCGTTGCCGACTGAACAGCCAATCGCGCAGCTTGTACTGCACTTCCCGCCGACCGCGACCGTTGCCTTCGAGCCAGTCGAGCATCTCCGCCTTGGCCTGCAAAGTCGGGTGGTCGTCGAGCGTCAGTTCCTCGTTGTGCGAATTGATGGCCGTGCCGTGGTCGGTGAAAGCCTCGTCAAACTTCGTGGGGTCTTGGCGGAAGGTTGCGCGGAGGGCGTCGGGGGTGCCACCGCGCAAGTCGGCCGGGCCGTGGGCATCGAGCCAGGCATCATCCGGCATCACCACCGCCCGGATCGACAGCTTGAACTGCTTGGCGAAAGCGAAGTCCCGGCTGTCATGCGCCGGCACCGCCATGATCGCACCCGTGCCGTAGCCCATCAGCACATAGTCGGCGATCCAAATGGGAATCGGCTCGTTGTTGACGGGGTTGACGGCAAACGCGCCGGTGAAAACACCCGTCTTAGCGCCGCTGCCGGCCTCGGCGATGCGATCCACATCGCTCTTTTCCCCCGCCGCGATGCGATAGGCGTTGACATCGTGGAATTGCTCGGCACTGGTGATGGCGTCAACCAGCGGATGCTCCGGCGACAGCACCATGTAGGTCGCGCCAAAGAGCGTGTCAGGCCGGGTGGTGAAAACAATGATCTCATCATCCAGCCCACTGGACGAACCCATGCCCAAGGGGAACTTGACGCTGGTGCCCTCGCTGCGGCCGATCCAGTTACGCTGCATCATCTTGGTGGCCGCGGGCCAGTCCACCAGTTCCAAATCCTCCAACAACCGATCGGCAAACGCGGTGATGCGCAGCATCCACTGACGCAGCGGCCGACGATAAACGGGATAGTTGCCCCGCTCGCTGCGGCCCTCGTTGGTCACTTCCTCGTTGGCCAGCACCGTGCCCAACTGCGGGCACCAATTCACCGGCACCTCATCCATGTATGCCAAGCGCTGATTGTCAATGAATAGCCGTAACTCGTCGGCGGGAAGTTCGTGAATCTTCCGCGTGCCCACGGGCAAGCCCGTCACGGCATCGACGCCTTCGGTGTTGCCACTAAAAACCGGTTCGCCTTCGATGCCCACCAGCAGTCGGCCTGATTCAAGCTCGGTGAACAGTTCCTCGATGGGCCGGGCCTTGCGGGCGATGGGGTCAAACCAGGCGTTGTAAAGCTGGAGGAAAATCCATTGCGTCCACTTGTAATATTCGGGATCGGTCGTGGCGATGGCGCGATCCCAGTCGTAGGAAAGCCCCAGCCGCTTCAAC
>JBBRGB010000024.1:0-22522 GCA_038241095.1 Phycisphaerales bacterium
CCTGCTGCGCGAACGCGAAGGTGTGGCGGCTCAAGTCCTTATGAACCTGGGCCTGAAACTCGAAGAGGTGCGCGAGGAAGTGCTCAACCTACTGGGCGCTGGTGCCAACAGTGAGACCGAAGAGGCCAAGGCCGGCGCCCCGACAGGCGAAGGCAGCGAATCGTCCAGCTCGCCCGGTGCCAAGCCCGCCGGCAAGAGCAAGACCCCAGCCTTGGACAGCTTCGGCCGGGACCTGACGGAATTGGCAGCCGGCAACCAGCTTGACCCCGTCATTGGCAGGGAAAACGAAATCGAGCGGCTGGTGCAGATCCTCTGCCGCCGCACCAAGAACAACCCCGTGTTGCTGGGCGAAGCCGGCGTGGGCAAGACGGCCATCGTCGAAGGCTTGGCGCAGGACATCATCAACAAGACCGTGCCGAGCATCTTGGCGGATCGCCGCATTGTGGTGCTGGACTTGGCGATGATGGTGGCTGGCACGAAGTATCGCGGGCAGTTTGAGGAGCGCATCAAGGCGGTGATGAATGAAGTCCGCCGCGCCAAGAACGTGATTCTTTTCATTGACGAGTTGCACACCTTGGTCGGCGCGGGCGGGGCCGAGGGTGCCATTGACGCCTCCAACGTGCTCAAGCCGGCGCTTTCCCGCGGCGAGATTCAGTGCATCGGGGCCACGACCCTCGACGAGTACCGCAAGTACATTGAGAAGGACGGCGCGCTGGAGCGTCGCTTCCAGACGATACTCGTGGAGCAGCCCAACAAGGAAGACACCATCAAGATTTTGAAGGGTCTGCGCGATCGTTACGAGGCCCATCACCGGGTGCAGATCACCGATGAAGCCATCCGCCAAGCCGTCGAGCTTTCGACGCGGTACATCACCGGGCGGGTGCAGCCCGACAAGTCGATTGACGTGATTGACGAGTCCGGGGCGCGGGTGCGGTTAAAGAGCATGAACAAGCCGCCGAACCTGGCGGACATCGAGGATCAGATCGAGCGTTACTCGGCGGAAAAAGATGTGGTGGTCAAGAACGCCAACTACGAGTCGGCTGCGGACCTGCGCGACAAGATCGAGAAGCTGCGCCTCAAGAAAGAGGCCATCCAGAAGGACTGGCGCGACAAGGCCACGGAAGTGGATGGCATCGTGGATGAAGTGGTGATCGCCGAGGTCGTCTCCAAGATGACGGGCATCCCCCTGACCCGCTTGGAAAAGGCCGAGAGCGAGCGCTTGCTGAAGCTTGAGGACGAGTTGCACAAGAAGGTGGTATCGCAGAACGAGGCCATCGCCGCGGTGTCGCGTGCCATTCGCCGTGCTCGCAGTGGGCTGAAGGACCCCCGCCGCCCGATGGGCAGCTTCATTTTCGTGGGGCCGTCGGGCGTGGGCAAGACGCTGCTTTCCAAGGCCTTGGCGGAGTTCATGTTCGGCAATGAGGAGACGCTCATCCGCATCGACATGAGCGAGTACATGGAGAAGCACAACGTCAGCCGACTCATCGGCGCTCCTCCCGGTTATGTCGGTTACGAAGAAGGCGGGCAGCTCACCGAGCAGATTCGCCGTCGGCCCTATGCCGTGGTGCTGCTGGATGAAATCGAAAAGGCGCACCCCGATGTGTTCAACATGCTGCTGCAGATCATGGAGGAAGGTCAGTTGACCGACTCCTTCGGCAGGCATGTCGATTTCCGCAACGTGGTGCTGATTATGACCAGCAACATCGGCGCCGACCTGATTAAGAACAAGGGCGGCTTCGGTTTCTCCAAGCCTTCGGAAGAGGCCAACTACGAGAAGATGAAGCAGACGCTCATGAGTGAAATCGAGCGCCACTTCCGGCCTGAGTTCATCAACCGCTTGGATGATGTGATCGTCTTCCGCCCCCTGACCCGCGACGACCTGGTGGGCATCGTGGAATACGAGGTTCGCAAGGTGCGGCAACGCTTGGCGGAGCGAAACATCGACTTGGTGCTCCAAGACAGCGCCAAGGACTTCCTCATCGACAAGGGTTACAGCCCCGACTTCGGTGCCCGGCCCCTTCGCCGCGCCATCGAACAGAGCGTCGAAGACCCGCTGTCGGAGTCGATCCTCCGCGGCGACATCCGCTCGGGCCAAGTGGTCACCATGCGCTACGACAAGGAAGCCAAGCCCAAGGAACTGCACTTTGACACGGACGAAAAGGCGGTCGAGGAAAAGCCTGAGGAACTGGTCAAGGCCACCGCGGAAAGCACCTAAAGTTGATTCACTTATAGCCGCAGCGTCCCCGCTGCGCGTCTTGAGATGCTGTGAACAATGCGTGCATCGACGCGCAACGAGGACGTTGCGGCTATGAGTCAGAGAGAAAAGCGTTTGCGTACAGCCTCCACCCCTCCCGCGAATCATTCTCAACATCTCCCCCTTTTTCCCCGCCCCGTCCGTAAAGTCACCGCGCTATTTTTTCGATAACCCTTAAGCACAACCAACGTCTCCATGACGAGGCGCCAGATTCATCCCAACTTCCATCCATCCCGAACCCGCCCGCCCCTGGAGGGGACTCCTTTATGAACCAGCAGCTTCTTGAGCGGGTGCTTCGCTCCCCACGACTTCCCAGCCTCCCGGCCATTGCCCTGGAGGTCATCGAACTGGTGCAGCAAAAGGATGTCAACATCCGCCAGATCGCCGCGACCATCAGCAATGACCCGGCCTTGGCGACCAAAATCCTCCGCACCGTCAATTCCAGTTTTTACGCCCAGACGCAACCCATCAGCACCATCACCCATGCCCTGGTCATCCTGGGGTTGAACAGCGTCAAAACCTTGGCGCTGAGCTTTTCATTGGTGAGCAATCTCAAGCAGGCCGGGGCAGGCGACTTTGACCATGTGGCGCTGTGGAAACGCAGCCTCTTCACGGCCGTGGCGGCGCGTTCACTGGGCAGGGAGTTCGGCATGTTGCAGCAGGAGGAGGCCTTTCTCGGCGGCCTGTTGCAAGACTTGGGCGTGCTGGCGATGAGCCAAGCCTTGGGCGAGGCCTACACCAATCTCGTGGCCGAAGTCGGTCCGAATCACCGCCAACTCACGGTTCTGGAACGCGAACGCCTGCAAACGGATCACGCCGAAATCGGCGCGGCCTTGGCGGAACACTGGAAACTTCCGCCCGTGCTGGCGGCACCCATTCGCTACCACGAGGACTGCGCCGGATGCCCGGAGGAACTCGAGCCCATGATCCACTGCGTGGCGCTGGGCAACCTTGTGGCCGACATCTTCATCAACGAAAACGGTCAGGCCCTCGAAGACTACAACCGCTTGGCAACCGAATGGTTCCAGGCCTCGCCCGAACGGGCCCAGGCCCTGCTGGCGTCAATCCACAAAAACACCGTCGAGATGCACCGTCTCTTTGACGTGCCCACGGGCCCCTTGGGCGATGCCGAGGAAATCCTGGCCCGCGCCAATGAAGCCTTGCAACACCTGAGCCTGCAAGCGGCGCAAAAGTCCACGGAACTTGAAGAGACCAATCGCCGCTTGGCGCAGGAGGCCTTCACCGATTCGCTCACCGGGGCCGCCAATCGTCGGCGCTTCAACGAAGGCATCCTTGAGCTTTTCGACACGACCCGCAAGAGCCGCCAGCCCGTGGCGCTCTTGTTCCTGGATACCGATCACTTCAAGAAGTTCAACGACACCTACGGGCACCAGACCGGCGACCGGGTGCTGGTGGAACTGGCCGGGATGTTACGAAAGCATTCACCCAAGGATGCCTTGGTGGCGCGGTATGGCGGGGAGGAGTTCGCGGTGGTGGTGCCCAACGCAGACCGCATCGTCGCCGCCAGACTGGCGGAAAAGATTCGCCAGGCCGTCGCCACCACGCCCATCACTGATGAGGAGGGCAACCTGCTGGGGATCACCATCAGCATCGGTGTGGCCAGTTACGACGGCACGGGTTTTGAGCGGGTCGAGCAGTTGATCAAGGCCGCGGATCAAGGCGTGTACGCCGCCAAGGCCGCGGGACGCAATTGCGTGCGCGTCTTCGCCCCCCGCGTCGCCAAGACCGCCGCGTAAAACGACCTCTGCTTCTCTGACTTTCAGCCGCAACGTCCCCGTTGCGCGTCTTGGCGTCTGTCACACGGCGTACGATTCATAAGGCGCGCAGCGGGGACGCTGCGGCTGGAAACGAAGCATCTCAAGACTCAGGACTCAAGACTCAAGACTCGCTCCCCCCGTTCATGGTAAAACCTTGCCTCGCCCACACCGGAGCCTGGCATGAACTTAAACGCCCTGATTCGTGACATTCCCGATTGGCCCAAACCGGGGGTCGTTTTCAAGGACATCACGCCCCTGTTGCGCGACCCCGCGGGACTGGCGATGGCCGTCGAACTGATGGTCAGCCCATTCCGCGGCAAGAACATCGACATCGTCTGCGGCGCGGAGAGCCGAGGCTTCATCTTCGGCACCGCCATCGCCCAATCACTTAGCGCCGGTTTCGTGCCCATTCGCAAGCCCAAAAAGCTGCCCTGGAAAACGGTGAGCATGGAGTACGAGTTGGAGTACGGCAAGGATTGCCTGGAAATGCACGCCGATGCCGTGGGCAAGGGCCAGCGCATTCTGCTGGTCGATGACGTGCTAGCTACAGGCGGCACGATGAAGGCCTGCTGCGATCTGATCAACCACTTGGGCGGGCACATCGTGGGCATCACCGTGCTGATGGAGTTGGGCTTCCTAAACGGCCGAAGCAAGTTCGTCTGCGACAACTTCCACGCGGTGATGAAGCTGTGACCCGCCATGCCGGCCCGATTCCCGATGGTTACCTCGAACGCTCACGCCTGCCCCTGCAGGCGATGTTTTTCCTGTTGCCCTTCGTCGTCATCTACGAACTCGGCACGCTGATTTACGCCACCGATTACGCCCACGGCGTCACCCAGCACATCAAGGCGCGACTCGTCCTATTGGGCTTTTTCGAATGGTTCGGCGTCGGTGGGTACATGCTGCCGGGCCTCATCGTCATCGCCGCCCTGCTGGGCTGGCACATCGCCGCCAAGGATCGCTGGGAGTTTGAACCCAAGCTCTATCTGCTGATGCTCGGCGAGTCGATCATGCTGGCGGTGCCGCTTTTGTTTTTCATGAGCGTGATGTCGCGTGGCAGTGCCGCGCCGCATTACGCGGTGTCGATGCAGGCGGTGGGTGGCGGCGTGATGGGCGGGGCTGGCGCGGCGGCAGTCAGCGTCGGGGCGCACTGGCAGGCCGAGGCCATTTTTAGCATCGGCGCGGGCATCTACGAAGAATTGCTTTTCCGCATGGTCGCCATTGCCCTGTTGCATCTGCTCTTGGTCGATGTGCTGGCCTTACCCGACCTTTGGGGTTCGATCATCGCCATCGCCCTGTCATCCGCGGCGTTCGCCTACTACCACTTTTCCGCGGCTCAACCCTTCGACATGACCCGCTTTCTACTCTACGGCGCGGCGGGGGTTTACCTGGCCTGCGTCTTCATCGTGCGCGGCTTCGGCGTGGCCGCAGGCACCCACGCCATGTACGACCTGCTCATCGTAGCGCTGAAAATCCTGCGCTGAAAGGCGTCCGCTAAGAGCCGCGCACGAAGTAAGCGGATTCCCTCGACCTTGCCGCGTGGTGATAGTCCGCTCCCTCACGGTCGCGGCTCGCTGCGTGGCATTGTTCTCTATTTACGAAGAATGGTCAGGGGCACGGTCGGCGGCGGGCCGGTCAAGGTCACGCCAGCGGGGAGGTTTAATTCAAGGGTCTTGGTCGCCACGCCCTGCTCCAGTTCATCGGCGCTTAAACGCAGGGCCGCCCAGACGTTGATTTCACCGGCCTTGATGCCCGCCACCACATCGCGCGGGCCGGTGATTGTCACGTCGCGCAGGAAACGATTTTCATCGCTCAATTCCACCGCGAAACGAGCCGTCTCCGACGGCGGCAGCACCACCCAGATGGGCACCAAGCCCAGCGTGGCCGACTCCATGCGCTTGAGCACCGCGAAGCTCACCGTGGCACGCGGCGGCGCAATGCTCACATGCGCCACCGCCAGCGAAGGCGGCAGCGAGATGGGAACCTCCCGGCTCACGGCCACATTCTCCGGCAGCGATTGGTCACTCACGCCCGCCAAGCTCGCCAGCAGCGTCACGCTCCGCAAGGCTTCGACGGCGCTGGCCGGGGCGGTCACGGCGGCGCTCTCCGGCGTCACCCGCGGCTGGCCCGCCAACTCCAACCCCCCTGCCGCCACCGCCACTGGCAGCGTCAACGTCTCCAACCGTTCCACGTACACCCGCGGATTGTCACCCTGCACATCAATAATCGTCCCGCCCAGCCCCGTTACCCGTGCATCCGTGCGCAAGCGTTCCTTCAAGTTCACAATCTGAAATTGCTGTCCCGGATCATCGGCCACTTCCAAAGCGAACGGCTTGCGCTCCAGTTCCTGAAGCTGCGCCCATTGACTGGTGGCGGCGCGAACAGTCAGCGACACCTGCCGAATCGACTCCGGCTCAATCACCAGACGCTGGCCCGGCGGAGCGATGAGTTGCACGTCCAGCCGCAGCGTGTGGCTGTTGATCGTCTCGCCCTCGGCGTACACCCACATCAGCACGGCAAACAAGGCCGCGATCACCAGCGTCTGAATCTCCTGCCAAATCAGGTTCTTGAACATCACTGCATCCCGTGCCGGTGGTCCGGCCACTTGATCTCCGAAACCTTCGATTCCCCGGCCCGTTCCGGCTCGCCGGGCGTGCGCTCCATGCCGGGTTCGGTCATGGCATTTTCGCCGACTTCCGCTTCCAGCGACTCGGCATCCGACTCGCCATGCGCTTCCATCGCCGCCCGCCCCAGACCGACCTTGAGCTTCTCTCGCAACTCATCGGCATTCAAATCCCGCGTAAGCTTGCCCCGCTGGGCGATGCTGATGGTGCCCGTTTCCTCGCTGACGATGATGACCAAAGCGTCGGCCTCCTGCGACAGGCCGATGCCGGCGCGATGCCGCGAGCCAAGCTCGCTGTCCACGAAGTCACCCTCGGCCAAGGGGAACTGCACACCCGCACCAACGATGCGATTGTCGCGGATGATGACGCCCATGTCGTGCAGCGCGCTGCCGGGCCAGAAGATTGTTTCCAGCAGTTCGTGGCTCACCTCGGAGTCCAGCCGGGTGCCGCCCTCGACGATGCCCTTGAGCGCCACGCGGCGTTCCAAGGCGATTAAACCGCCGATCTTGTTGCGGCTCAGATAGCTCACCGCCCGCACCAGTTCATCGACGGTCTTGCTTCGCCGCGGGCCTGAACCCATGAACAATCGCGCCTCGCCCAGTCGCACCGCCGCCCTGCGGATTTCGGGTTGAAAAACGATCACCAGGGCGATGCCAGCGAACCACATGAAATTGCTGTAGAGGAAGTTGATGCGTTCGTATTCGTTGTCGCTGGTGAGGAGTTTGACGAAGATGGTGGCGACGATGAGCACCATCGCCATGCCCTTGATGGCCCTTCCGCCGCGCGTGCCGCGAAGGAATCGCAGCACGAGGTAGAGCGCCACCCAGAGCACCAGCAGTTCGGTCCAGACCTCGTGGGCCGGGTAGCCGTCGATGCGCTGGATGAGCTGCTCCAGGCGTTGGATGATGACATCGTAATTCACGCGGCAAGCGTCCGGTGTCCGGGGTGTGTGCGTCTCGTCAAGGATTGTATCGGGTGGGTTGAGTTGGTGAGCCGGGAGCGGTTGATGAACTCAAACACAAGGCATTTTCTGCGCCGCCGGGTTTGCTTGCCATCATTGTCCGATGGCGACGGAAGTGCGGTCGCGTCGTGGCGGTTGAGCGGGTGGAACGCCAAAAAGCCACGCCCAACGGAAGCGTGAAAGCACCCAGCACAAAGCAAGGCAAGCCAATAGCGAGAAGACAAATATGGACAAAGTCCACCAAGCAGTTTCCTGAATTCGCAAGAGTGTCAGTATGTCTTGAATTCCCTCGATAAAAAGAACATGCGCCAAGTAGATTCCATAGGCGAATCCTCCAATTGCCAATAGCCCCTCCCTCACTCGCATTTTTCCGAATGTCAAGGCGATTCCCAAAGCCAGAAGGCCACTGATATTTTCCAAAAAGAAAAAGCGTCCATTGATTTGCAGCCAAGTCAGAATGGCGATAAATCCTGTCGCACTAATGTAAAGGACGACTCGTCGGTCAAGTCGCCAAGCTTTCGCGTAGCCTGCCCAAACGCACATAAAAGTCAATGTCCAGCAAGCAGCTGGCAGTGTTTGGTAAGACAACGCGGCCGTATAACCCAAGCTCCAACTCTGTTCATGGCCAACCACCGACGTCACGATACCTAGCATTGCCATGAGGATGGCGGCCCCGATGAAGAATCGCTTGTGGATGATCCACCGCGACGACCAATAAGTGGCAATGGTTACCACGAGAATAAACGGTAGAAACCATAGCTGATGGGATGATCCGGTCCAGAATATTCTCAACTTTAGTGAGGGAGGGTTGGTACTGGCGAACATGGATCCAAATTGTCTAATCACCAAATAGATACCTGTCCAGACTAGAAATGGAATGTAGATTCGGAGGAACCTTTGCTTAATGTAAGTTGGCAACGGCCGTCCCGTTTTGGATTGGGCCGAGTTGAAAGCCAGATATACCGCCGAGGCTGTGAAAAAGGGTACGGCGTAGCGTGTGAAGGGCGAGGTATGATCCAGCGTGGTTCCGCCCACTGAATGAAGATATACGATGGCTGCGGCTGACACGGCCCGCACGATATCCAGACCGACAAGGTGTTTTTTATGCAACGCATCCGGCTGAATCAACGGTGTGGGGGCCATGATATTGTTCAAGGATTTGTCAATGGTGAGTGCAAAACGGGTTATTCAGAGGCAGGTCATTATCCACCACGAAAGTTGACTGGTCAACTGCCGAGCGGAAGAATCCGTCGTTGTCGGGTGTTGTGCTGAACCAACGATCGACCACAGAGGTTTTGCCCGACAAGGGTAAGCAAGCATTCGTGATTGCGTCACGAATATTTCGGTAACGAGCAGGGCCGAACCAAAGCATTCGACGCCCCGGCCCCTGCTATACTGCCCGCCGTGAGCGAACACCTGATGCAGAATCTCGAACGCCTGCGCGCCAACATTCAGCGCGTTTTTTTGGGCAATCATTCCGCGGTGGACAAGGTCATCGTTTGCCTCTTGGCAAGGGGCCACATTCTCATCGAGGATGTGCCCGGCGTGGGCAAGACCATTCTGGCGACTTCGCTGGCCAAATCACTGGACCTGACCTTGGCGCGGGTGCAGCTCACGCCCGACATGCTGCCTTCGGACATTCTGGGGGTGACGGTGTGGGATCAGCAGAAGAGCGAGTTTGTTTTCAAGCCCGGGCCGGTGTTCGCCAACATCGTGCTGGCCGATGAAATCAACCGCACCACGCCGCGGACGCAGTCGGCGCTGTTGGAGGCCATGAACGAAAACCAGGTCTCCATCGACGGCAAGACGCACAAGCTCATTCAACCGTTCGTGGTCATCGCCACGCAAAATCCTTTCGAGTTCGAGGGAACGTATTTCCTGCCCGAAAGCCAGCTTGACCGCTTTTTGATGCGGATTCACTTGGGTTATCCAAGCCCCGAAGACGAGGGGCGGATTTTGGAACTGCAACCTTCACGCACCGCCTTGGCGGAGTTGCGGCCGGTGATGACCGCCGAGCAGATTCTGGAATTGCAGAGTGAGGTTTTCAAGGTGCAGGTCGATCCGACCTTGATCGACTACGTGGTTCGCATCGCCGGTGCTACCCGCAACAACGATCAGTTGCAGATCGGCGTTTCGCCTCGCGGGTCGTTGGCGCTGACCCAAGCCGCACGGGCCACAGCCATGCTCCACAACCGCGATTACGTCGTGCCCGATGACATCATTTCCAACGTCATTCCCGTCTGTGCCCACCGCGTGATCACCAAGACCCACGCCCACGATGTCGATGGCGTCGGGGCGCAACGGATCATGCAACAGGTGTTGGAGACGGTGCCGTCGCCGGTGTGAAGGAAGTCTTGAGTCTTGAGTCTTGAGTCTTGAGGTTTGAGGTTTGAGTGGGGAACACTCCGCTGCGCTGCGTGGCTAAACGAGTGACCTGTTCACGTTCGACGGAAAATTCGCATTTCGATTTTTGATTCCATCCGTGTTTATCTGTGTGAATCTGTGTTCATCCGTGTAACTTCCGAACCGTGGTTCATCACGGTTGTTCGTACCCCTGCGGATGCGTGCGGAACCAGCGCCAGGCGGTTTCGATGATCTCGTCGATGTCGGTGTGCTTGGCGGCCCAGCCGATTTCGGTCTTGATTTTGTCGGCGTTGGCGTAAAGCATGGGCGGGTCGCCGGGCCGGCGCGGGCCGAGCTTCACGCGAATCTCCATCCCCGTCACCCGCCGGGACGCCTCGACGATTTCCTTGACGCTGTAACCGCGACCGATGCCCAGGTTGTAGAACCGCTGATCCCCCGCCACCAGTTTGTCCATGACCATCATGTGGGCATCGACCAAGTCCTCGACGTGGATGTAATCGCGGATGCAGGTGCCGTCGGGCGTCGGATAGTCCTCGCCGAAGATCGTCACTTCGGGCACCTTGCCCAGCGCGGCATTGAGCATCACGGGAATCAGATGCGTCTCGGGATGATGATCCTCGCCGATGGAGCCGTCACTGGCGGAACCGGCGACGTTGAAGTAGCGCAGGGCGGCGAAGGCGAAGTCCTTGTTGGCCGCGGCATAGTCCTTCAAGATCATCTCCACCAGCAGCTTCGACCGGCCATAAGGATTGATCGGGTTCTGCGGCATGGTCTCGACGATGGGCATTTTCTCCGGCTCGCCGTAGGTGGCACAGGTGGAGGAAAAGACCAACCGCTTGATCCCCGCGGCATCCATGGCGCTCAAGAGGCTGATGGTGCCGGCGGTGTTGTTGTCGTAATAGGTCAGGGGTTGGGTGACGCTTTCGCCAACGTAGGCCAAGGCCGCGAAGTGCATGACGCACTCGATTTGGTGATGCGTCATGGCGTTGGTCAGGGCCTCGGTCTGCCGGAGATCGAGTTCCTCGAAGTTGGCCTTGGGATGCACGGCGGGCTTGTGGCCGCGATAAAGATTGTCCACGACGGTGACGTTGTGGCCCGCTTCGATGAGCCGCTTGGTGGCGTGGGAGCCGATGTAGCCAGCGCCGCCGGTGACGAGGATGTTCATGGTGTGACCTTTCGCGATGAGGTGTGCGGATTTTTCTTGTACGGGGAGTTCACAGATTATCAGCTTCACGGGATGGCGGGCCGCTCGCCGGGCCAATCGGCGATGGCCCCGGCGGGGTTCTCCAGTGCCAAGGCCGGTTCATAGAGCGGTGTATCGGCGGCGACGATGCGGCCATCGGGCATGTGATACGCATTGGTGCCGTGGACATTGGGGAGACGATGCTCCGCGGATCGGTGCCCGACGGCCGCCCGCTTGGTCTCGGCGGCGTCGAAGTCCCACCATGCGGTCACTTCCGCTTGCAGCCTGTCCGCCTCGTCTTGCACCTGCCGCGGGGTGTCCCCGGCCGTCAGCAGGTTCCGCTGCTCCAGGGGGTCGCTCTGAAGGTCGAACATCAAGTCCGGCTTGACATGGCGGAAACGGACATACTTGTAGCGCCCGTCGCGCACCAAGACATGTTCGGTGCCCTTGCCCCATCGCGGCGTGGGATTGACGCAGAAGATTGGTCGTCGTGGTGCGTCGGCGCGACCGCGCACGACCGATGCCAGATCGAGGCCGTCGAGGTCACCAGGTGCAGTCACACCCGCCAAGCCACAGAGGGTCGGATAGTGATCCGCCAGACTAACCGGGGTGTCGATTCGCTTGGCCGGCAGTCGGCCGGCGCGATGCTCGGGCAGTTGCACCATCCAAGGGACGCGGGCCGAGCCTTCGTGCCAACTGTTTTTCCCCCACAGCCCGTGTTCGCCCATGAGTTCACCGTGATCGGAGGTGTAAACCACGATGGTGTTTTCCAGCAGGCCGTCGCGTTGGAGTGTGGCCAGGAGATCGCCGACAATTTCATCGAGGTAGCTGACGTTGGCGAAATAGGCGGCGCGGGCCTTGATGGTCTCCGCCTGGTCGATCGCCTCAGTTTGGAAACTCGCGGCCATGCCTTGCGTCATGGGGTGGTCGGCGGTGTCACCGGTGCGGCCGACCTTCGGCGGGGTCACGCCGCGGGGCCAGTAGCGATCAAAGTGCCGGCGCGGAGACGTCAGCGGAAAATGGGGACGACTGTAGGAGGCACAGAGAAACCACGGTTGGCCGGGGCGGCGGTGACGCTGTTCACGAAGAAAGGCGATGCTCTCACGATTCACCACCTGCTCCTGCAACAGGCTTTCGGGGATGGTCGTCACGCCCGCGTCGGCAGTACGGCTGCGAATGGCCATGCCGCCCTTGCGACCCAAGGCAAGCGGGTCGGGCTGATGACCCGCATGACCTGTCAAATCTCCGTAGGGACGATGCTCGAAGCCAGCGAATTGGCGATTGCCGCCCAAGTGCATCTTGCCCACCAGGCATGTGCTGTAACCGGCCTGGCGCAGCGTCGAGGCGACGGTCGGACGATCCGGGGCGATTTCCGAACCGTTGTCCCAACCATCGCTGCCCATGGGAGAGAGGCCCGCAAGCAGGCAGATGCGCGACGGCGTACACAGCGGCGTTTGGCAGTAGGTGGTGTGAAAGTTCACCGCCCCGGCCGCCAAGGCATCGAAGTTGGGCGTGGACACGGGTTCGCCCTCCCGGGCATCGACGTGGCCCATGGCGCGAAAACTGTGTTCATCAGAAAGCAGAAACAGGATGTTGGGTGATGCTGACATGGGTGCCTTGAAGACTGGTGCCGCGTAACGCGCGGGCGTTTTAATGCAACAGCTTGATGATGGCGAAGCCACCGATCAGGAGCACGACAAAGACGACGCAGAGCAGGTTGAAGTAGCGTTCGATGAAGGGCAGCGCCTTGGGGCCGATCCACCAGAACAGCCCGGCCACCGCGTAGAACCGCAACCCCCGGCCGATGACGCAGGCCAGGGTGAAGGGCAACAGGCTCATTTTGGCGAAGCCCGCGGTGATGGTCAGCAGCTTGAAGGGAATGGGCGTCAGGGCGGCTATGAAGACGTAGAGGTCGCCGCGCAGGGCGAATTGTTCGGCCAGCCAGTCGATGTTGGCTTGCGTGATGCCGGGGATTTTCAGCGCCAAGTCGATGGCGAACATGCCGATGACGTAACCCAGAAAAGCGCCCATGACGCTGGCGACGGTGCAGACGGTGGCGAACCACATCGACTTGTTTCGCTTGCCCAGACAAAGCGGTCCAAGCAACACATCGGGCGGAATGGGAAAGAAGCTCGACTCGGCGAAACTCAGAACAAACAGGGCTGCGGTGGAGTGTTTGGAGTGGGCGAAGGCCAGCACCCAATCGTAAAGCCGGCGATGCAAGGCCCATCGTGACACCGGCCCCGCCGGGGCGGCTGCGGCAGCGAGTTCCTGGGAATCAAGAGGCTCTGGGGTCACGGTTATCTCCAAGGGTTGATGCTCACCGCGCCACTTGGTCCGTGGTTTGGTCACGCGCGGGCAGCGTGGCTTCAAAGCCCAGCACCTGCTTGGCCAGTTCGCCGGTCATCAGCGCTTCGTCCGGCCCCACCGGTTTTGTGAATGGCGGCATGACGCCGAAGAACTCTTCGATCCACGACGGCTCCCACGGGATGGAAGACTTGCCGGCCACGATGTTCAAGGCCGTGTGCCCCGGTCGATCAATTTCGCAGCAGAGCCGCGCCGCCCGCGCCACATCCTCCACGCGAACGAAAGTCCACAGCGACGAGGCCGCCCAAGCCCCCCCAGAACTCTTACGTTGAGTCCGACATTTGCTCTTCTCCCACAAGGCTTCCACCCGCGGCACGCGCACGGCGGTAAACCGCAGTGAAAAAGCCTGGCTACCGGAATAAAGCCGGGTAAATGCCTCGCACAGCGGTTCGCTCAAACTCTTGCTCAAGCTGTAACCGTCCATCGCTTGGTGCGGATGCTTTTCATCCAGCGGCAGGTAACGCGGGGCCACCGGATGCGTGCCCGAAGAGCCATAAACCTGAATGCTCGAAGCGTTGACAATTCGCCGCACGCCCGCTTGCCCCGCGGCATGAAGCACGTTGAAGGTGGCGCTGATGTTGCGGCTAAACGTGCCCGCTTCACCGAAGCTGTGCGAGCCGGGCAGGTTGCCCATGTGACACACCGCATCGACACCGTTCATCAACGGCGTCAGGGCCTCGATGTCACCCAAGTCGATGACGTGCGAACTCAGCAGCCGCGGGTCGGGAGCCTCATCGGCGCGGACATCGACGCAGAGCACTTCGTGGCCGTGATCCAACATTTCCGTGGCGATGGCGGAGCCGATTTTGCCGCTGCCGCCGGTCACTAATACACGCATGACCAGTCTTCTTTCTTGGTGGGGGAAGCCCCATATCTTACCGAGTTTCCCGGCCTCTTCTATACTCAGGGCATGAGTCTTTCGCTTTCGCATGGCAAAACGTTGGAGGTGGGCCGCTTCGGCTTCGAGCAGGCGCAATTGCCGCCACTGGAACAAGGCCCGCTGAATCTGGCCCAATGGTTCGGCTTCCCCGCCGAGGCCAGTGGCGCGTCGCGTCCCTTGGAGTTGGAAATCGGCTCCGGCAAGGGGACGTTCCTGGTGCAACAGGCCACGCTGCAACCGGAGGTCAACTACTTGGGCATCGAGTGGGCGCGGGCCTTTTTTCGTTATGCCGCCGACCGCGTGCGACGTCATGAGTTGGAGAACGTTCGCCTGCTGCACGCCGAGGCCGGGATGTTCGTTCGCTGTTACATCCCCGATGCGGGCCTGCGGCAAGTCCACATCTACTTCCCCGACCCTTGGCCCAAGAAGCGGCACCAGAAACGCCGGCTGATTCAAGAGCCGTTCCTGCGCGAGCTGCACCGCACGCTGCAACCCGCGGGCATGATTCGCATCGCCACCGATCACAGCGACTACTTCGCCTGGATGGAGGATCACGCCTCGCGGGTGACCGACCTCTTTGAGCGGTTGCCGTTTGAAAGCCCCGTTTCAGCCTCGCAAGGGGAACTGGTGGGCACCAACTTCGAGCGCAAGTATCGCCGGGAAGGTCGGCCGTTCCACGGGATGATTCTGCGCAAACGGTGAGATGAAAAGCGAAACCGCGGATGAAGGCTGATGAACGCGGATATGCAAACTGGCATTGAAGCTTGGGAATATATCCCCTCAGGCTGTCCTTGGTGCCCTTGGTGGTTATCAATCGTTTTCATCTCATTTCCCATCCGCGTTCATAAGCGTTTATCCGCGGTTCCATGAATTGTTGATCAAAATATCCTCAAGTTTCTATTGCCCTCGACCACGCGGGCGGGTATTCTCAAGGTTCGCCTCCCGATTGCCCACCACTCTTCACAGCGGGAACGTCGCCATGAATCGCCCATCAACGAGCTTTCACGCCCTTCGCCTCACCACCCGCGCCGCTCTCGCCGCCGCGTTGATGCTGCCGTTGCTGGCATCGTCCGCTGAAGCCTTGGTCATCGAAGGCGTCGGCAACGCGGCCTTGGATCAGCCGCAGATCAACATCCTGGTTCGCGTAACCCCTAACGCTCCGCCCTTGGACGGCCAGGGCGTCGGCGATCTGGGCTTGGGCGATCTTGGCGATCTGGGCCTAGGCGATTTAGGCCTTGGCGGTGGCGACGTGACCTACACCATCCCCGGATTCCTGGACACCGGTGCCAGCAACCTCCTTATCGCCAGCAGCCTCGCCGCCCCGGCCGAGTTCGATATCCAAAAAGAATCCGGCTGGGTGTTCGTGGACGTCGGCGTCAGCGGCAGCGAAAGTTTCGACATCTCCAAGCCCCACACCTTCCAAGCCGCCCCCTACGCTCCCTCGGCCGACTTGGACAACCCCGCGACTTTCAACCAGACCTACAACCAAATCTACGCCCCCATGCGCGCCGCCATCAAGCAGGCTCCCACCGCCAGCCCCGGCGTCGATCCACTCGAACAGATCATGGCCATGTTCGGCGAGGTCAACGTCTTTGGCATGCCCCTGATGCTGGGCAAAACCGTCGTCATGGACGCCCGTTCCTCCAATCAGTACATCAGCACTTTCGATTACGAAAACCTCGACACCACCAACATCAAAACCTACATCTACGACCACGGCCAAGCGCCGTTCAACAATGCCGCGCAGCACACCAACCCCGGCGTGCCGACCACGCAATTCCATGTGCAAATGAGCTACGGCGACTTCGAGGCCTTCACCGAACTGCAAGGCCCGTCCGAGGCCGTCAAGCCGACGATGGCGCACAATCCCTTTATCGGCCGCAACCCGCTGGCACCAGCGGGCGACCCGTCGGACGCCGTGCCCGGCGTAACCATCCAGTTCGGTGAAGCCCAGGCCGCCACGGGGTCCTTCCTTTTCGACACCGGCGCCTCGGTCACCATGATCAGCACCGACATGGCTTCCACCCAAGGCGTCCGCTACCGCGACGGCTTCGGCCCGGGCGCGAACCCAATCCTCGAAATGCTCGACGGAACCGCAATCGCCTCCCAATTCCGCCTGGCCATCGGCGGCGTGGGCGACGGCGGCACGCAAACCTTCTCCGGATTCTTCCTCGATTCGCTGCTCCTGCCCACCATCGAAGGGGCCAGCAATCCCGATGACAACATTCTTTATCGCCGCTGGGATCCCAACGATCCGACCACCGGCGTGCCCGTACTCGTGGCCGACATCAAGGTCGTCAACCGCATGGGCAACGATGACCCAAGCGATGACCGCATCGTCACCCTCGACGGCGTGTTTGGCATGAACCTGCTCTTTGGCACGGCCAGGCTCGATGACCCCATCGACCTCTTCGCCATTTTCGACACCGCCCTGCCCGGCGCGTTTGACTGGGTCGTCTTCGATGAACCCACCGGCATCTTGGGCCTGCAACCCACCACCCAATCCATCCCCGAACCGGCAAGTCTTTTCACGCTGATTTGCATCGGCGGCCTCCTCCTCACCCCACGCGCAAAAACCAGGCTTGCCGTTTAGCGCTCCCCCAAATCCCATAAAAATAACTCCCCCAACCCCACTCCCCGGAGTCCAAGATTTGTCCCCGCAAGGCCGCATCGATCTGCAATTCCAACACCGTGTCTCCTTCGTCGATGACGCCTTGAACCCCGCCGACGCCACCTTGGCCGACGCCGTGCGAAATGAGCACGGCCAGCCGTCGCGGATGCTGGCCTTCATCGAACAAGCCGTCTTGGGTGCCTGGCCCGATTTGCCGCAACGCCTGCGGAATTACGCCGCCCATCACGCCGACGCCCTTTCCCTCGTCGGCGACCCGCTCACCCTGCCCGGCGGGGAACGCGCCAAAAACGACCGGGCCGTCTTCGACAACGTCTGCGCCGCCATTCACGACGCCCGCATCGATCGCCAGTCCTACATCCTGGTCATCGGGGGTGGTGCGGCCTTGGACATCGTCGGTTTCGCCGCCGCAATCGCACATCGCGGCGTGCGCCTGCTGCGAATGCCCACCACCACGCTGGCGCAAGCCGACTCGGGCGTCGGGGTCAAGTGCGGCATCAACGCCTTTGGCAAAAAAAATTATCTCGGCGCCTTCGCCGTCCCCGCCGCGGTCATCAACGATCAATCCCTTCTCACGAGCCTGCCCGACGCAGATTGGAACAGCGGTTTTTCCGAGGCCGTGAAGGTGGCCTTGGTCAAGGACGCCGCGTTGCTTGATGACATCGAGAAGAATGCCCCGGCCATCGTCCGCCGCGACATGACCGTCGCCATGCCCATCGTCCAGCGCTCCGCCCAACTTCATTTCGACCACATCGTCCACGGCGGCGACCCGTTTGAACTCACCACCGCCCGCCCCTTGGACTTCGGCCACTGGGCCGCCCACAAACTCGAGCAACTCACCGATTTTTCCCTTCGCCACGGTGATGCCGTGGCCATCGGCCTGGCCTTGGACACGCTCTATTCACACATGATCGGCCTGGCTCCCGCCGAACTCCCGCGCCGCGTGATCGCCTGCCTGCAAAGCCTCGCCCTGCCCGTGACGCACCGGATGCTGAAAAACCCCGACGCCCTCCTGGCCGGCTTGGAAGAGTTCCGCGAACACCTAGGCGGCCAACTCACCATCACCCTCCTGCGACAAGCGGGCAACCCCGTGGATGTTCACGAAATCGACCACGCGACGATGCGGCAAGCGATGGCGTACCTATCGCGAACGTCACAAGGAAGCATGAAATAACGAATCGGTCGGCATGCCTTGTCAGAGCCGAAGGGCATAAGCCCTCGGTCGAAGGTGCAAGGACGTAATCACACCTGGGGACGTTCGATCGCAGGCTCACGCCTTGCGGCTCGGACAAGACCACAAGCCTCAACCCTTCCCCACCACCGCGCGGGCGATGTCGCGCAGGGCGTGCAGGGCGCGGCCCAAGGCCAGCAGCACCGTCGCGGTGAGCAGACCACCCATGAGCATCGAGAGCGTCCAGCCCGTCGGCGGCGGTTCGGGGGCGTTGGTGTACGCGAGAATAATCGTCAAAACTGTCACCAACAACGACAGGGCGGCGAAGGCAATTAAGACCCAACCCAAAAACAGCAGGCAAACGTATTGCGATGCGGCGCGGGCCAAGGGCCGACTTGTATTGGGGATGGAAGTCGTCGATGACCGCGACCGCGAAGGGGCGGGAATGTGCGTCACCTGCTTGGAAGAAACCGGCGTGGCGGCGGTGGAATCGGAAGCGGTCAGTTGTGAAGTGGCCGACGCCAGCGCGGCCGCGGCGCTGCCGCTCTCGGCCTTGACGCCCGAACCATCCGGCGCGGCGGTCAGCGGTTGCGGCTTGGGACTCGGACGATAGGTTTGCGGCCGACTGGTCAACGGAATGGCCCGAGGCGATCCACTCAAACCCGAGCCGGTGGACACGACGGAAGGCGGTGAAACCGAAGCCGCGGATCGACTCGCCGAAGCCCCGGAAAATGCAGCCCCGACAACGCCAGCGGAAACTGCGGCGGCGGCCAGCGCTGCGGCGGGATCAACGTCGGTGCTTGCGTCCGGCGCGTGGCCTTCATCATCCGGCTTCGAACTGGCCGCAGAAGTTGAAGCAGGCGACTCCACTTCATTCACCCTCGCAATCGGTGCTTCATTCCGCTCGGAGTGCGGCGTCATCGGCGTCATGTCATCTTCCTCAACGCTCGGTTCCTCTGGCTCATCGGTCGATGGCGGGGCCTCGGCGCGGTTGCCGCTCGATTCGGACGCGGAGGCATTACCCGCACCCCCGGCCGTGTCGCCTGGTTCATCGTCCCGCCCTTGCGTTGTGTCGGCGCTCGAACCGGACTCCACGCGAGCCGGGGCTTGTTCCACGGAGGCTGTTGGCTCCACGCTGGGGGCCGGGGGCGTGTCCGCATTGACGGTCGCAGCCCCACCCGCCGCCGCAGCCGCGAGTGCCGCCAAAGGATTTTCCGCCTCCACCGCCGGGGGCATCACATCCGCCACGGCGTTGGTTGCCGTCGCTTGAACTTCGTGGGCTTCGGGCACGCGCTGGCCCGTGCCGCAACGCGGACATTTCACCCGCTTGTTCTCGGAGCCATCGGGAACCTTGATGCGGGCCTGACAAGTGACGCAGGGGAAGCGAATCGCCATGCCATTTAGACTATCACTCTCTGACCGTGACGCAAACGCCGCCCTTGCCCAAGACGCAAAGAGCGCGCACGGAGTAAGCGGTGGGATATCACAGGCCAACGTTCTCCAACCCCGCTTACTGCGTGCGCGGCTCTTTGTGGTACCGCCCCCTTGTCATGTCTTGGTCGCTCGACGTTTCACGGATGTTCACGCCGCGCCGGGGCCGCAAAACTGCTCTAATGCCTCCATGTTTCCATTCACCGCACACGGCGGGGCCATGCTCCGCGGCATCATCATCCTGGCGCTGGTCGCACTGCTGGCCGTGGCCGGGGCGTACTTCATCAACCGGCAAAACGCCGGGCCAGCCACCCACGCGGCCTCCGTCGATGACCAACTTCAGCAACTCCAGGAAACACTCAACACCGTCATGGAGCGTGGCGGCCAACTCGACGTCCTGCCCAAGCTCGAAGCCTTGGTCGCCAGCCATCCCGACCATGCCGGGGCACAGATGACCTTGGCGCAGAGCTACCTGCTGCTCAATGAAAACGCCAAGGCTTACGCGGCCCTGCAACGGGTCATCGCCCTGTCACCCGAAAACCCCAACCCCGAAGTGCGACTGCTGGCCGGGGTGGTGGCAACGAAGCTGGAAAAGCTCGATGAGGCACGCGGCCATTTTCAGGCGGCCATCGACACCAACCCGCGAAACATGCGTGCCCGGCTGCTCTTGGCGGATGTGCGGATCAAGCAGGAGCGTTACGACGAGGCCCGCGATGTGTTGCTCCAGACCATCGCGCTCGACAGCAACGATCCCCGGCCATACGCCCAACTCGCCGATGTTTTTGCCCGTCAAGGTCAGACCAATCTGGCCTTCGATCAAATGCGCAAAGCGGTGGAACGAGCGGCAGGCGGCAAGCGTGCCACGCAGGTGGCCTACATTCGCCAGATGGCGGGGCTGCTGCGGCGGAACAATCGTCCCGATGAATCGCTGCAAGTGCTCGCGGGGTTGGAACCAGCGGAAAAAATAGAGCTGGTGGTGATGGACGAAATGGCGGCTTCACTGGCGATGCTGGGTCGGCCTGATGAAGCGGCGCGAATCTACGAAGAACGCATCGCCGCGGACCCCACCGATGACCGCGTGGCGATCCGCGCCGCCCGCTGGTGGATCAAGGCCGGCCAGCGCGACCGCGCCCAGCGCATGGTCAACTTGCTGCGCAGCCTCGACGCCCGGCACGCGGAGTTAACACCGTTGCAAGACGAGATCAACAAGATGCCGTGAGCGGACGGAATTGGGGGCGGTGCCACACCGCATCCCGCCTCGGGTGCTCTGTGGCACCTCGACATGCCCCGCTGATTCATTGCGGATCAAGAACGTTCACCTCGTCGGGCAGTGTGATTTCGGGTACGGGATGTTTGTCCGGTTTGAACCGCAAACGTTCGTGATACTTTTCGGGAATGTACGGCTTGGCGCACTCGTACACCGCGCCGGTGTGCCAGTCGAGACTTTCCGCCATGCCCATTGCCATCGTGGGTACTTTGACCGAGTTGGGCACGCCCCGCACGGTGTTGCAACGCACGTTCATTTCCTCGGCCATTCCACCGTGAAACGGCAGCGTGTCGCGGCGAATCATGCGCTCGCTGACGACTAGGGCGTCCTTGCTGGCTTGGGCCTGGGCAAAGCGGAAGATGTAGTGCCAGCGATCCCAATATTCGATGTGTACCCACTGGCCACGTTCATTGACGTTGCCGTAGTCAGGCATCTTGACACTCAGACGCAAGATGTCAGTGACGAGGTTGCCCTCGACCTTGCCGGCCCGCGTGGTCCAGCCGTAAGCACCGTCCATTTGCACCGGCTCGATTTCGATGGGCCACCAAGTGGCGGCGGCTGCTTCGAGCACCTCCTTGGCGCTGAAGGCCGCGAGCTGTTTGGCCATCGCTTCATCCCACTTGGCGCTGCGACGCAGGAGCAGCAACAGTCGCAATTTGTCTTTGGCCGGTTGTTCCGCCAGCTTCTTCCAAAGTTCGTCGAAGGGCACATGGCACAGCCAGCGTTGAGCGTCGGCGTCGTTGATGTCCTTGACAAACGCGGGCCAGCGTTGGGTGAAGAGTTCATCGAAGTGCCGTTTGTATTGCTCGCCAAGAACCTTGGCCAGGTTCATGCGCCCGGGGGGATACCTGGCCGCGCTCGCCATCTGTGCCAAGGCATCGGCGACCGCGGCGTGTCCCGCCTCACGCTGGGCTTTGGATGCCCGCTTAATCGCCGGCCCCGCCAGCGGCCCCATGCCCGGCAGTTCATCCACCGCCGCCTTGCGCACCCGCTCCGAAGATGATTCCATGTTCTGACACAAGATTGCGAGACGGGCCTCATCCAAGGGTGGATAACCCTGGGCCAGACGGGCTTCGATCAGATGCACCACTTTGATGTCGGCGCGTTTCAGTTCTTCAAGGGCCGCCTGATCGTTGTGCTTGTCGAGGCGATCCACCAGTTCTGTCAAACGGGCGATTGAAGATTCATCGGCGGATGCGGTTGTGAATGGCCCCGTTGCCAGCGTGACAAGCAACAGGCTTATGGCAATGGCACGGCCGTGGTGTCGAAAAATGGCTTGCATGGAGATTTTCCGGGGCATGTCGGTTTGACGCCCGCCATCGTAATCATGTTCCGCTGGCGGGCGGTGGTAAACTGCCCGCGTGACAAGCTTTTCCAAATCGGATGCCGGTTATCAAAGCCAGGTGACGCCCTACGGGGTTCGCATTGATTTGCCGCGGCGCGATCTCGGAGCCTTGCGTTGGGCGGGGCTACCGATTCTGGCCTTTGGCATGTTTTTCAGCGGCTTTGCCGTGTTCTGGATGATCGGTGCCAGCGGGCTGTGGCCGGGTGGAGGCAACCGTTTCTCCGGCGGCATGGACTGGTTCCGCCTGGTTTTCGCCGCTTTTGGCCTG
>JBBRGB010000025.1:0-22301 GCA_038241095.1 Phycisphaerales bacterium
TGCAGCGGTCTTGAAAACCGCCGTGGCCTTCGGGTCACCGTGGGTTCGAATCCCACCCCCACCGCTTGCAACGCTTCGCACCGTTGCGGACATCACGCGGAAGTCCCTTGTGATGAGGGGAACGTTGTGGGAACATTTCGCCATGCGATTCTGCATTCATCGCGGCACCCATGAAATCGGCGGTACTTGCGTCGAGATCGAATCACAGGGCAAGCGGATCGTTCTTGACATCGGCCTGCCGCTGGACGTGGCCGACGCCGATGCCATGCCGCTGCACCCGGTGCCCGGCTTCGACAAGCCCGACCCGTCGCTGCTGGGCGTGGTCATCAGCCATCCGCATCAGGATCACTACGGCCTGGCGTACCGGCTGCCACCCGAGACGATGTTCTTGATCGGGCCTGCCGCACAGTCCATCCTCGAAGCCGCCGACCTGTTCACACCGGCGGGATTGAAACTGCAGCACGTCATCCACATGGCCCACCGTCAGCCGATTGAGTTGGGGCCGTTCATCATCACGCCCTACCTGGTCGATCACTCAGCCTACGACGCCTATGCCGTGCTGGTCGAGGCCGAGGGCAAGCGGCTGTTCTACTCCGGTGACTTCCGCGCCCACGGCCGCAAGGCCAAGCTCGTCGAACAACTCATCGCCGATCCGCCCAAGAACGTGGACGTGCTGTTGATGGAAGGCACGACGCTTGGTCGCCCAGAGACGGAGCGGGGCTTTCCCACCGAGGACGATCTGGTGCCGAAGTTCGTCGAGATGTTCGAGAAGACCGATGGGCTGGTGCTGGTCTGGGCGTCGGGCCAGAACATCGACCGGCTGGTCACGCTGTACAAAGCCTGCCGACAGGCCAAGCGGCAACTGATCCTCGACGTGTACACGACGCACATCTTGCGGGCCACCGGCAACGAAAACATCCCGCAGGCCGGCTGGCAAGACATCCGCGTGTTCCTGCCAGCGAGTCAGCGGTATCGAATCATCCGCGATCAAGCCTTCGAGTTGGTGAACCCGCTGAAGGACTACCGCATCTACCCCAAAGGCATCGCAGCGGAAGCCCACCGATCGGTGATGCTGTTCCGGCCGAGCATGATGCGGGATTTGGACGCGATGGATGGGCTGAAGATCGGCAGGCTGATTGTGTCGGTCTGGGGTGGGTATCTAAAAGATGATCGCAACAAGCCGCTGCTGGATTGGCTGAAGCGGCGGGGGATTCCGATGGATCGGTGTCATACTTCGGGGCATGCCGATGCTGCGATTCTGACGCAACTAAGAAGTGCGTTCCCCGACAGCACGTTAGTTCCGGTTCACAGCGAGTATGCCTCTCGCCTCATCGATCAGATGCCGCCTGCGATGTTGGGCACGGACGGTTCGTGGGAGACGGTCGATTAACCTTCTGGCTGGAACGAGATGCGAGTACTCTCGTCCAGCTTCCACTCCTGCCCCGCTTCTCTGTACCTCAGGACGAAAATCCCTGCGAAATCGGGTGCGAGTTTCTTCTTCACCGGTTTTTGGCCAAACCAACAGATCGCACAGTCATAGTCCTCCGAATAACCTCGTGTCATTCGCGTTTCGGTTACAAGTCCCAGCCACAGTCGATCCACCTTATTGATCCCCAAGCCCCTGAACCGTTCCCTTTGATGCTTTGGCGTGACCATCGCTCCATAGCACAACAACTGCGGAAGTGACTCGAACGTCCAGCTATCATTTTGCATTTTCACCTCCATGACGACTGGACGGCCTTCAAAAGCACCCACAAGGTCAATTGACAATCGACGTTGGTCTGCATCTACCATTTCGGATACCCACCGAAACCGAGCCATATGGAGCGGCTTGATCTCCTCTGCTACCGTCGTGATGTCCTCCGCCAGCTTGCCCTGACGCATGGCCCACCTTGTGAACATGGCCCCCCGTCGGATTGGGGCGTCACCACGCGCCGCCGGGACACTAAAGGGTACCAGCCGGGGAAGGTGTTCATATTGCTTAACGGCCTGACACAGATCCTCTAATACCGAATTCATCTGGGCCTTCTTGTCGTCGCAGCATTTATGCTTGTCCACATAGTTTCTATGGTTCCTATGCAGATTCGTATCCACGCACATCGCTAGCTGATCCTGCAGTTTAAGAATTTCAATGCGGTGCTCGTGGAGTCGCCGCAGTTGGTCGTGCAACTCCTGTGTGCCGGCACTAAATGCAGTGAACGATTGTGCTCCGGCGCATTCTGTTAACACTTGGAGATACTGTGACGCCGTGCCAAGGGCCGATGCGCTGAAGACAATACTCTCGGCGACGACAATGTCTCCGAATCGGTCGTGTGGCTGGCCCGGATTCCGACTATTCCCAGTGTCGAAGGACCAAGTCTGTTCTCCAAGTGTAAATGCGATGCAGGTCGCCCGGCCATCAACCAGAGCATTAAAGGCGATGTATCGTGTCCTTGGCCTCAGAGTATCGTGCTGTAGCTGCTCAATCTTGAAAGGCATCATGCAGTCCCTCTTTAATATGGTCATATACGAACTCATTCGGCTGATACTCCCGCCAGAACTTCTCGCTGTCAATTCCCATCCCCTCCGCCAGTGCCGCGGCCACCGCCGGGCTGCGGCTCATGCCCTGTTCGCAATGCACGACGATGGCAGTGTACCTGCCCTGGTGCTCGCGCACGAACCGCCAAATCGCTTGTGCGTCGGCTTCGGTCATGTAGGTGATGGGCCGGTTAGGCGTGAAGCCCGCGACCGGTTCGGCGTCGTGAAACGCAAGCTTCAACACACCTTGGCAAAGACGATGCGGACGGATGCGGACTGGGCGACCGTCGGGGTCGCGGATCGAGATCAGGATGTACAGCCGGCGCATGGCCAAGCCACGCTCGACCGACTCGCGGTCGCTGACCTGGATGTCAATGTCCGGTGACTCGCTCATCGCTTGGACTCCATCGTGGCGAGCAGGGCATGTTCCAGCAGGATGGGAAGGCCACAATTGAACATGACCCGCGGGCATCTGTCGTCGATGGATATCATGATCATTTCCGTCAGATCACGCACGGCGTCAGTCGGTTTCGACGGGACGGCTTTCTGACGCATGCGGTACCGCAGGGCCTCACGCGCAACCTGCCAACCCAGGTGCCCCGCGAGGCCGGCACAGGTCATACGGTCGCCGCGATGGAACGTCCCGGCCTGAAACTGCTTGCGTTTGGGATGCCGCAGTGTCAGCCCCAACACCCACGGGCCGGGCCGCAGGGACAGCCTCGTAAGGAGTTCACCGGTTGTCAACAGGTCAAGCTGCCCGGAACGCCAGGCTCCCTCACTGGCCGAATCATTGGTCCGCTGGATGCGTTGAGGGCTGGGCTGGCCATGCTGCTTGTGTTCGATCAGCAGGGACAGACCGAGTTGCTGGATGAATGGCCCGTGCCTGGCGATCACGGGGCGGCCTTGGCGGTAGCGGCCGTACACGCCCGCAAGGGAGCGGGTGAACAATTCCTCGATGATCTGGTCAGTTCGAATCAGAGGCGTGCTCCTTGTTCGGGTCGTCATGGCAGTCCAATGGCGACCCGGCGCCCGACACGCCGATTCGCCCCCCTATATACCCCGGCGGCGAGTTTGCGTTCTTGTTTTGGGCACATATTGGAGAAAATAGTTTCAGCCGATGACATGATGCTGTCAGTGATTCACCGCCGCGGAGTCATTTACTTCTTGCACATGTCGGCGGGGCACTACAATGGGTTGCAAGCCCAACGGGCCGGAATCATTCTCTTTTTCGAGGCGACCAGCATGAGCGACCAATCCAGTGTTTCGCATTTTCGGCCCATTCCCGCGGCGGTGGTGGCGGCGGTCAAGCAGACGCCCGACGAGGCTTCGCGGCGGCGGAAGCCGGCGGGGCCGTTTCTGACCATCAGCCGAGAGGTGGGCAGCGATGACCCGGCCCTGTATCCGCTGCTCGTCGAGCGGCTCAACGCGGCCTTGCCCCATGAGCGGGCGTGGATGTATTACGACAGGGAACTGGTGGAGAAGGTGGCGGCTGATCATGCCTTGGCCGCGCCACTGGTGGCGACATTGGGGGCCGAGTCGCACAGTTGGCTTGATGATCTGCGGCAAGGGTTGAGCGTGTACGTCGGCAGCGAGCCGGTGGACGAGTACGCGATTTACCGCCGGGTGGCACAGACGGTGCGGGCGTTGGCGAAAAATGGGCGGGTGATTTTGGTGGGTCGGGGCGGGGTTTTCATCGCGCGGGACATGCCGCACGGGGTGCATGTGCGGTTGCTGGCGCCGCTGGAGGATCGCGTCGCGGCTTATGCAAAGCGCGAGGGGTTAAGCTTGGAGCAGGCACGGCGAAGGGTGACGGAATCCGACGCGGCCCAAGAGTCGTTTTATCAGCGTTACTGGCCCAAACAGGCGATGGCGGGCGAATCGTTCACCACGACGCTCAACACGTCACAGCTTGACACGGCGACCTTGGTGGAAGTGATTGTGGGCTTGGTGGTGGGACGGGCGAAGAAGGGGTGAGTCTTGAGACTTGAGATTTTTACTGGCGCGGTTTGTGATTTTTTTAGCCGCAACGTCCCCGTTGCGCGTCTGTGTGGCGAGAGTTGATCAAAGACGCGCAACGGGGACGTTGCGGCTGTGAGTCAGAGTCACGGGGTGGGGAAGGCGCGTGAGAAAAATAAGCTTCTCACCCCGCGCGGCCGGCGGCGAGGAGTTGGCGGGTGGGTTGGCGCATGAGACCCGCCAAGGTGGGCATGGCCGCGGCCAAGGAGGCGAAGATGACCGCCAGGCAACCCCACAGCAGCACATCCCAAGGCAGGACAAAGCCGTAATTGAGGCCCGCGAGTCGCTGGTGGAAGACCCGCGCCACCAAGGCCAGTTGCAGGCCCAAGGCGGTGCCGGTGACGCAGCCGACGGAGGCGATGACTAGGGTTTGGCCCATGACCAATCGCGCCAAGAGGCCGCGTTGTCCGCCCATGGCGCGGAGTACGCCGTACTCGAAGCGCCGTCCGGAAATCTCCGCCACGATGAGGTTGCCCACGCCCAGGCAGGCGATGATCAGCGAAGCGATGGCGACCGTGCTAGCGACCCCCAGGAACCGACCGATGGAGTCTTCGATGCGCTGACGAATCTTGCGGCTCGACCCCACGACCGTGCCGGGCACGCGGCGACTGATTTCCTCCAGCACCGCGTCGTCATCGGCGCTGGGTTGCAGATCCATAAGCACGAGGTTGATGGCCTCGACGCCGAAGTATCGGGCGGCATCGTCGCGGGTGCCGAAGACCGCGGAGATCGAAGCCTCGGCATAGGCCCGCTGAATGCCGAAGAACTGCACCGCCACATCCAAGCCCGTGGCGCCGACGACGCCCACGACCTCGAAGTCCACCGGGCCGTCGGCGGTGTCGAGCGTGATTTTCGCGCCCTTGCCGATGCCATGCGCCACGCGATACTCACGGCTCACAAGCAAGGCCCGCCCTTCTTTCATCCGCGCCAAGGCGGTGGTGGCATCGCCCTCGTCCCACTCCAGGTCGGTCATGGCGAAAAAGGCGGGGGCATCGACGCTGACGAAGAGCGTGCTGGAAGGGGCGAAGGTTTTGACGCCGAAGCTCATGCCCACGACCGGCGCGGGGAAGGCCGTGGTGGGGCAAAGGGCGGAGATGCCGGGCACTTGTTGGAGTTGGTTCCACTGCTGGGGCGAAAGGGCGCGGTAGGAGTGGACGAAAGCGTCGGGCATGGTGAGGTTGTCGAGCCAGCCTCCCATGACGCTGCGCCCGCCGGTCCAGATGGCAAGCAGGATGGCCAGGCCCATCATGAGCGCCCCACCGGTGAAAGCGTGACGAAAGGGCGTGGCTAGGACGGTGTTGCCCAAGAGGCGGGCCGGGAGTCGCAAGGCGAGCGTGAGCAGAGGGCAGAGCGTGCGTGCCACGAGCGCCAGCACCGGCGCGGCCAAGAGGAAGTAACCGATGAACGTCAGCGGCAAACCAAGCGTGACGTAGAGCCAGAATGCGGTTTGCGTGTCGATGGGCAGCAACAACACCAGCGGTTCAAAGCTGGCACAGGCCAGACCTAGCAGCAGGCAGGCGATGACGCCCAGCCGCGAGGGTTTGCGTGACGCGACGGCCAAGGCGAGCATCGGGCGCACACGTGCGGCTCGCCAAGCGGGGTAGCTTGCGCCCAGCACACCCGCCGCGGCGGCTCCGGCCAGCGCCAAACCAATGCCGGTGGGGTTGACTTGGAAGCCGCCTTCGAGCAGCGTGCGATGCCGCCAGTAGAGAATAAACGCTAGGCCCAATCCCAGCGGCACGCCCAGCACCGCCCCGCCGACGGCCAGCAGCAGGCCCACGAGCAGTTGCGACATGGCGATCTGCAAGCGGCCCGCGCCGATGCAGCGCAGCACGGCCAGCTCGCGCATGCGTTGCGTGACGCTGGTGGTGAGGCTGGTGAGGATGATGAACCCCGCCGAGAGCGAGACGAGCATGGTCAAGAGCAGCAGCATGAGGCGGGCGGAACTGACGCCTTGGATGATCTGCGAGCGGACACTGGCCGGGGTGTGGAACTTGGCGTCTTGCGGCAGGTCGCCGGCGTGGGCGGCTTCGACGGCATCGGCAGTGAAGCCTTCGCGGAGCTTGATGTCGATCTGATCGAGCTTGCCGGGGAAGCCGCCGATCTCTTGGGCCTGGGCCAAGGTGATGACCGCCATGCGACGTTGCAGCACGCCCAAGGGCGGACGATCCACGATACCCACGAGCTTGAAAGAGAGTGGATCGCCGAAGCGGATCACGCGCAACTCATCGCCAAGCTCGGCTTGAAGTTTGCGCTGGGCGGAAGAGTCGATGACGATTTCGCCACCATCGCGGATCATGCGGCCTTGCGTGATTTTCAAGGGTCGCAGTTGCTCATCGAGACCGGGTTCGACACCTTGGGCGATAAAGGTTTCGCTTTGGCCCGTGCGCTCGTTGCGCACAGTGACGCCGGCCTCGAAGTGGCCGATGGCCAAGGCGGTTTGGGGCCATTGACGGATTTGGTCGAGGAGGGTTTGATCGACCCGGCCGTTGTAGCGGTGGGTGATTTGCAGATCGGAGAGGCCCGCGACCCGGCCGATGGCCAGTTCGAGCGATGCGCCGATGGTGCCCAAGGCGGCGGCGGCGGCGACGACCAGGGCCGTGGACAAGGCCACCGCCAGCACCAGCAGGAGGCTGCGTCCGCGCCTACCTGCCAAGTTGCTGATAGCGAGTTGCCACACCGCTGGAGTCAAGATTGTTTACCTCAAAGTCGCCGCGATTTTCGCCATCCCCCAGCACGAACACTTGCCGACAGTGCGACGCCGCCGCCGGCTCGTGGGTCACCATCAGCACCGTCATTTTGCGTTGCTCGGCCACCTCGCCCAACAGGCACCAGAGCCGATCACTGCTGGCGCTGTCGAGGTTGCCCGTCGGTTCATCCGCCAGCAGCAGCGGTGGTTCAAAGAGCAGTGCCCGGGCGATGGCGACACGCTGTTGCTCACCGCCGCTCATGGCATCGGGTCGATGCTCGGCGCGGTCGCTCAACTCGAACTGCGTTAGCAACTCCGCCACACGGGCATCGAGCCACTTGCGGGGCCGATGGTCGATGACGCCGGGCAAGGCGACGTTTTGCGCGGCAGTCAATGTGGCGATGAGGTTGAACTGTTGAAAGACGATGCCGATGCGGTGGCGGCGAAAGAGCGTCAGTTGGCGTTCGTTGAGCTTGCCGAGGTCTTGGCCGTCCACCTCGACGACACCTTTATCGGCTTGGTCAAGGCCGGCGGCAAGATGCAGCAGGGTGCTCTTGCCGCTACCGCTGCGGCCCATGACGGCCACGAAGCCGGGTTGGTCGATGCGCAGGCTCACCCCCCGCAGGGCCGCGACCGTGCGCTGGCCTTGGCGGTACGACTTGTGGACATCCTGAAGGTGGAT
Source organism: Phycisphaerales bacterium (assembly GCA_038241095.1). Lineage (GTDB taxonomy): Bacteria > Planctomycetota > Phycisphaerae > Phycisphaerales > Phycisphaeraceae > JBBDMX01. The sequence continues at coordinate 7,905 of JBBRGB010000025.1, forward strand.
CATGCGTGGTGCCGTTGCCCGCGCCGCGGTACAACCGGCGCAGTCGGGCCATGATACGGCCCCACGGCCACGATTCAACTTCGTCGCATGAAAAACCCCTGTGGCGGCGATTTGTGGGTCGCCGCCCGCCGGTGTAAATTGTGGACTTCATTACGCAAGGGATAGAAGCATGAAAGTCATCTGTGATCGCGGGGCCTTGGTTGAGGCGTTGAACTTGGTGGGTGGCGCGGTGGTGAGCCGCACGCCCAAGCCGGTGCTGACCTGTGTCAAGCTCACCACCGGGGATGGTTCGCTGACCCTGGCGGCGACGGACTTGGAAGTGGCGGTGCGCTTGACGACCTTGCGGGTCGAGGTGCAGGAAGCCGGCGAAGCGCTGGTCCCCGCCGACAAGTTCCGCCAGATCGTCGGCGAAAGCCTCGACGCCACGCTCACCCTGGAAACCGACCAGGAAGCCACCCACATCCGCGGCCAAGACAGCCACTTCAAGGTGCTGGGTTATCCCGTAAGCGACTTCCCCCCCCTGCCGCAGTTCACCGGCGACGCGGACTTCACCATCTCGTCGCATGACTTGGGCGCTTTGGTCAGCCGCACCATTTACGCCACCGCCCGCGAAAACAGTCGCTATGCCATCAACGGCGTGCTGCTGGAGCGCGAAGGCAACAAGCTGGCGGTCGTGGCCACCGATGGCCACCGCTTGGCCTTGGCCAAGGGAACCTGCGAGGCGACCAAGGCCGACAACCGCTCGGCCATCGTGCCCACCAAGGGCTTGAACATGCTCCAGCGTTTCCTGGGCGATGAGGATCAGGTGGTGAAGGTCAAGATCGCCGACAATCAGATTCTCTTCGCCACCGAAACCGCCCTCTTGGCGAGCAACTTGGTGGAAGGCAACTTCCCGCCTTACAAGGATGTGATCCCGCGTGATGGCGACAAGAAGGCGACCTTGGCGACGCAGGGGCTGATGAGTGCCGTGCGCCGGGCCGCGTTGTTGACCAACGAGGAGAGCAAGGGCGTGCGCATGAGCTTCACCAAGGAAGGGCTGACGCTTTCGAGCCGCGCGCCGGAGATGGGCGAGGCCGAGATCAAGGTTGACCTGCCGGCTTACGAGGGCGAGCCGATCGAAATTGGTTTCAACCCCGCGTACATGCTCGATGTGCTCAAGGTGGTCTCGACGGATCAGGTGACACTGGACATGCGCGCGGGCAACAAGCCCGGCGTGGTGCGCAGCGGCACAGACTTCCTCTACGTGCTGATGCCCGTGAACCTGCAATAACCCTTGGCCCCCGGAAGTCCCTTGAAGTCCACCGAAAGCCCACCCGCTCCCGCGGGTGGGAGCCCGCGACCAAAGTTCGACACCGCGCCGTCCCCTCAACCCAAATAAGGAGCACCCCACGATGCCCGGCAAACTCGCCTGGAAAGACATCGAGGATATCGCCATCCAACTCGCCGAGGCCCACCCGCGACGTGACCCGACGGCCGTGCGTTTCACGGAATTGCGGGCGCTGGTCGAGGCCCTGCCCGACTTTGCGCCTGAGCCGGGCCACGTGGTCAACGAGTCGATTCTCGAAGCCATTCAAGCCGCGTGGATCGAGGAAAGCGAGGCGATGGACGGGGGAAACAACCATCAAGAAAATGAGGATGAGGACAAACCCGGTTACGTTCCCCCCACGCCGTTTCGACCGTGATAAGTCTTGAGTCTTGCGATTGAAGACTTCCGACTCATAGCCGCAACGTCCCCGTTGCGCGTCTGAGGCGAACACACGCGGTTCGTCACAACAAGGTAGTTCCAAGACGCGCAACGGGGACGTTGCGGCTATAACAGAACCCTGCGATACACGCCTGTTTTAACCTCAAGACTCAACCCTCAAGACTCAAGACTTTTCATTCCCCCACCGAGCCACCCATGCCTTTCCAATCCGGTCGCGTCAGTTTCGCCCGCTTCACCGTCACTGGTGACGCCCCCGCCGCCATCACCCAAGAGGTGCTGGACAAAATCTTCGCCCATGCCTTCACCGACAGCCCCATCGGAGCTCCCGAACAAATCGAAAGCGGTTGGATCAGCGGCGAGCACATCTTCGACACCACTTTCTCCTTCGATAAAAACGCCTTTGGCAACATGCTGCTATTTGCCTTGCGGGTCGATACCAACCGCATTCCCGCCGACATCAAACACGCCTACCAACGCGCCCACGAGCAAGCGGTGGCGGCGGGGAATCCCTCCGGCTTCCTCTCCCGCAATCAGAAAAAAGAAGTCCGCGACTTGGTCGATCGGCAGATTCACGATGAGTTGGCGACCGGAAAACACCGCAAGAGCAAGCAGGTCGATCTGCTCTGGGACCTCGCGGCCGGGCATCTCTATTGTGCCGCCACCGGCAACACGGTGATGGAGCAACTTTCCGCCCGTTTCCGCGAAACCTTTGATTGTGATTTGGAAGTCCTCACCGCCGGGGCCTTGGCCGAGACGCAGTTGCAAGGCAAAGGTCGTCTGCGCGACTTCGAGGATTTGCACCCCACGCCCTTCACCCAGCCCCCCACCGCCACCCGCGCCGATCACGAGGATGCCACGGGGCTGGCTGACATGTCCATCCCCAACGTGCCGTGGACCCACGCCAGTCCCAACACCAAGGATTTTCTGGGCAACGAGTTTCTCCTCTGGCTGTGGTGGATCACCGAAACGCGCGAGTCGAGCGTCAAGGTCACGCTGCCCACGGGGCCGGCCGACGTGGCCTTGGTGATGATGAGTTCGTTGGACATGGAATGCGCCTGGGGCGTCAAGGGCAAACAGAGCCTGCGCGAAGCGGCGCCGACGCAGATGGGCGAAGCAGGTGAAGCCCTGCGCAACGGCAAGTGGCCACGCAAGGCGGGACTGATTTTGTCGGATGGCGAAAACCAGTGGGAGCTGAGTTTCAACGCCGACCGTCTGTTGGTGGGTGCCGCCCAGTTGCCCGAAATCACTGATGCCGCCAGCACCCGCGATTTGATTGAACAGCGGTTGGGTCTGACCCGTCAACTGGCGCAAACCCTCGACGCCACCTTCGCCGCCTTTCTCGCGGAGCGCGCCGTATCGGGCTGGGAAACCACCCGCCAGAAAATGCGTGACTGGATCGCCAAGCGCCAGCGGCGGTGAGGGAGGGGATGAGGGGGTGACAAGGTGAGGGGGTGAGAGGGTGAATCGCGCCTCGGACCACGCTTGCGGTTTAGCGACGTAAACCCAAAGCTCACCCCAAAATCAACCTACCCCTCAATACACCACGGCCACCGCGTCCTCAACCGCTTCAATCACTTGGCGAATGTGGAACGGTTTTTTCAGATACCCGTCAAACCCGCGCTGGATGAGTTGATGCGCCTGGCCATCGGTGAGCTTGCCGCTCATGGCGATGACCTTGGCGGCCTGCAAGTCCTCGCTGTCGCGCACGATCTTCAAAATCGCCTCGCCTTTGATGTCGCCCAGGTGCATGTCCACCAGGAGCACGTGAGGACGGAACTTTTCGCACTCCACCCCCGCGGCAAAACCGCTGTGGGCGGTGCGCACTTCGTAGTTGGCCTGCTCGGCCAGCACCTTGCGCAGCACGGTGACGATCTCGGATTCGTCATCGACGATGAGCACCCGCGTCTGGCCGGTTTGCATGCCGGTCATGGGGATGTGGTGCGCCTTCATGAAGCGGGTAAGGGTTGTCAGCGGGATGCGGCGATCCTTGGAACCGGGGATGCGGTAGCCCTGAAGCTGGCCGGAATCAAACCATTTGCTGACGGTGCGGGGGGCGACGTTGCAGATTCTGGCGACCTCACCGGTGGTGAGGATGTCCTTTTGGCGAGGCATGTGTTCTTTCTCCGGGGGTTACTTCGCCGATCCAGCCCTCCAGCCGTCGGCTACCCATTCATCGACCAGCCGCGCAACCGGCTTAATCGTCATCAAGCGAAACCACGCTGGGGATCCGAGGATGATCGATTTACCACCAAGACACCAAGGCCTCACCAAGAGCACCAAGGAGAAAAAAACAGTGGCATCCAAAGGAATAATGTGCATTCCTTGGTGCTTTTGGTGCCCTTGGTGGTTGAATTGGATCGAAGGGATGGGAGCTTGCCGATGAAACTTACGGGGCCGGCAGCCGAGGGTGATGGCAGATGAAGAGTCTTTCCCAACCGCCTGGGCCGTTGAGGAGTTTTGCTCGAACCCCAGTTGTAAGTGGGTGCCTCGCCAGGGCGTCGCAATCGTCCGCACATGGCGGCGTGATTTTGGCGCCTGGATGCCGGCTCCCGTGGGGTTCCTATCGGTTCGAGCAAAAATCACCGTCGTACTCGAACCCCGCAGTAAGGAAAGCCTCTTCACTTGTCATCCCCATACATTCTAAACCCAACACGCCGCGAAGCAAGTGTTTGTTTGCGATGAGAAACAAAAAAGCATTCCGCATCCCTGGCCACCAAGCGCGTTAAATTATCCCCATGCCGCCCCTGCCCGTGAATCTCGATCCGCAACGCATCGCCGACCGTCACCAAGCCGTGCGAAAGACGATGCTCCAACAGCCGTCGGTGGTGGGCCAGGCCAATTTTCAACGCATGACCGACGCCGATGTGGCGGCGCTGTTTGACGCTTACGACCAACTCTGGTTTGAAGGTTGGCTGGCGCGGGAAGTGCGCCGCGAGACGGGCAAGCCGCTGGGCTTTGAAGTCTCCACCCGTCTCAACCGCAGCGGCGGCGTCACCCGGCGACACACCCGACGCCACGGCCCCATACATCGGCCCATCGGTTACGAAATCGCCTTGGCCGGACGGATACTTCAGTTGTCCTTCAATGAGCCGGGCCAGACGCTGATGGTCGGCGGGCTGATTTGCCACGACCGGCTCGAAGCGGCCCAACGCATCATGGAACACGAAATCGTGCACCTTTACGAACTGCTGGCCTGGGGCAAATCCAGTTGCGGCCAGCCACGCTTCCGTGATCTGGTCAGTCGCTTCTTCGGCCACACCGGCACCAAGCACGGCCTGGTCACCGCACGCGAGCACGCCCGCCAAGCCCACGGCCTGCACATCGGCGGCGAAGTGAGTTTCACATTTCAAGGCCAAAACATGCGCGGTCTGATCAACCGCATCAACCATCGCGCCACAGTGTTGGTGGTCTCGGACAAGGGCCGGGCGTATAGCGATGGAAAGAAATACCAGAAGTATTACATGCCCTTGGAAGACCTCACCGCGTTGTGACGATCACGGATACGGAGTGACGGGTGCTTCGCCATGCAGCGCCAAGGTGCCGACGAGTTGGGTCAGCGATGAACACTTCTGCCCGGCGAGGTAATCACGCAGGCCGGTTTGGATGGTGACGGGTGTTTGCGGATCGACGAACAGGGCCGTGCCCACGGCCAGGCCAGTCGCCCCGGCGAGGATGAACTCCGCGGCGTCCTGCCAGTATTGAATGCCGCCCATGCCGATCAACGGCACGCCGGCGGGCTTGGCAACGTTGCGATAAACGCGATGGGTCAGGTAAACCGCCAGCGGCCGCACCGCCGGGCCGGAAAGGCCGCCGGTGCCGTTGGCCAGGCGCGGGCGACGCTTGTGAATGTCGATGGCCATCGCGGTGAAAGTGTTGATCAGCGAGAGGATGTCGGCCCCACCCTCGACGGCCGCGGCGGCGGTGGCGGTGATGTCGCCGACGTTGGGCGAGAGCTTCACGATCAGCTTCACCCCCGGCTTCATCGCCCCGCGAACCCGCTTGACCAGATCGCCCAGAATCGCCGGGTTGGTGCCGAAGGTCAGCCCGTCCTTGACGTTGGGGCACGAAACATTTAGCTCGATGCCATCGACGCCCTGCTCCGCGCTGATCGTTCCCGCGGCGGTGATGTAATCGTCATACGAATGCCCCGCGACATTGACAATGATCCGCGGCCCACGCTCCCGCAGCTTGCGCAACAGCGGCATCTTCTGGGCGACAAACGCCTCCATGCCGATGTTCGCCAAGCCGATGGCGTTGAGCATCCCGCCCCGCGTTTCCACGATGCGGTAAGCCTCGTTGCCCTTGCGCGGCTCCAAGGTGATGCTCTTGGTGACAAACGCGCCGAGTTGCGAAAGATCGACAAAGTCAGCGTACTCGTCGCAATACCCGCAGGTGCCCGAAGCCGTCATCATCGGATTGGCAAGCTTCAAACCCGTGAGATCAACGGAGAGATCGACAGCGGCGGATGGTGGGGTGGCGGCGGCGGTATCGGTGGAGGTCATGGGCTTGTCGCAATCAAACGTGTCGCCGGTGGGCGGCATGGAATGACTGACTCAATCCTCAGAGGGGTGCTCGATCTTGACAATCGCCCAGCAATCAGGGATTTGCTTGTTTAAGCGCTCGTAGGCCGCATGGGCCCAATCCAAACGAGGATAACGTAGAACCAAACCGGATGGCGTGGCCACAGCGCCTTCAGCCTGCATTAACTTGTAAACTTCGTCGGAATTATCACGCTCGGTTTTGAGAAGCATGGGTTCGATGGCATAAGGCAACAACCCGAGTTGCACCGCCTCTTCGGTTGTTGCTGGAATGGCATGTGCGATTCTCTCATGTCGCTGCGATTGAGCGCGTCGATAAGCTTCCATGATGACGCGGCCACGCGCTCCAGCGGAAATCAATCGCCATTTTTCCCACACGACGAACACCGTGAGCAATTTCGGGTCATTTAACTGTTCTTCAATGATGAGTGGTTGCCGGGTCGATTCCGAAGGGTTGCGAAGTTCGGCCGCAAGTTCATCAACCAATTCATCTTCGTGAAGGTTGGTCAGTGCATCGCGAGACATTTGAATAAGGGCCATGATTAGCTCCACAGTCGATTATAGTTGCCTTCATGCCACAATGCGGCCTCTTTGCATATCTGATGTTGCGCCACGGAAGGAAATAGAGCACGGTAACGCATGCGCGGTCGCCATTGTTGATACAGACCGCTGACATTGAACATGAGTTCGGATTGCAAATGAGGATCGCCCATCTTGGTGCCGCGAAGATCGATCAAGTATTGTCCCCAGCCAGGCAGGTTATGTGGAATGGAGGCCATTATTCCCCTTGAACGCGCGTCATTTTCCATTCGTTTGCGTTCTCTATCACCGATGGGTTCGTCTGTTTGGTAACCCAGCAGGTGGTAACAAGCCGCATTGAGTCGCATCTCAACGGCAAATCCAAAGAGGTAGATGGCCGCGTCAAGTCGATCGGATGCTTCTAGATACAACGCATCCTGCAATCGTCTGGTTGCGGCGACCTCAAGGGTTTGAAGCGAGCCCCTTGTCAATTGTTCTGACAGTTCCGCCAATCATGCCTCCATATGCTTAATGATCTCATCGGCGAACTGGCCGCATTTGACTTCCGTCGCGCCTTCCATGAGGCGGGCGAAGTCGTAGGTCACCTTCTTGGCGGTGATGGCGCTTTCCACGCCCTTGACGATCAGGTCCGCGGCCTCGTTCCAGCCCAAGTGACGCAGCATCATTTCACCCGAGAGGATCACGCTACCGGGGTTGACTTTGTCCAGGTCGGCGTACTTGGGGGCGGTGCCGTGGGTGGCCTCGAAGATGGCGTGGCCGGTGTTGTAGTTGATGTTGCCGCCCGGCGCGATGCCGATGCCGCCGACCTGCGCGGCCAAGGCATCGCTGATGTAATCGCCGTTCAAGTTCAAGGTGGCGATCACGTCGTACTCGCCGGGACGGGTGAGAATCTGCTGCAAGAAAGCATCGGCGATGACATCCTTGACCACGATGTCGCGCTCGGCCACGGTCGGGTCGCCCTTGGCATCGCCCAGAGCGTTTTCCTCATCGGCATGCGCGCCTGAGAGGCTGTCGGCGTGGGGCACCGGGGCCATCACGCGAATCGTCTGCCAAGGGCCTTTGTCGATTTCCTGCCCGCCGTATTGCTCCTTGGCGACTTGGTAGCCCCAGTCGCGGAAACCGCCTTCGGTGAACTTCATGATGTTGCCCTTGTGCACCAAAGTCACGCTCTTGCGGCCCTGGGCCACGGCGTAATCGATGGCCGCTTTGACCAAGCGGGCTGTGCCCTCGCGACTCACGGGCTTGATGCCGAAACCGGCGCTGTCGGGGAAACGCACCTTGCGGAAGCGGTCGGGAAACGTCTCTGCCAGCATGTCGCGGAAGCGGTCGCAATCGGGCGTGCCGGCCTGGAACTCGATGCCGGCGTAGATGTCCTCGGTGTTCTCACGGAAGATCACCATGTCAATATCTTCGGGCCGCTTGACGGGGCTGGGCACGCCCTTGAAGTAGCGCACGGGTCGAAGGCAGACATAGAGGTCGAGGATTTGCCGCAAGGCGACGTTGAGCGAGCGAATGCCGCCGCCGACGGGCGTGGTCAGCGGGCCTTTGATGCCCACGAGGTATTTGCGAAAGGCCTCGACGGTTTCATCGGGCAGCCAGTTTTCCGTTTGCTTAAAGGCCTTTTCACCGGCGAGAACTTCCATCCATGCGAGGGACTTCTGGCCCTTGTAAGCCTGCTTGACGGCGGCGTCGAAGACGCGAACGGCGGCCCGCCAAATGTCAGGCCCGGTGCCATCGCCTTCGATGAAGGGGATGATGGGGTGATTGGGCACTTGGAGTTTGCCGTTGGTGAAGGTCATCGGCTGACCGTGGGCCGGGGGGGCGGGGGGGGCGATTTTGGTGGCGGGCATGGAAGGCTCCTGTGGGGGGTGGGCTTTTTGCAATTACCTTTTTACCCGCAGATGAACGCGGATGAACGCGGATGCAACACAGACGAAAATCATATGGCAAACCGCAAAGCTATTAACTTTGTCATTGGAGCAACGAATCATTTGCTCAAACGACTTATTCATTTCTTCCATCCGCGTCTTCATCCGCGTTTATCAGCGTTCATCAGCGGTTACATCTGATCGTTTTTGCATAGTCGCATCGAACACCGTTGAGTCAACGGTCAACAAGAGTGTGGTCGGGGATGGACTGGCCGCCACGGATGGTTGCGCCGTCGCTGATTTTCACGCCGTTGCCGATGCGGGTCACGCCCACGACCGCGCGTTCCACGGTGGCGTTGGCACCGATCTCCACATCGTCCCCAACCTCCACGACGCCGGCGTGCGGTGGCTTGATGTGCCGACCCTCGGCGTCGGTGGCGTAGGCGAAACCATCGCCGCCCACCACGCAGCCGGCGTGGATCACGGCGCGATTGCCAATCAAGGTGCGGTTGTAAATCGTCACGTTGGAGAAGATCACGCAGTCATCGCCGATGGTCACGTCCTTGCCGATGTAGGCTCCGGGATAAATGACCGAACGCTTGCCGATGCTGACGCGCGGCGCGATGTAAACGAAGGGACGAATGGTGCAAAGCTCACCCACCACGGACGTGGCATCGACGAACGCCTGGGGATGAATGCCCGGCGGCGGATGCTGACGGTAGCCCTGAATCGCAATCAGGGCCTTGGTGAAAGCGAGGTAAGGATCGTCGGCGATCAAGAGCGTGAGCTTGGCGTCGTCGGCGATTTCGACGCCCTTGGCCACGATGACCGCACCCGCCTTGCAGTGGGCGAGTTGCTGGGCATCGTCACCAACGGATAAATACGTCACGGCCTCGGCACGGGCGTCCTCCAACGTGTCGCAGCGCGAAAGCACGCACTGCTTGTCGCCTTTGACTTTCGCCCCGATTTCCTTGGCAAGTTCCTGTGCGGTCATGGGCATGGGTCGGCCTCTTGGTTGATCTTGTTATTGAACACGAAGACGCGAAGTAAGTCTTGAGGGGTGAGTCTTGAAGGATGAGTCTTGAGTCTTGAGATTTTGAGTCGCCTTGGGTTTTGAACCTCAAGACTCAGGACTCAAGACTCAAGACTAATTCACAGTTCCACGTACTCCATGTCCGGCTCGGCTTCGTGCTCGGTTTGCAGGTGGTGGACTTCGCTGGCAAACACGCCGGCCATGTCGTCGCGAATGGCTTGGGCCTCGTAAACCCGGCGCGTGGTGCCGGTGTGCATCGCCAGCAGGTCCAAGGCGATCTGTCCTTCGGGCCTGGCGTTTTCCAGCACGGGAATCGCTTGGGCAAAGCTCTGCAAGCGGCCTTGGGCATTTTCAAACGTGCCGGCCTTTTCCACCCACGTCGCGGTGGGCAAAACCACATCGGCTTTTGCAGTCAAATCATTGGGCAGCGTGTCGAGCAACACCGTAAACTTTCGCCCCAAGGCGGCGGTCACTTCCTTGGTCGTCCACTTGCTCGGATAGTTGCCCGTGACAATCACGGCGGCAACGGTCGTTTTCTTGTCACTCAGTTGCGTGATAAAAGCGTCGGCGTCCAGCACGGCCGCGGCATCGCCGGCGACCATCTCCAACGCTCGCCGCACGCCCCGCGCGTTGGGGGCCTTTTCCGCGTAAATCGTGTATCCGCCGGGGAAGGTCTTGTCCTGGCCAGCGCGTGGCACCGGCCCGACGCCCAGCACGGCCTTGGGGTCAATGGCCCGCGCCAGCTTCGCCAAGAGGAACGCCTCTTCGCAAGACAGCATGGGGCTGACCATCAACGCCAGCGAACCCTCGCCCTTTTCCTTGGCGACCTTGCGCAGGCCATCGAGCGCGTCCTGATACGCCCGTTGCCACTGGCATTCGATCTGCGTGCCGTACTGCTGCCGATGCGGTTGCCGCAACCGTTCCTCGGCATGGACGAACTTCCAGCCGAAGCGGATTTCATCGCTGATCCACCACTTGTTGACCGCCTTGTTGGTGCGCGGCTTGACGCGATAGACCCGGCCTTCGTTTTGCTCCACGGAAATGTTGTCGCCGCTGGCGGTGATGCCGTCGATCGAAGCGGTCTTGGAGAGGAACCAAACGCGCTGGGTGAAGAGAAAGTCCTTGTCCAGCAACGCGCCGACGGGGCAGATGTCCACCACGTTGCCCGACAGTTCGTTGTCCAGCGGCTTGCCGGGGAAAATGTCGATCTGCTCGCGGTTGCCCCGGCCAAAGACGCTCAACTCGCCGGTACCCGTCACCTCACGGGTGAAGCGCACGCAACGGGTGCACATGATGCAGCGGTCGCTGTAAAGCTTGACGTGCGGGCCGACGTCCTTGACCGCTTGCTTGATTTTGGACTCTTCAAAGCGCGCTTGTCCTCGGCCGTATTGATAGCTGTAATCTTGCAACGAGCATTCGCCGGCCTGATCGCACACCGGGCAGTCCAGCGGGTGGTTGATCAGCAGGTACTCCATCACCGCCTTCTGATTCGCCAGCGATTTGGGGCTTTCCATGTCCACCACCTGCCCGTCGGCGGCGGGGGTCTGACAGGTGGGCATCAATTTGGGAATGACCTCGACCTTGCCCGTCTTGGGGTTCGGAGCCGCCACCTCGCCCAGACAGATGCGGCAAGAGGCCACGATCGACAGGCCTTCGTGGTAGCAGTAATGCGGGATCGCCAAGCCGTTGTCCTGGGCGACCTGAAGAATCATCTTCTTGCCTTCGAACTCGCAAACCTTGCCGTTGATGGTGATCTTGGCCATGGGGATTCCAGTCGTGTTCCTTGCGTGGTCGATGCGGTCGCACCACGAATCAACACAGATTAGCACAGATGACACTCCGCTTGCCCACCCGAGCCGCGATGCCTTGTCTGAGCCGCAAGGCGTGAGCCTGCGGTTGCCTTGTCCGAGCCGCAAGGCGTGAGCCTGCGGACGAACGTCATTGTGTGTCAATACGTCCTTGCTCCTTCCACCGAGGGCCTGCGCCCTTCGGCTCCGACGAATCATGTCCGCAGGTACGGGTTGCCCTGACGCTCCCGGCCGATGGTCGTCGCCGGGCCGTGGCCGGGCAGGACGCGGGTGGCGTCGGGCATGGTCAGCAGTTGGTCGGTGATGCCCGCCAGCAGGGTCGGACCGTCGGAAGTTGGGAAGTCGTAGCGGCCGATGCTGCCGGCAAAAAGCGTGTCGCCCACCAGCGCCACGCCCGCCGCGGCCTGATAGAGCGTGATGCCGCCGGGACTGTGCCCCGGCGTGTGCCGCACCTCAAAGACGATGCCGTCCAACTCCAACTTCTGGCCGTGAATCAGCGTGTCGGTCGCCTCCGGGGCGATGATCGACGAATCCAAGAACCCCGAAAGGTTCAACGCCGGGTCGGTGAGAAAATCCCGCTCCGCTTTGTGAATCCAGATCGGCAACTCCGGGTACGCCCCGCGCACATCGTGCAGGCCCGCGATGTGATCCAGATGCGCATGGGTCAGCACCACCGCCACCGGCTCCAAGCCACGCTCACGAATGAACCGCAGCATCGGCTGGGGATCAAACCCCGCGTCCACAATCCAGCACCGCTTGCCGCGATGCGCGACATAACAGTTGGTCTGCCATTGCCCCAGGCAAAACGTCTCGATGTGCAGGTGTTGTGGCATGGGGAGGGAGTCAGTCTTGAGTCTTGAGGGATGAGTCTTGAGGAAGAGAAGGCTCGATGTTTGCACGACGATCCAGTGTTTCTGTTTCTTTCATAGCCGCGGCGTCCCCGCCGCGCGTCTTTGAAAAACCTTAGTTGTGACGAACGCGAGTCTTTTCTCCTCGGAACCGCAACGGGGACGTTGCGGCTGTGAGTCAGAGGTCTCAAATCTCAAGACTCAAGTCTCAAGACTCAAGACTCAAGACCAATCCTCACGCGCTGTCACGCTGGATGACGCGGTAGCTTTCGCGTTCGCCACGGCCACGCAGGGGGTAATCCTTGCGCAACGGGTGGCCGGGATACTGCTCCCAAAGCAGGATGCGGCGAAGGTCGGGGTGGCCGTCGAAACGAATGCCAAACATGTCAAAGACCTCGCGTTCAGTCCACTCGGCTCCGGGCCAAAGGTCGGTGACGCTGGCGATGTGCAAGGCCGGGTCGTCTTCGATGCCGTGGGTGTCGAGCGTGGGGTTGAGGAAGGTCTTGACCATCAGCCGACGGTTGTGGCGGGTGCTGGTGAGGTTGTAGATGACGGCGAAGCGGCCGGTGTTTTCCTTTGGCCCCGGCGCAGCCGGATAGTTCAGATAATCCACGCCCACCACGTCGCTCAGAAAGTCGTAGGCGCAATCGGGATCGTCGCGCAGAAACGCCAGCACATCGTGGGCATCGGCGGCGGCAACGACCAACGTGGTCTGGCCACGAAACTCCGCCGCCGCCAGTTTCAACTGAGGGAATTGCCGCTTGACCAGGGGCAGCGTGGGATGATCCAGATTGGGTTTGCTCATGGTGTTGAATCGCGTGGTGTGGGAGCAATCGCGCCGCGCTTCAAAGCCGCGCTGTGGGTGACGGGCAAATGATAGCAAGCTTGTCATGGGGCGGGTCGTGCGTTATAGTGCCGACGGTTTCGACAGGTGCCTTGACTCGCCGGGAAAGCCGGAAGTGAAGGTGAAAAGGGAAGCGGAGTGAGCAACGGGTTGCCGCTGGGCAAAGGTTGCGACTCTCCCGCGGACGCGCCGCCGTGAAAGGCAAGTGTCCCGCCGATGGATGCCACTGTTTGGCCCGCAAAGGGTCGGATGGGAAGGCTGGCGGGATGGAGCCTTAAGCCGGAAGACCTGCCTGTCGAGTGCCGTGTGTCCTCGCGAACGGGACGCCGCGGGCTCGACTGATCTTCCCCTGGTCAGTTCATTCCCCCGACGAAAAACCCCCGCCTCGCCCGGACTGTGCTTTTTACACACAGGGGTGTCCCGCGCGAATCGGGACAGGGAGTTTTCTCATGGCTCGTTTTTCGTTTTCCGTGTTCGGTTGCGCTCTGGGTTTGGCTTTGACCGGCGCAAGCGCGCTCCAAGCCGCGACGCCACTGGTGCAGGAGGATTTCACCAGCAACCCCATTGCTAGCGGCCGCGCCACCGTCAGCGGTGAATCAGGCGGCGACGCTTCACGCCTGACTTTCAACGCTGGCTCCAACAGCCTCACCGCCGCTTACGACACCGTCCTGCCCACGACCAAACTACTCTGGGGCCTTGGCCGGACGCTGACGCAGGACGACGGCTTCGGCTTCACACTCGACTTCACCTTGGACAACCTCACGACCACCGGCGGGGGCCAGATGGCCTTCGGCTTTGTCAACAGCGTTACCACCGGCAACGACCGGCCCGGCGGGCAAGGTGCCAGCGCGGGCTTCCCCGTCGCCGGCTCCGATGCCAACGACGCCCACGACACCGTCGCCGTCGATTATTTCCCCTACGACTACAGCAACGACCCCTTCTTCCCCTACCACAGCATCACTCTCACCCCCACCGCCATCGGCTCGTGGTCGGGCGACGCCAACGCCAGCTACTACAACCAACTCTCCTTCACCGATTACCAGGAATCGCTCATCGACGACGCCGGCGAACCCGGCACGCTGAGCCTCGGCGTCAACTACCACAGCGAGTTTTCCTATGACGCCGCGACACGCACCATCACCATTCGTCTGCGTGATGACAACGGCTACCTGGCGATCAATACCGTGGGGCAGGGGCTTGCCCTCGGCGGTGG
>JBBRGB010000026.1:0-21990 GCA_038241095.1 Phycisphaerales bacterium
ATCGCCCACTTTCTGGCCGGGGCCTTGGAAGGCGAGGGTTACGACGCCGCTGCCGTTGACGCGTACAAGGCAAACCTCGACCGGCCCTTGCCCTTTTATCGCAGCAGTCGTTACGCCGGTGAGTTGTATCTGCTGCAACGACAGCGGGGCCAAAGCTGGTTGTCCGTGGGCGATGCGTTGAATCGGCTGGGGCGACACGCCGAAGCACTGGCGGCCTACCAGAATGCGGCCCATGAAGAGGATGGCTCTCCAAACCCCGATGCCGCCACGCTTGCGCCGCGGGTCGTCTTCACCCTCTTGCGGCTGGGACGCATCCAAGCGGCACAAAGTGTCGCCCTATCGCAACTGCCTTCGCCAAACGGACAAGACCCGTTTGCCGTCCAACCCGAAGCGACCGCCACGGCCTTGGAAATCATCGCTTATGTCACGCGGCATATAGGCGCCTCGCCAAACACCGATGAGGCTTTACGATTGCTGTATGACGCTGGCCCACGCAACGCGGGGCAAACGCTGGTGATCGCAAAGGCCATGAGTCTGCAAGCCGCCGGGCAACTACTGACAAAGCGTGTGCTGGCACACCCGGAAGATCGCCAAGCATTGCGGCAACTGTTGCGGATGAGCCTGCTGGGTGGCGAGCCGGAACCCGCGACCGTTCTAAAATTGCTCTTCGAGTTGATGGTCAACCACCCAGACCGTGAGTCGGCTTGTGTTGATGATCTGCTGGGTGTCTTTCCACCACAGGCCGTACTGGACAGTCTGGAGCGATTGGGTGATGTCGCGTTGCGACAACCGGGTTTGAAACTCGCCATTGCGGCCCGGCAAGCACAGGGTTTGATTGATCAAGGCGTCTTGGAGGATGGGCAGGAATCACCGGCTGCGGCCCGTCGGGAAATGATGCCGGATCGTGGAGACAGAATCCTCCTGGCCCGGCAACTCATCGCCGCCAAGCGTTGGGATGAAGCCCGGCAAGCCCTTGCCCCACTGCTTCGGGAAGATCGACGAGATTTCGAGGCACTGGGCATGTTGCTACTGAGCTTGCACAAGGCGGGCTTGACGACGCAGGCTCAAACACTGTTGTCGCAACGTCTGACGGAGTACCCACGCAACGCGGAACTGCTGCAATGGGCGGCGGCGTTTTATCAAGAGACGGACCAACACGATCAAATGTTGAACATGGCTTGGCGGCACGCGGAGTTGATGCCCGACTCGGCCCAACGGGCAGGGACCTTGGCGGTCATCGCCCTGCGGCGGAAGCAATACGTTGAGGCCATCGGCCTTCTGACCCGTCGCCTGGAGGTGGAAGAGGAACATCCCGTGGCGCTGCTTTCCCTGCTGGCCAAAGCGCTGGACTTGGCCAAGCGTGGCGATGAGATCGACGGACACTATGAGCGGGCCTTGGCGCGATTCCCGGCACAGGCCGGGGCCTTGCGTTTGAATTGGGCCGGGGTGTTGGATGGCATGGGCCAGCGACGCCAGGCCGAAACTCATCTGCGAAAAGTGCTGGCGGATGAGCCGACCAACGCCCAGGCCACCAACATGCTTGGTTATCTCCTGGCCGAAGCGGGGGAACAGCTTGACGCAGCCGCGCGTTTGATTCAGACCGCTTTGGAGCAAGCGCCCGACAGTGCGGCGTATCTCGACAGCTTGGGTTGGGTGCGTTACAAGCAGGGCCAAATGAATCAGGCTTTGGAACTGCTGCAACAGGCGCGGCTGGCACCGGGCGGGGATGATCCGGTCATTCTCGATCACTTGGCCGACACGCTGTGGCGCATGGGCCGGACGCAGGAGGCCGTGGCCTACTGGAGCGCGGCCCGGGAAAAACTGGGCGACACCTCGGAGATACCCGACCGCCAGACGGACACGCTGCGGCAACACCTCGACGCCAAGATCACCGCCGCGGGCCAGACCCCAGCCGACCCTCCGTTGGCACCGTTGCCTTGAATCGTGGGAACGACGCATCGCCAAGGTTTGTCACCGTGCCCGCTCACGCCGCGAAAGATAGCGACGCAGGGCGCTGGCGATGGACATGTCGGTCGTCAGCAGGTTGTAATCCACTTGGCGGGCGGCACAACCTTGGCGAATGATTCGCAGGTGATGTTGCATGGCGGCGACATGGCCTTGTTGAACCTGGGCCAAATCGGTGGCAAGCTGCTGGCCCGTTTCGGCATCGACGACCCGCAGCCGCGTTTCCGCCAGCCCGGACAAACTCAACTCCTGTGGATGCAGCACTTGGAAGATGATGACTTCCGCCCCATCGTGGCGAAAGCGGGAGAGGCTTTGGAACAAGGCCGCGGGATCATCCAGCAGGTCACTGATGAGTACCAACAGGCTGCGTTTAGGCAGCAAGGCGTGAATCTGTTGCAGGCTGGCTGATAGGTTGCCCAGGCCGGGTTGTGGATCGGTTTTTTCCAAGGCCGCGCAGAGGCGTTGGAGATGTGCCCACCCACCACCGCCGCCCCCCCCTCCAGGCAGATGTGTAAGGACGCGATTGGAAAACAGGCTCAGCCCCGCGCGGTCGCTCTGACGGATGGCCAGCAAGGCCAGGGCCGCCGCCAGTGACTGGGCATAACGGAACTTGGTCGCCGCGGGGGAATCTCCATCGGCTCCACCAGCGTTGGCATTGAGGCCGGCGAAGTCCATCGAAGCCGTGGCATCGACCGCCAAATGGAGCTTGAGGTCGGTCTGCTGGCGATGGCGGCGGAGATAGAGCCGATCGGTGCGGCCGTAAACCTTCCAATCCAGATCCGCCAGGGAATCGCCGGGGGCGTAAGCGCGGTAATCGTGAAACTCCAGCCCAGCGCCCCGGCTCACCGAAGGATGCCGCCCAGCCCACAACCCCTCCACGAGCCGCCGGGCCACGAAGATCAACCCGCCAAGTTGCGACCAGTCCGATTGCCAAGGCATGTGAAGATTCGCATGGGGGTGTGGAAGTCACACGCCATTATCACGAAAAGACCGGTGGTGGTGTGCTTGGTGGGCCATCATTCCGTCATCCCCCCTTGGCGGACGTCTTTCATGAAACTTCAATTTTTGCCCGTCGGATGAACCGATAACCTTGTTCCAACGTATCACTTATACCCCCATAACACACTTTATTACTGAATTTTGAGGATTTACACTTGCATAACGCATCTTTGAATGGTTTAATTAAGAGGATTACCCGCTCCCTTTGCGGGCACCCACTCTTGAAGGACGCCATGAAAACATTAGCCGTTGTCGCACTTAGCGCCCTATTGGCGGTGCCCGCGTTTGCCGGCATGGCCACCAGTGCCACCGAAAGCGGGAGCAATTACACCACCGGCGGGCGGGGTACGAGTGAAAGCTATGGTCTTTCGCAATTGCTCATGGAATCCAACAACCACTTCGTGGCCGGACTGGCGGCTCCCTTGTTCCTCGGCGGTCGCGGCGGACTCTGCGACTACACCGGCGATGAAAACGTCAATCCCTTGGGCATCCTTCTCCACGGCCAGGGGGGAACACTCTTTACCTACGATCAACTGGCGTATATGCCGGTGTTACAAATCTTGGGCTATGACCCCCAAACCAGCGGCGGTGGCGTGGGCATCCCTTCCAACGGCGCTTCGCAGGCCAACCTGCGCTACTTCGGCCCCAGCCCGTTGATGAGTGAGTCCGAGGGCACCGGACGCAGTGCCCGCAATGGCGGCGGCGGGTACAGCGAGGAATATCTGGCGTATCTGCGAAGTTTGCAAAACGGCGGCAATGCGCCAACCATGGGCGGGAGCGGCGGCGGCGGCGGCAACAACAACAATTCCGTCGCCATTCCCGAACCCGCCACCCTGAGCATCATGGCCCTGTCCGCCGTGTGGATGCTCCAACGCAGACGGCGACAGACCGCCTGATTCACAGCCGTGGCACCAAGTTGGCTGCCACGACCTCCTCATAACTGACGACCCTGGATCGGGTCTCGCGCCGGACTCCGCCTCCACCGGTGCGGGACCCTTATTTTCTGTTGGAATCGCTGGCTTTGAGCCACATTACAAAGCGATTGTCACAGGAGGACGCCCCCGGTAACCCTCAGCCAGACGGGAATGTCACCGACCGCTTCGCGCAAACCAGCTCTTCATCACTTCGGCGGCGGGCTTGCCGTAAACCGTGAAACCCTTGTCGCCCTTGGGATCGGTCTTGAACTGCGCCCGGTCATTCTGTTCATCCCACTTCCACCAATAGAACCCCGCCCACCAGGGTTCATCCCAGAAACATTTCAGCACCGCTTCGAGGTGGTCGGCCTGCTCGGCGGGTTCGTAGCCACCATCGCCACTCCAACCGCTGGGCTTAGTGCCACCCGCGTGACTGCTGGTGCAACCCATCTCGCCGAACATGATCGGTTTGCCCAAGGCCGTGGCCATCTGGCGGTAAAGCTCGACTTTGGGTTGCAGAAACGCCACGCGACTTTCCACATCGGTGCCGTGCTCCTTGGCCGAGGCGTGGTAAAAGCTCGTGCCCAGCACATCCAGATCACGGAACCAATGATCCTCACGCTTCAACTCGCCTAGGAAATCAACCATGTGCGTATGGCAGGAAGTCACCGGCCCGGCATAGACGCTCCGTGCCGTCTCCACAACCTCCCGCCATTCCCGGTTGTAATTCACGAAGCGATCCAGTTCACTGTCCAGACCGTACATCTCGCAACCCGCCTTGGTCGCGATCTTGGCGTAATGCTTGGTGCGGGCACGCATCCCGGCGAACCACTGCGCCATCGAAGTGCTGAAACGACCAGGGATGCGCTCGCGGTCGGGCGGAAACCAGACCTGCGTCCGCCCGTTGCCATCGAAGCATTCGATCATGGGACGCAGATGCACCTTCATGCCATGATCGTGGATGACGTCGATAATCTCCAACAGTTCGTAGTCGCTGGGGGTGGCCTCGAAGTCGGCGAACTGCCGTGGCGTGGTGCAGGTCTCCATCATCACCGTGGAGACCAAACAGACCCACTTGACGTTGAGGGCCGCCATGCGATCTACTTCTTGGCGGGCAGCGTCAGTTTCAAAGTACCCGTTGCGGGCGCAGAAGCCGAAGGTCACGCCACGGTGAATCTCATTGGCGCGGGGCATGGTGGGAGCGATGTTGGCAGTCATGGTGAACCTTTGATGGTGCTGAATGCTAATCGAGGTAGGGTTGCGCCAAGAGTTTGACGCGCTTGGCCAGGTCTTCGTTGGGCCAAGGCTTCAAGGCCGCCAGCAGGGCTTGGGTGGCGTGGGCGTATCGCTTGCGTTTGTGGGGGGGTTTGCCGGTGATGTCGCTTAGGTTGTGGGCCCGGTCGGCGAGTTTGATGAGCTTGGCGTCGGGCGACATTTTCTTGGCGTGCTCGGCCAACATGCGGTGCTTTTCCTCGAAGCTGTCAGGCTCGGGGTCGAGGGTCAGTTCATGCACCAGCGAGGCCACGCGGTCGCCGAAGCGTTGGCGGAGTTGGAAGATGGAAAAATCGGTGTCCTCGACGACATCGTGAAGGTACGCCGCCGCCAGCACTTCGGGGTCGCTGACGCCATGCTCGCGCAACAAGGCCGCCACCGCGAAGGGATGCGTGGCGTAGGGTCGCCCGCCGGCACGCTTTTGCCCCGCGTGCAATCGCTGGCAGAGCAGCTTGGCCTCCTCGATCAACTCCGGCTCCCCGCTGGGCGTGATGATCGTTCGCCGGCCATCGATGCGCACCCGTCCCCCGGCCAAGAGCGCAATGGCCTGCGGATACGCCAAACACTCCTGCTCAAAAACCCTTGCCGCCAAAGTCTCGGCCGTGTCGTTTTCCCGCACCGGGCAGGTTCGCTGCACGATGATCGGCCCGGTGTCGTAGCTCTGATCGCAGAAATGCACCGTGCATCCACTGACTTTGCAACCCGCGGCCAGCACCGCTTCATGCACATGATGCCCGTGCATGCCCTTGCCCCCAAAGGCCGGCAAAAGCGCGGGGTGAACGTTGATGACCCGCCCGACGAAATCATCGGGGATCGTCAACAAACTCAGGAACCCCGCCAGCACCACCATCTCCGCGCCGCTGGCGCGAATGTGCTTCCACACCGGTTCGGAAAACTCTCGTGTCGAGGCATAATCCTTGCGATTGACGACTTGGGCCGGCAGCTTGTGTTGTTTGGCGCGGGTCAGGCCGTAGGCTTGCGGGTTGGAACTGATGACGGCAACGATCTTCGCCAGCAGGCCGTCGTCGTCAATGGCGCGGGCTAGGTTCTCCAGCGTGCGGCCACCCCCCGAAAGCAGCACCGCCAGTTTAAGTCTCGCCGGTGAATCCTTGGCGTCAGTTTTTTCGTCCTTGTCTTTGCCCATGTTCGCTACGATACTCGGACGATGCCCCAGTCTCAAAACCGCCCGCCGACGACCCGCCTGGCACCTTCGCCCACCGGCGCTTTGCACTTGGGCAACGCCCGTACCTTTCTCGTCAACTGGGCCATGGCCCGACGAAAAGGCTGGCGGATCGTGCTGCGAATCGAAGACTTGGATGGCCCGCGGGTGAAGTCCGGCGCGGACTTGCAGGCGATGGATGATCTGCGTTGGCTGGGGTTGAACTGGGACGCCGGGCCGCATTACCAGCGGCAGGATTTGTCACCCTATGCCGCGGCCTTGGAAAAGTTGCGGGCAGCGGGGTTGATCTACGGTTGCCGTTGCTCCCGCCGGGACATCGAGCAGGCACAGTCCGCGCCGCACACCGAGGATCACGAGCTTCGCTATCCGGGCACATGCCGGCACAGCGCGGAGAAGCCCACTGGAGAGGCCCCCTCACCCGCCGGTGATGCCGAAGCACAACGTCTCATCGTGCCAGAGAGGATCATTCGTTTCACGGATCAAATCGCCGGGGAGCAGGCGGTGGATGTGCAGGGACAGGTCGGAGACTTCATCGTCGCCACCAAGGCCGGCCTGCCGGCGTATCAACTGGCGGTCGTGGTGGATGACCACCGGCAAGGCGTGACGGACGTGGTGCGGGGCGATGACCTGCTGGCTTCGACGGCCCGGCAACTGCTGCTTTACGAAATGCTGGGACTGGGCACGCCACCGCGATACTGGCATTTGCCGCTGGTACTGGGAGCGGATGGCCATCGGCTGGCCAAGCGACATGGCGACACCCGCATCGCGCAATACCGTCAACGCGGCGTCTCTCCGCAACGAGTCATCGGACTGCTGGCGGGCTGGTGCGGATTGGGGGATGGCCGGCAAGCAATGACGGCCCAGGCGTTTGCCCAGGCATTTGAGATGGAACGCCTGCCTCGCGGGCCGGTGACGTTTCAGGAGGCGGATGAACGGTGGTTGAGCCAGTCTTGAATTCGTGATCTCCGGGAGTACCCGTGTTTCGGTCGACATCCCACGGAAGCCGTCCAAAGCGACGGCATCCGTGGGCTTGCAGAGGATTGAACCCATGAATCTCGCATTCCTCCCATTTCTCATCCCATCCCCCGCCTCCATCCGCGTTCATCCGCGTTCATCGGCGGTTTCATTCCGAACTCTTCTCCTGGCTTTGCTTGCGACGTTGCTGTCGGGCTGCGGTACGGCCACGCCCCCGGCGACGCAGGCCGACACGCTGCGGCTAACCATCAATCAACGGGTGTTTTCACTGGAAATCGCCGCGGCTCCAGAGAAACGTTTCCAAGGGCTTTCCGACCGCCAAAGCATCGCCGAGGATGGGGGCATGATTTTTATTTTTCCCCAAGCGTCGGAGTTGGCGTTTGTGATGCGCCGCTGCGCGGTGCCCATTGACCTGATCTTCGTCGATCCTTCGGGGCGAGTGGTCAACACGCATCAGATGAAGGTCGAAGCCGACCCGGAGGCATCGGATGCAAAGCTGACGAAATACACCAGCGCCTGGCCGGCGCAGTTTGCCATTGAGTTGAAGGGAGGCACGCTGCCGGGGCTGAAGTTGGAGCCGGGCCAGCGTTTGGATCTGCCGGTGGAGGAGCTTAAGCGGCTGGCACGATGACCCGATAAAAGCGTTAATCGAGCGTCTGTGTTGGCGCGGGCTTAAGGGCGGGCTGGCGAATGCGTGCAAAGACCCTGTTGATCATTGACGCCGATGCCACCCGCGCGGAAGTGACGCGGGAGCAAATCGCCGACAACTGGCCGGGTGAAAAGCCCACGCTCGTCAGCGCCTCCGCAGCCCAACTTCTCGATGATCCCGCCCGCCTCGACTGTGTCGATGCCGCGTGGCTGGCCGGGGACCTGGCCGGGGAAATCTCCGGGGGGAACGGCTTTTACGAGTTGGTGGCCAACCTCCAAGATCGCCGCATCCCCGCCCTGCTCTTGCACCCCGCGGCCAACGCTTCCACCGCGACCGCCCCACCTCTGGGTTCGCAGATTCAGGATGGCATCTTCGCTGCATCCGACGACACGCCAACCCCTGTGCTGGCGGGCATTCTGCGCATCCTGCTGACCCAGCGGCAAGGTCTCCGGCAACTCGAAACCGAACTCCAGCAACTCCGCACCCACGAGGCCGGTCTCTGCACACAGATCCACAAGCTCGATGAAGAGCTTCGCCTGGCGTCACAGCTTCAGCGCGAGTTCCTCCCGCCGCATTTGCCGGTGGTCAAGGGGCTGGACTTCCGCGCCCTCTACCGCCCGGCCGGTTACGTCAGTGGCGATATCTACGATGTGGCCCGGCTCGATGAGCATCACGTGGGCATCCTCATCGCCGATGCCGTGGGCCACGGCGTGCCCGCGGCCTTGATGACTGTATTCATGAAAAAGGCGCTGTGCACCAAGGAGATCGGTTCACGCTTCGAAGGCGGCTACCGCATCACGCCACCCGCCGAAACGCTCGCCCGGCTCAATCAGGACATGATCGACCACCAGGCCGGCAAGGTCCGCACCGCCACCGCATGGTACGGCGTCATCGACATCCGCGACCTCACCCTGCGCTATGCCCGCGCCGGCCACCCGTATCCCTTGCTGCTGCACTCCGATGGCCAGAGCGATTTCCTTGAAGTCGAAGGTTCCCTGCTGGCGGTCTTCCCCGAAGAAAAGTTCGAGGAAGGCATAGTCCAACTCCAGCCCGGCGACCGCCTACTGGTTTACAGCGACGGCTTCGAGTGCGCCTTCCAACAACTCACCGGCAAAGTCGCCCAACGCAAGCAATTGGCCAACACGCTCTACCAAAATGAGTTCCGTCATTTGGCCGATGGCTCACTGGAGGAGGCCTTGACGCGGATGATCGCCAAACTCGATCAACAGGCAGGCTCACTCAACCAAGTCGATGATCTCACGGTCATCTGCATGGGTGTGGATTGTGAAACTGCTGGCGGGCAAGGCGACGAAACCACGGTTGTCGATGCGCTCTGCCAAGCCACGGCGTAACCCTGTGCTCACGCGCCATCACGTCCACGATCAGAACATCACACCACCAACACCGGTGCCGGCAAGCCCAGAAAGTTCGCCAGCAGCCGCGGGCCTTCCACGGTCAGAAAACTCTCGGGGTGGAATTGCACGCCTTCCAACGGAGCGCCCAACCCAGCGCCAAACACCCCCGCCTTGGCGCGCAGGCCCATGATTTCCCCTTCCTCCGTCCAAGCGCTGATCTCAAAGCGCGACTCATCAAACGTCTCGCGGAAAATCACCAAGCTGTGATAGCGCGTGGCGGTAAACGGGTTGGACAAACCTTGGAAAATGCTCTTGCCGTCGTGGTGGATGGGTGAGGTTTTGCCGTGCATCAATCGCGTGTTGCGGCCGACGGTCATGCCATGCGTGTGACCGATGCACTGGTGGCCCAAGCAAACGCCCAAGAGCGGCACACGGCCCGCGAAGGCTTTGATGATGTCGTTGGAAACGCCGCCTTCACGCGGCGTGCATGGGCCGGGCGAGACGATCACATGGTCAGGCTTCATCGCCAAGGCTTGCTCGGCGGTGATCTTATCGTTGCGAATGACCCGCAAGTCCAGCGTGGCGTCCAGCTCGCCGATGCGTTGCACCAAGTTGTAGGTGAAGCTGTCGTAGTTGTCGATGAGAAGAATCATGGCCGCATTCTATCGCGGGAATGTTGAGACAGGGATCGGATTGAACCACCAAGGGCACCAAGAGCACCAAGGAGAACCGGTTTACGCATTACGGGCTTTGGTATCCTTCGTGTTTTCGTGTCTTCGTATTCAATTGCTTTCCAAGCAAGGACAATCGCATGTCAAACAAAGCCAATCCCATCCGCATCGGCATCATTGGTGCGGGCGGAAACACCCGCGCCAAACACATCCCCGGCCTGCAAGCCATCGAGGGCGTCGAAATCCTGGGCGTCGCCAACCGCACGGAGGAATCCGCCCGCAAAGTCGCCCAACAGTTCGACCTAGCGAGAACCTATCCGCACTGGCGGGCGGTGATTGACGACCCCGAAGTGAACGCGGTGGTCATCGGCACCTGGCCCTACATGCACGCCCCGATCACCATTGCCGCCTTGGAGGCGGGCAAGCATGTGATGTGCGAGGCCCGCATGGCCTGTGATGCCGTCGAAGCCCGCGCCATGTTTGCCGCCTCGCGCCGTCGGCCCGAACTGGTGGCCCAGATCGTCCCCTCGCCTTTCACCCTACCCGTCGATGCGACCATTGGCCGATTCCTTGCCGGGGGTGAACTTGGCCCTTTGCTGGCGGTGGAACTGCGCGACACCAAGGCCGTCATCGACCGTCAGGCACCTCGCACTTGGCGTCAGGACGCGACGCTTTCGGGCATGAACATCCTGAGCATGGGCATCTGGTACGAGGCCCTGATGCGCTGGGTCGGCCCGGCGTCACGCATTGCCGCAATGGGACGCACTTTCGTCAAGCAACGGCCCGATGCCGATGGCAACATCGCGGCCGTGGATGTGCCCGATCACGTCGATGTGCTCGGCGAGCTTTGTTGCGGGGCGCAACTTCACATGCAGATATCCGCGGTCATGGGCCTGCCCGAACAGAGCGGCGCTTGGCTGGTGGGTGAAAATGGCGTGCTACATGTGGCGGCTTCGGGCGACCGGCTGGCGTTTCGCCAACATGGCGAAAAGGAGTTCGCGGCGGTGTCCCTGGCACCAGAACTGGTGGGCCAATGGCGGGTCGAGGCGGAGTTCATCGCCGCCATCCGGGGCCAGGAAACCATCAAGCTCACCGACTTTTTCACCGCTTTGCGCTACATGGAGTTCACCGAGGCCGTCACCCGCTCCATGCAGTCCGGCCACGCGGTGTCGTTGCCGCTGTGAGGACGGAACACTCCGCTTCGCTTCGTGGCTAAACGACGAAATGGAATTCTTCAGCGCCTCTGCACGCCGGCGGGTGTGCCATTACACTATTGTTCTATCCACACCCCATTTACCAAGAGGTCAACGATGAGCGAACATGGCAATCCCCACGTGAAACTGGAAACCTCCGAAGGCGAAATCATCGTCGAACTCTGGCCTGAAGTCGCCCCCAAGCACTCGGCCAACTTCGTCAAGCTCAGCGCCAGCGGATTTTACGACGGCCTGAGCTTCCACCGCATTCTGGGCGGGTTTGTCATCCAAGCCGGCTGCCCCAAGGGTGACGGCACCGGCGGCCCCGGTTGGACGGTGCCCGCGGAGTTCAACGGTCGGCCCCACGACAAGGGCGTGCTGTCAATGGCGCGCTCGGCCGACCCCAACAGCGCCGGATCGCAGTTTTTCATCTGCCTCTCCCGTGAGCACTGCCAGCACCTCGACAAGCAGTACACCGCCTTTGGGCAGGTGATCGAAGGGTTGGACGTGGTGGACAAAATCGCCGCCACACCCTTGCGTGACACCCGCAGCGGCACGCCGAAGAACCCGCCGACGATCGACAAGGCGACGGTTTTGCAGCACGAATAACGCACCCTTGAACTTAACCCCCCCACCGCTCTGGCCGATGACATGGCGCAGGGACGCTATGGCGTCCACGGATCAACAAGTCCGTCACAGGCCGTCATGCCATGAGTCGTCCCGCCGTCCCACGCCTGCTTTTGGTCGAACCCAGCGCCGAGTCGGCCATGCTCATGCGCCAGACCCTGCGCGAGCACTTTGGGCAGGACTGCGTGACGCCCTGCGCCTCGATTGCTGCGGCCACGGAACTGGGTAACGAAAGCATCGATTTGGTCATCGCTGATGTGGAGTTGCCCGATGGCACGGGCTTGGAACTGCTCGACCGCCTGCTGCAACGCCGGCCCGATCTGCCGGTGATTCTCGTCGCCAGCCACCCTTCGCGTGATGAAGCCCTTCAGGCCATTGACCACGGCGCCTACGACTACATCTGCAAGAATCGCCCGTTTCTCTTCACCTTGCCGATCATCGTGGAGAAGAATCTGGCGATGTCGCGCACCAAGTCTGAGAATCTGCGTCTGCAGCTGCAAGTGGCGCATTCGCTTGAAGAAGTCCGCATCAAAAACACGCAGTTGGAGGAAGCTGTCCGGCAGTTGGAGACGGCCGCCTCGACCGATCCACTGACGGGCCTGGCCAATCGCCGGGCCTTTAACCTGGCCTTGGAACGCTGCTTCTCCAGTTGCGAGCGATACGGCCACGACCTGACCTGCATTATGATCGACCTCGATGGCTTCAAGGCCTTCAACGATGGTCGGGGCCATCAGGCCGGGGACGCGTTGTTGACCTCGCTGTCGCGGGTGCTGGAGGCCAATTGTCGGCGAAGCGATGTGGCTGGGCGATATGGAGGCGACGAGTTCATTTTGCTGTTGCCCGAGACCGATCTGGCGACGGCCCGACTGGTGGCCAAGCGCGTCAGCGACCAGTTCGCCGTCACCGCCGCCGCCTTCAACCCCGACCCGGCCAAGCCGGTGGTGTCGATGTCAATGGGCTTGGCGACTCTGCGACACGCCCACCCGCAGAGTCCCGAGCAGATGATCGCCTTGGCGGATCACGCCCTGTACCGCGCCAAACAAGCCGGCCGCAATCGGTTGGTGGTCTATTCCAGCCTCCCCGAAGCCCGCGCCGCCACCTTGGCGCAAGCGGGGTGAAATCTGACCCGCTTCTCTTGAACGGAAACCCAACAGTCTTCGGCCATCCGCTATCATGCTGGGCTTGGATTAACCCATGCCCTCGGCCATCATTGACCAACTCGACACCTACGGCCCGCAGCACTGCGAGCGGCTCGACTACGCCCAGGCCCATCGCTACACCAAGGAACTCGCCGAGTCGCATTACGAGAACTTCACGGTCGTGAGTTGGATGCTGCCCAAGCGACTGCGTGATGACTTTCAACACGTTTATTCTTTCTGCCGGTGGGCCGATGATTTGGGTGATGAAACGGGGGATTACGCCCGCTCGCTGGAGTTGCTTGCCTGGTGGCGACGGGAGTTGGACGTCTGTTACGCCGGGGAACCGAGGCATCCCGTGTTCGTGGCGCTCTGGCCGACGATTCAGCAACACGACATTCCCCGCAAGCCGTTTGATGACCTCATTGACGCCTTTGAGCAGGATCAGCGGGTGCAACGCTACGAGACCTGGGAACAGGTCGTGGACTATTGCGCCCGCAGCGCCGACCCCGTGGGCCGACTGGTGCTCTACCTCTGCGACCACCGCGACGAGCAGCGGCAACGCTTGAGTGACGCCACCTGCACGGCCCTGCAATTGGCCAACTTCTGGCAGGATGTTCGCCGGGATGTGCTGGAACGCGACCGGGTTTACATTCCCGCCAAGATCGCCTCCAGGCACGGCTTGGACATTGAACTGATGGTCAAGGTCATCAAACTCGATGGCGACTGCGACAAGGAAGGCGGCTGCAACTGTGCCGCGGCCCCGTCGGTGGGCGTCACCGCCCTGCTGCCAGCCTATCGCGCCACGATCCGCGAACTCGTGGAACGAACTTGGCCACTGTTTGAGGAAGGGCGAAAACTCTGGCCACTCTTGCAACGCGACATCCGCACGGACATCCAACTCTTCACCCTGGGCGGTGAATCGATCCTCAAGCTTATCCGTCGGCAGGATTACAACACCCTGCAAACCCGGCCATCGCTTTCCAAGGGTGCCAAGCTGGCGTTGATGATGCGGGCCTTGGCGGGGAAGTTCCTGGGCTTGGCACCTGGTTCTTCCCGTGGAGCCGGCGCATGAGTGGCACACGGTCTGAGGTGACAGACACGGGGGAGAGCACACCCGATGAGGCGGCTTCATTTGCCTATTGCACGCGGGTGGCTCGGGAACACGGACGCAACTTTTACTATGGCATGAAGCTCATGCCCCAGCCCCGGCGGGACGCGATGTATGCCGTGTACGCCTGGATGCGCGCCGCCGACGACTTGGCCGATGAACCGGGCGAGGCGACGGCCAAGGCGGGGATGCTCGACGCTTTTCGTCAACAGACCGATGCCGCCTTGGACCCCGGCGCGGCCGTGCCGAGCGATGGGCCATCGCCACACGCCGCCATGTGGCCCGCCGTGGCCGCGACTTTTCGCAGCTATCGCATCCAAGGCCGACACCTGCACGACATGATCGACGGCCAGTTGCGGGATCAAACGCAATTACGTTACGCCGACTTCCCGGCCTTGGAGAACTACTGTTACCACGTCGCCGGGACGGTGGGCCTGGTCTGCCTGTCAGTGTGGGGCGCGGCCGATGACGAAGTGGCAAGAAAGCTGGCGGTGACACGCGGGCTGTCCTTGCAGTTGACCAACATCCTGCGTGACTTGGTGGAAGACGCCAATCGCAATCGCCTCTACCTGCCAGCCGATGAACTGCGGCAACACGGCCTCGACGATGTGATACTCCTGCGCATGCTCACCACCGGCCAGACCGATGCACGCTTCGACGCATTGATGAAGCAACAGATCGTACGAGCCCGCGATTGTTACATCGCGTCCGCAACGCTGGAATCGCACCTCGACGCGGACTGTCGGCCAACCTGCTGGGCCATGATGCGCATTTACGAGCAGTTGCTGGAAAAGATCGCTACCGACCCGCGGCGAGTGATACGCCAGCGTGTGTCACTGAGTACACCGGCCAAACTCGGCATCGGCTTGCGCGCCATGATGGGGAGGACGGGTGGTACGGCAAGCGGAGGGGGAGGGGCATGACCTCAACCGCGACCTCACATTCACACCTCACGTCCGATGCCCGTGTGGTCATCGCAGGCGGTGGCCTTGCGGGAATCGCCGCGGCGGTGCGCTTGGCACATGCCGGCGTGGCGGTGACGCTCGTGGAGACGCGCAAGCGGCTGGGTGGCCGGGCCACGAGTTTTGTCGACCCATCCACCGGCCAGGTGCTCGACAACTGCCAGCACGTACTCTTGGGCTGTTGCACAACCTTGACCGACCTCTACGCGCGGCTGGGGGTGGCGGACAAAATCCAGTGGCATCGCAAACTGTATTTCTCCGACGGTCACGGTGGCGTCGATGTACTCCAAGCCGATGACATGCCGGCCCCGATGCACCTGTCGCGGGCCTTGCTCGCTTTCCGTGGACTTTCATGGGCCGAGAAGATCGCCATCTCCCGCGCCATGACCGCCATCATCCGTCTGCCCATTGCCCGGCGGGCCGCACTAAACAACATCTCCTTCCTCGACTGGCTGCATCAGCAGCATCAACCCCAAGGGGCCGTCGACCGCTTCTGGTCGGTCATTGTCATCAGTGCAATTAACGAAACACCCGCAAGAATGGGGGCGGATTACGCCTTGCAAGTTTTTCAGGAAGGCATGTTGGCGCACCGGGACGCCTACGTCATGGGCGTCGCGGCCGTGCCGTTGGTCGAGTTGTACGACGCCGCGGAGCGAGTCATCACCAGCGCCGGGGGCGGGCTACTGCTCTCGACCAGTGCCGAGGGTTTCGACTACGACGCCACGGCGCGGCGCGTCACCGCCCTGCGCATTGATGGCGGGCAACGGCTTGAAGCCGATGCGTTTGTCAGTGCCGTGCCCTTTGACCGTCTGGCAAAACTATCGACCCTCGCCATGCTCACCAATGACGCCCGCCTGCAGCAACTCGACGGCATCGGTGTCAGCCCCATCCTAGGCATTCACATGTTTGTCGCCCGCGATGATGGTCAACCGGTGATGACCTTGCCGCACCTGATTCTCACCGATGGGCCGTTGCAGTGGATTTTCAACAAAGGTCAGGCCGATGCGGATGCCGAGGGGGCACAAAGCGCCGGAAGCCAACATCTTCACGGGGTCATCAGCGCTGCTCGTGATTGGGTGGATGTGCCCGCCGAGGCGATTCTCGATATGGCGATGACGGAACTGCGCAAGGCCCTGCCCGCGGCCCGCGATGCCCGGTTGTCACATGGCCGTGTGATCAAGGAAAAACGCGCCACCTTCGCGGCCACGCCGGGTTTGGAAGCCTTGAGACCTCCCACCGCCCCGGTGCCGGGAACGCAGGGCATTGACAACTTGTTGCTCGCCGGGGATTGGGTGGCGACGGGCTGGCCCGCGACAATGGAAGGAGCGGCCCGAAGTGGTTACACGGCCGCGGATGCGACCCTCAAGACATTGGGCCGCGACGAAGGCTTGCCCCTGCCCGCCGATCTGCCCGCTTCACCCCTTTACCGCCTGATCGCGGGCCTGCGTTTGTAAACTGTCTGGCGGGACAATCACCGCACTTTATGCCTGTGGAGATCAACTCATGCCCTTGACCATCGCCCTTGCCGCCGACCACGCCGGTTTTCCCCTCAAAGCGCCAGTGGCGGCCCTGCTCTTGTCGCTGGGGCACACCGTCATCGACCTTGGCGCCGACCGCTACGTGGCGACGGATGACTACCCCGATTTCGCCCACGCCGTGGGGCTGGCGGTCAAGGAAGGCCGGGCGCAAAAAGGCATCGTGCTCTGCGGCTCGGGCGTCGGGGCCTGCGTGGCGGCCAATAAAATCAAGGGCGTCCGCGCCTGCATGTGCCACGACACCTACTCCGCGGCCCAAGGCGTCGAACACGATGACATGAACGTCCTGACCTTGGGTGGCCGCATTATCGGCGAGGCTCTGATGGCCGAGGTGGTCAAGGCCTTCGCGGGTGCTAAGTTCTCCGGCGAGGAGCGCCACAAGCGACGCCTGCAAAAAGTGCTGGCCATCGAAGCCGCCGGGGCGTGAACCACCTTGCCCGCAATTGCATCATACTTTTCAAGCCCACAGATCAAACCGCGGCTTTGAGCGGTTTGTTCCGTGGGATGTCTCCTGACCCCAGTGGCAATCCCACAGAAGAAGTCACTCCGAGCCGCGACTTCATCCGTGAGCTTGAGTCAAAAACATCTTTTCGATACTTTTTCGATTCGTGTTCCCGGCTCAATGATGTTGGCTTTCCGTTCTCACGTGGCGGAGCAAAAACGGGCGGGCGAACACGGCGATGAGGATCAGCAGGCCCAGGAAAAGGATCGCCAAGGGATCGGTTTCAATCAGGCGAACCACCAGCGCCACCGATGCCGCGGCTGCGGCCAGCGCGCCGGCTCCTGTGATGATCCGAAGTCCCGCCCGCTTGAGAAACGCCAGCCCGCAGACGACGGCAAAGGTGAATAGAAACGTCAAACTGGCGGCTTCGACAAGGGTGGTGAGCGTGCCCACAGCGGCCAACGCAGCGGCCACCGTGCCCAGCCCAATCACCGCGCGATCCGGGATGCCCGCAGCGTTTTTATGATCCAGCGCCGCGGGCAGTTCACCATCCTCCGCCACCGTGTAAGCCAGCCGCGCGGTGGCGAAGAGCGTGGAGTTGATCGCCGAGCCGGTGGAGAAGGCTGCGGCGATGGTGACAACGATAAGGCCAACTGTGCCAAACGCCTGCCGGCCCGCGATCGCCAACGCCACCTCTTTGTGTTTCACGACCTGATCCGCTCCGATGAGCATGGCCGTGCCCAGCGCGACGATGACATAGACCACGATCACCACAGCAATCGCCGACAGCACCGCGCGGGGCAGGGTTTTGCGCGGATTGCTGATGTCGTCGTAGTCGTAGGTTAGCAGTTGAAACCCCTCGTAGGCCATGAACACCGAGGCCGCGCCGAAGAGCGCCGCTCCGATCCCCGCGTCGGGCACACCTTGCGACAGCATCGGGGGATTCCACTGTGCCAGCCCCCACCCGGCCAAACCCACCAGCACCGCCAGTTTGAACCACACCAGAAAAATCTCGACCCCGCCGGCCTCCCCAACGCCCCGCAGATTCAACCCGATGAACAGCGCCATGATGGCCACCGCCGCGGCGCGGGGAAACCAAGGCCCCAGCCCCACCACGTGACCCAAGTAATGCCCGAAGGTGAAGGCATACACGGCGTTGGTCAGCACATAACCAACGATCAGCACCCACGAGAGACTGCCGGCAAAACCCTTGGCGTTGATCTCGCGGAGAAACGTGAAGGCCCCTCCCCCTTCGCCGTAGCTGGCGGCCAACTTCACATAGCTGTACCCCGCCGCCAACGCGATGAGACCCGCGGCGACGAAACTGAGCCACGTATAAGGCCCTGCGATTCCGATCACCACGCCCAGCGTTGAAAAGATGCCCCCGCCAACCATGCCCCCCACGGCCATGGACCACGTGCCGTTGAAACCGAGCTTGGACTGGGACTGGTTCATTCGAGCCTCATTCACGTCACAAAATGGAGTATAGCCCTCGCCTTTGCATGACGGAGAAAAAAGGGCCCAGAGTGTTCTCCGGAAAACCTATTGGTCGCCTTTCGATTGCCAAATGACAACACGCGGTGCCACACAGCATCCCGACAGGGTGCTGTGTGCGATTGTCCTTGGGGGTGCGATTGCAAAGGGTTTTGCCGTATGACATGCGGGGCGTTGACCTTGATAGGTTTGGCTTTTCGCCAGACACACAGCACCCGAAGCGGGATACTGTGTGGCACCCGGCCGAGGGTTTACTACAGGGCACTCCCGACCCCATTTCCGATGCTGGCTTCTACTATTAGCCGCGGCGTCCCCGCCGCGCGTCTTCACCGAGCGCCACGCGCTTGCGTTGGTCATACCGTCATACCGCCAGCCCCTCACGCCACGCGACGGCGACGGAGGAGCGCCGCGCCACAGAACGCCAACAGGCCCAGGGACGCCGGCTCGGGGATGATCATGGGCGTCATGGAAATATCCACGTCGCCGGCCGGGCCATCGAAGAAGAAGCCGACCGGGAAGGCCATCGGGTCCAGTGGGTTGATGCCCAAGGCCGTATCAATGCCGGTGATATTGAAGCGATTGACGGGCGCTGCGAAGCCGACGAACGATTGGCCTTGGAAGTTGTCGGGGTCCGAAAAGGTGTCAGGTACCTTTATTCACACCTGACACCTTTTCGGCCCTAACGTGCCCGCCGACGTAACAACAGACCTCCGGCGGCCATCGCCAGGATCGATAGCGATGTAGGCTCAGGTACCGCGACAGCGCCGCGACTCAGGCCCCAGTCGTTGCCGACGAAATCGGTGATGATCTCTCTGGTCACGCCATTCTTTTTCTCAGCGTTGCCACCTTCGCGATTAATTAGATTGTCGACCAACGCCCCTGCCGCCATGGTCGCGGTGCCAACGCCAACCACCAAGCATGCATTACGGAAGGCGGACCCGTAAATCTTGACCTTGCGCTTCATGGTATTCCCCGTGTAGATTTTGACTCGATGCTCGCAGCCGGATCACCCGCGATCCCCAAGCTGGACTTGACTCACCTAGTCATGATAGCCGACTTCACCGTTGATTGCAATAGATTTCCTGTCTGACTCCCCAGTTTGTCATGGCGGATCGGCTGACTTTCATGGTCCGAATATGTGTCAGGTACCTTTTTGTGAATAAAGGCGACTGACACCTTTTCGGCCCTCACGCCACGCAGCGGCGACGGAGGAGCGCCGCGCCACAGAGCGCCAACAGGCCCAGGGACGCCGGTTCGGGGATGATCATGGGCGTCATGGAAATATCCACGTCGCCGGCCGGGCCGTCGAAGAAGAAGCCGACGGGGAAGGCCATCGGGTCCAGCGGGTTGACGCCCAAGGCCGCATCAATGCCGGTGATGGAAAAGCGATTGACGGGCGCTGCGAAGCCGACGAACGATTGGCCTTGGAAGTTGTCGCCCACCTCCACAAACTCACCCAAGGCCGTGTCGTAATAGGCGACTGTATAGCTGGCGGGGCCTTGGCTGGTGGGCAGCACGATGCCGATGACGCC
This sequence comes from Phycisphaerales bacterium, assembly GCA_038241095.1. Taxonomy (GTDB): domain Bacteria; phylum Planctomycetota; class Phycisphaerae; order Phycisphaerales; family Phycisphaeraceae; genus JBBDMX01. Next base: position 20,013 of record JBBRGB010000026.1, read on the forward strand.
CGCGCCGGTGACTTCAAACTCGTAGCCGTAGGTCGCCACGGGGTCGATCCACAAGGGCGCGTCGATGCCCGGGCCATCGGAGCCGATGACCAGATTGGTGAACTGGAACGGGTCGCCGGCGTTGGCCGGGGTGTTACCGGGCATCAAGGGCGAGGCTTCGGATGTGCCCGCCGTCACCGGGATGTCCATAAAGAACCCCAACGCGGAAAGGGCGTAAACGGGGTTCATGATTCTGTTGAAGTCAATCGGATTGGTCGGCTCCTTGAGCAGGGCCGAACCCGATAGTTGGATTGAACTGTTCAAACTGACGGAGATGATGTCGCCGATGGTTGCGTTCAACACGGCCCGCCCCTCGCCGTCGAGCGCCACGGGAGTGCCGTTATGCAGGATCAACCCGCCGCTTTGCGCCATGGCTCCGTAACCGGTGTTGCCGAACTGGTGGGTCACCAAGGAGTCGGTCCAAAGTTGCAGGGAGACGGGCACGAGGTCGCCGGTCTGCTCGTTGAACACCGGGTCGATTCGGAACTGGAGGTAGTCGCTGGCCGCGGCTTTCGTGCCGACGCTGTAGTAGTTGTCCAGGGTGATCGTTTCGTTGTCGTGGCCGCCGATTTCCGCGCCTGGCTCATTTTTCCAAGTCTGAGGGTGGGCTTGGAGATAGAGGGTTTGCGTGATGCCCATGTTCAGGTGATTGGCAGGCCCGGCGACGATGGGAGCGCCGAACGAAGGTTCGGGCGACGTCGGTTCCCCGCCGCCTGATGGGTTTTCACCCGCCAGTTTGTAACTGGTGAAGGTGCTGCCGGTGACCATCGCCAGCCAGTTGGTACCGGGGTAGTAGGTCGGGTCATCGACGCCCACGCCGTAGGTGCCGAAGATTTCGTCCTCTTGGGCGTTGCCGGTCCAGGCGAGGTTGCTCAGACTCTGGTATCCGAGGAGATTGTGCGTCATGTCGTAGCGTGGGCCTACCGTCGCCAGCGAGCCGGTCTGAAAAGTTTGGAACGCCCCGGCCGGGTCCAAGCGCGTCAGCGATGCCGCCGAGGCGATTTGCATCGGAGCCACACACGCCATCGTGGCGCAGACTGCGCTGGCAAACCAAGAATGTTTTGCGGACATGATTTTTCTCCCACATGTGACCGGCATGAACTCCAACTCGCCCCACAAGGGTTTGGAGATTGGGCAAACCGGTTATGACCAATCTATCACCCCGCAACAAAACAATCAAGACCTTTTTGTCTCAATCGTACTAAAAAAGCAAAATTGGATGCGCAGAATAAAAGGAGACAGACCCCAAGTTTGTAAAATAATGCGTTTTTGCCGTGTTTTGCGTTACGGGGGGGGTGGGGTAAGGGGGTGGTGACGGGGGTGGCGAGGGGGGACCAGAGGGGGGTTGCGGGGGATATGAGGGGGGAGGGAGGGGGGGGTAAATCTGGTAAAAATAGTGGGCAAAGGCGTTTGGCGGGTCAACGCAGGTCGTCGAACCAAGTGCCCCAGGCGTTGGGTTTGTTGGTGATAGCTGTTTTGAACGTTTTAAAGGTGACCGCCTTGGCGGAGCCGTCCATGAAGCTGACGTTCTGCCGGTCGGCCGCGCCGTGGCGCATGGCGTACCAACCCAAGTCCACGCTGATGGTTGGTGCCTGCCAGTTCTGTACGCCGCGGACGTGGGTTTCGGCGTTGTCGAGTTGGCCATAGCCGACGGTGATATCGGCCTTTTCCATAAACAGCAGTCGTTGCAGGGGTTGCTGAGACTGTTTCTGCCAGGTGACATCCTCGATGGACATGTAGTTGACCCAGACCCGGCCGTTTTTTTCAATGGGCCAGCCGTTGGCCATCCAAGACTGGCCGAAGTGGGTGACGCTGTTGGCGGCATCGGGGCAGACGTACATGCGGGGCAGACGGTTGCGACCATCCCACTGGCCGTACACCGCGCCTTCGCTAACATAAGAGTCCGCAACGAGTTGGAAGAACCACTCTTGGAGTCCTT
>JBBRGB010000027.1:0-21975 GCA_038241095.1 Phycisphaerales bacterium
AGGCGCGGATGTTGGCGCGGACGGCTTGGGTGACGAGCGTTGGTTCATCCCGCGCCAGGCCCGTGCCCAGCAGCGGCTCGACGGAGGGGCGGACGCGATCGACGATGGAGCGGAGGTTGCGGGATTGTTCGATGGACGGCCGGCCTAGTTCTTCGAGGGTCGCCAGGATGGCTCCGCATTGGGAGTGGCCCAGGACGACGACCAGTCGGGTGCCGTAGCGGGCCGCGGCGAACTCCACGCTGCCAACTTGGGAGGGTGCGACGATGTTGCCGGCCACGCGGATGACAAAGAGGTCGCCCAGGCCTTGGTCAAAGACGATTTCGGCCGGCACGCGGGAATCGGAGCAGCCCAGGATGATGGCGAAGGGTTCCTGCTGGGTGCAGCGCGGCCGGGGACGGGCGTTGGAGCCGGCGGCATCCAGGTCGTGGACAAAGCGGCGGTTGCCTTGGCGCAAGCGTTGCAGGGCTTCTTGGGCGGTTGTCATGGTGGATACCTTTTTTGACTAATAGCCGCGGCGTCCCCGCCGCGCGTCTTGCCACCGATGGGAGAAAAGCATTGAAAGCATAGCAGAAAGGAACGGAACCGAGGCGGAAGAGCAGGGCAAACGCATGTACCAACAACAACGCCACTTTGCGAGTCGTGATTTTGCGGTAGCGGATGACAACGTCGGCCTATGAAGGCAAAAACCCCGCTAACTTCGTGCGCGGCTCTTGGCCTGGCTTTCTTGCTAATCCAGATACGTTTGCCTTGGGCGGAAGAGGAAACGAGGCGGAAGAGGAAAAAAAAGAGCCTCGTGAGCTTTAGGCTCAACGAGGCTCAAAAAGTCGGCGATGACCTACTTTCGCGCTGGTGCACTATCATCGGCGTGACGGGCTTAACGGCCGAGTTCGGGATGGGATCGGGTGTGACCCCGTCACTATGATCACCGACAAAGCGTGGAGGCGGCGTTGACCGCCTCCACGTGGATGTCGTGGTTATACTGGGATTTATGCACAAATTGCATACCGAGCAAGACTGAACTCGACGATTATGTCAATCGTCTGAGGAGCTTGGTCGCCGCTTGCTCCGATTCATGCTCCCCGGGGGGGGAGTATGAATGTTGGATGCAAGGTCGGCATGATCAAGCGATCGACCGTTAGTACGGGTCAGCTGAGGGTATTTCTACCTTTATACTTCCCGCCTATCAACCCGGTAGTCTTCCGGGGGTCTTTCGAGACTTGCGTCTCGTGCAATCCTAATCTTAAGGGGGGCTTCACGCTTAGATGCTTTCAGCGTTTATCCCTGCCATACTTAGCTACCCAGCGATGGACCTAGCGGTCCAACTGGCGCACCAGGGGTATGTCCTTCCCAATCCTCTCGTACTAGGGAAGACTCCTTTCAAGATTGCTACGCCCACAGCAGATAGGGACCGACCTGGCTCACGCCGGTCTGAACCCAGCTCGCGTTCCACTTTAATGGGCGAACAGCCCAACCCTTGGGACCGCCTACAGCCCCAGGATGTGAAGAGCCGACATCGAGGTGCCAAACCGCTCCGCCGCTATGGACGCTCGGGAGCGATCAGCCTGTTATCCCCGGGGTACCTTTTATCCGTTGAGCTACGACCCTTCCACACGGGATCGCAGGATCACTAGGGCCCGCTTTCGCGACTGCTTGACGTGTATGTCTCGCAGTAAAGCTGGCTTATGCCCTTGCACTCGACACGCAGTTTCCAACTGCGCTGAGCCAACCTTTGCACTCCTCCGTTACTTTTTGGGAGGAAACCGCCCCAGTTAAACTGCCCAGCTAACACGGTCCCTCGCCCGGATTCACGGGACGAGGTTAGGTCAAAAGAATATTCAGGGTGGTATTTCAACGTTGCCTCCATCCCGGCCGGAACCGGAACTTCAAAGGCTCCCACCTATCCTACGCAGAACATACTCGTGGCCAATATCAGCCTACAGTGAAGGTCCACGGGGTCTTTCCGTCTTGCTGCGGGTACACGGTATCTTCACCGCGTCTTCTATTTCACCGAGTCGGTTGTGGAGACAGTGGTCCAGTGATTACGCGATTGATGCGCGTCGGAACTTACCCGACAAGGAACTTCGCTACCTTAGGACCGTCATAGTTACGGCCGCCATTCACCGGTGCTTCGGTTGCAAGCTTCATCCTTGCGGATTGACCTGCTTCCTTAACATTCCGGCATCGGGCACGCGTCAGACTGTATACATCCTCTTACGAGTTGGCACAGTCCTGTGTTTTTGATAAACAGTTCCCAGACCCTTTTCTCTGCGCCCTCTCTTGCGAGTAGGGCCCCCTTATTGCGAACTTACGGGGTTAATTTGCCTAGTTCCTTCACAACCGTTCTCTCGAGCGCCTGAGGTTATTCACCACGCCTACCTGTGTCAGTTTTAGTACGGTTTTCCGTTTCGTCCACGAACGCTATTTCTTGAAAGTTCGTCAACAGGCTTCGGGATTCAGACCCTCGCCCTTGCGGGACGGCCGCAACTAGTCGGCCGACCTGTCTCGGAACTCCGTCACGTCGCTTCAACCTACGCGGAAAGTGCGGGAATATTAACCCGCTATCCATCGACTACGCCCATCGGCCTCGCCTTAGGGGTCCGACTAACCCTGGGCGGATTTACCTTGCCCAGGAAACCTTAGGCTTTCGGCGAACAGGATTTTCACCTGTTTTATCGTTACTCAAGCCGGCATTTTCGCTTCCTGCCGCTCCACGAACCGTTAACGATTCGCTTCAATGCTGGCAGGAACGCTCCTCTACCACTCTATTGCTAGAGTCCGCAGCTTCGGTTGACGCCTTATTCCCGATCATTATCGGCGCCAGAGTCCTCGACCAGTCCGCTATTACGCGTTGTTTAAATGGTGGCTGCTTCTAAGCCAACATCCTGGCTGTCATCGCACCCTGACTTCCTTTCGAACTAAGACGTCATTTGGGACCTTAGCTGGCGGTCTGGGTTGTTTCCCTTTTGAGCATGAACATTATCGCCCACACTCTGACTCCCACGACAAACACGACAGTATTCGGAGTTTGGTTGGAATAGATGAGCGGGTAGCCCCCTATTTCCATCCAGTAGCTCTACCCCTGTCGTTTGACTCGTGAGGCTAGCCCAAAAACTATTTCGAGGAGAACGAGATATCTCCCAGTTTGATTACACTTTTAGTCCTCCCCACAGCTCATCCCCTAACTTTTCAACGTTAACGGGTTCGGTCCTCCAGAAGGTTTTACCCTTCCTTCAACCTGGCCATGGGTAGATCACTTAGGTTTCGCGTCTGACCCCTGCGACTCTTAACGCCCTTTTAAGACTCGCTTTCGCTTCGCCTACGGAGGTGTACTCCTTAAGCTTGCCACAGAGGCCAACTCGCCGGCTCATTATGCAAAAGGCACGCCGTCACCCGCCCGAAGGCAGGCTCCGACCGCTTGTAAGCGTACGGTTTCAGGTACTTTTAACTCCCCTTGTCGGGGTGCTTTTCATCGTTCAGTCACCTTACTGATTCACTATCGGTCGTCAAGTAGTATTTAGCCTTTCGGGGTGGGCCCCGTAGTTTCACGCGGAGTTTCACGAGCTCCGCGCTACTCTGGAGCACCTAGGCCGCTTTCACAGACCATTACAGGACTATTACCTTCTATGGTCGGGCTTTCCAGCCCATTCAGAATCCATTATGCGTGCCATGTCGGTGTCCGCAACCCCAGGCCGAGGCCTGGTTTGGGCTTTTCCGTTTTCGCTCGCCGCTACTTACGGAATCGAGGTTTCTTTATTTTCCTGTAGGTACTTAGATGTTTCAGTTCCCTACGTTCGCTTCCGTGTCTTATGCATTCGGACACGGATACCCTTGCGGGTGGGTTTCCCCATTCAGACATCCCAGGATCACAGCTTAGTTACCAGCTCCCCTGGGCTTATCGCAGGTTCTCACGTCTTTCATCGCCTCTTGACGCCAAGACATCCACCGTACGCCCTTAGTAGCTTGATCACGCCGACCTCGAACCGAACAAGTTCGGAACAAAGCCGACTCAACCCGTCACGCCACGATTGACAGCATGACGATCCGAAGCGTTTGACGTTTAACGGCCAAGGCCTCGAACAAGCTCCTCAGAGCTCAATCTTTTGTTACTCGGTATGCACTTATGTGCTTTACCCAGCATATCCACTTGTCAAAGAACTTCGTCTTTGCCAGCCAAAAACTTGCGTTTTTCGCTGCCGCTGACGCCGCTTGCCGCGGGTCGTGACCTCGTCATTAACGGGGTTCCGACTCAAGGCGAGCCACACATCTTACCGAACCATCTGGCCATGTCAAATCGGCTCGTTTTCCACATCCCCCGCCCCCGGAAGTTTCCCGGAAGTTTCCCCCCTGATTCGCCCCACCCCGGAAGTTCCCCGGCGTTCCCGGTGGCCGCAGGTCGTTGAAAACCGTTGGCCCGACGCGATGGGGAAGGGTAATTGTAGGTCTGCCCGCCCCGGTGTCAAATCGCTTCACAGCCCTCCCGGAGAGGCCTTGAGAAGATGGGGAAAAGCGGGGGATTGCGCGGAGGCACCAGCGTGAAAAAGGGGACATCCATGCTCTGTGGAAAACCCCGCGCCCGGTGCCACACAGCATCCCGCATAGGGTGCTGTGTGTCTGGCGAAAACCAACCAGTCAAGGTCCAATATTTGCCTGTCATCCCTCGAAACCCTTTGGAATCGCACCCAAAGTGTCAATCGCACACAGCACCCTGTCGGGATGCTGTGTGGCACCGTGTGTTGTTATTTGGCAAACAATTACGCAAACAAGGGGGTTTCCACAGAGCGTGGATGTCCCCTTTTTCAGGCCACTGTGCCGGGGATGTGAACCGTGACGGTCAGTTGTTGGCCCTGCAGCGTGGCCCGCCATTGACCGCCCAGGACGTGGACGCATCGGCTGACGATGGAAAGCCCCAAGCCGCTGTGCCGGGCGGTGTCGGTGCGCGATTCATCACGACGCCAGAAGCGATCGCCCATGCGTGCCACATCCTCGGCCGCGAGATTTGTCGCGGCGTTTTCCACCCGCAGTTCCACCCCCCCGCCACCAATTTCCCCGCCGTCCTCGTCGCCTTGGTGACGTAGCCCCACGACAATGGTCGAGTCCACATCGGCGTATTCCGCGGCGTTGCGCAGCAGATTGCCCGCGATGCGTTCCAACAGTTGCCGATCCGTCGTGAAGATCAACTCCTCCGGCCCTTCATAACGCACCACACAACCGCGCGACTCGGCGGCGTGTTGCATCGCCTCCACCAACTCCCGCAGCAAGCCCGCGGCATCGAACGATTCCGGTCGCGTGTGAACCTGCCCGCAGTCGAGCCGGGCAAGGTCGAGCAGGGATTCGACCAGTCGCTGGAGTGACAGGGCGGTTTGCAGAGATTGCGTCAAGGTGTCGTGGTATTCGGGTGCGGAACGCGGGCGTCGAAGGGCGACTTCGATCTGGGTGCGAATGGCCGCCAGAGGCGTCATGAACTCGTGGGCGGCGTTGGCGGTGAACTCGCGTTCGCGTTGGAAGGCGGCCTCCATGCGGGCCAGCAGTTTGTTCAACTGACCCACGACGGGGCGCAACTCGGCGGGCAGGTGCGTGACGCCAAGTCTGGCGGTCAGGTCGGTGTCGTCGATGGCGGCGATGCGGGTTTCCATCTCCCGCAAGGGTGCCAGGCCCCGGCGCACGGCCACGAGCACCACGGAAACGACCAGCAATTCCGCCCCCGCTCCCCCGGCCAGGAGCATCAAAGCCCATTGATACAACGCGACGTGAAGTGGCGCGAGATCGGCGGCGGCGAAGAGAATGTGCGCCGGCCGCTCCTCACGCGGCGGTTGCGGGGGCGATTGGGGAGAAGGCGTCGAATCGGGCGCGGTCGCGTTGGGAGGCGTTGCCTCGTCGGGGGTTTCGGAACGGGACGGGCGTGATGGGTCATCACGGCGACGGTCGCGCCAGTTGCCGGGGGACATGGGCGGGCCGCGGCGGGCGGTCAGACGCACGTGGCGGTTGTCCGCTAAACGCAAGCTTTGGTGTTCGCCACTTTGCGCTAGCGCGGCCAGCGTGGGGAAGTCGGGGAGAGGAGAGATCGACTGGGATGAGGCCGCATCTTGTGGGGCGGGCAGGAAGCGTTCAGGGTTTGGTTGATCTTCGCGCCAAGTTCCGATGAACACCAGGCCATCGGGCGCGGGCTGGGGGGTGAAGTCAGGGGCGGTTGGGTCAGGTGTCTCTCGGCGAAACTCACGCAGGCCCTGCATCATGGCGCGATCGAGGCGGCGATCAAACTCGCGGTACAACAATTCGCTTTGCAGCCAATAAAGGCCTCCCCCACTGGCGGCCAGCACCAGGGTCAGCGAGGCGATGAGGCCGCCCAGCAAGCGCATGCGAATGGAAAGGGGTTTGCTCATGGTGAGGGTCAGAGAGTCAGCAGAGAAAAAGGGGACATCCACAATGTCCTTGGCGCTGGGATCATTCAAACGACAATGAAGTGGAAATTGTGGATGTCCCCTTTTTCGGATCTTGCGTTTGCGGCGGCATGACCAAGCGGTAACCGTGGCCGCGCACGGTTTCGATGAGGCTGGGTTGTTCAGGCCGATCGAGTTTGCGGCGAAGGTAACTCACGTAAACCTCCACCACGTTGCTGGTCATTTCATCCTCGAACTCGTAGATGCACTCCTGGATTTCCTGGCGGCTGACGACCTCGCCCCCTCGCCGGGCCAGTAACTCCAGCAGGTGATATTCGCGCGGGGTCAGATGCAGCGGCTGACCATCCCGGGTCACACGGCGTTGCGTGCTGTCGATGCGCAGCGGGCCGGCCTCGATGACGGGATTGCGCTGGTCGTACCGCCGACGCAGCAACGCCTGCAATCGCGCCAGCAGTTCCGCAAAGGAAAACGGTTTGGGCAGATAGTCATCGGCCCCGAGGTTGAGACCCTTGACGCGATCCTCGACATCGCCGCGGGCGGTGAGGATGAGCACGGGCGTGGTGGTGTCGCTTTGCCGCAGCTTGCGCAGCAGCGTGAAGCCGTCGATTTTGGGCAGCATGAGGTCCAGCACGATGGCGTTGGCCTGTCCGTTTTGCGCCCGCCAAAGACCGTCCTGACCATCGGCGGAGGACTCCACGGTGTACCCCTCCTCACGCAACCCTTGGCAGAGGCTTTGACGCAGCGGGAGGTAATCTTCGATGACCAGAATCTTCATCGCGGCGTTTCCGGGGCGGGCATGGCCAAAGCTTCCGGGGGCAGAAGCAACACGCGACAGACCGGGGCTTGTGTGGTGGTGTCGATGACCACGCACCAGCGATTGCCCGCGTCGTTTTCCGTGCCTTGGGGCGCTGCGGCCAGCACAATGACACCGCCGCCGGGGAATTGGCCCAAGCCTTGGGGCCGATAGGTGAACGGTTTGTCCGTGGCCGGGTCGTTGACTTGGCGGGGTGACAAGCCGGTGACCAGGCAAAGCTCGTTTAACGATTCAGGCAGTCGGTGGTAGGCGTTATAGAAAAGCAGGATTGACCCGCTGATGTCGTGGAGACGGTCGGCGACGGAGTCGATGGCGATGGAAGGCTCGCCGCGAGGGGATCGCCCGTCGGCGTTGGCTGATCCTGACTGGCTTGTGGCGCAACCTGTCACGCAGAGCGACAGCGACAGCGCGAAGATTGAACACCACACGCCACGACGAGGGTTTGTTGCATCGCTGTTCATCGCCGCCATTATCACAACCCTTTCTTCACTGCGGGCCGGGGCTTCTCTTGATCGCCCTCAACCGGCGGCGTGTTGCCCGGCAGTTCCAGTTCCTTTAAGCCGCGTTCCAGCGAGCCCTTCTCCACCGCGTCCTTCACGCCCACGGCATGGGACTTGGTCTTGTCCGACACGGCCTGCAACTCTTCGGGCGTCAACGCCGTCTGCGGGCAGAGGAAGATAAGCAGCTCGGTCTTGGTCTTGGACTTCTGCGTGCGACGGAAAGCCGCCCCGACCAAGGGGATGTCGCCCAGGATGGGAACCTTGCTTTGGGTGTCGGTGACTTGGTCCTGCATGAGGCCACCGATGACCACGGTCTGCCCGTTTGCGACGGCCACGCGGGTCTGGGCGGAGCGCTTGGCGAAGACCTCGGCATCGAAGTTTTCCGAAACCGCCACGGTGCGCCCGGTACGGGAGGAGATTTCCTGACTGACATCGAGGATCACCATGCCATCGGGGCCGATGTAGGGCGTGACCTCCAGGATGATGCCGATGTCGCGGTACTCGACGGTGTTGACGGTTTGGCCGGCGTCGGTGACGCGGCTGTTGGTGATGTAGGGAACCTCTTCGCCGACGGTGATGGCGGCGGCCTGGTTCTCACTGGCCAGCAAATACGGGCGGCTCAGCACGTCGAGCTTGCCCACCTTTTCCAAGGCCCGCAGCGTGGCTTGGAAGTCGGCGCTGACGAACTTCGCCACCCCGCCGCTGGTCAGCGTGCTTAGGCCCATGTCGGTGGCGATGGTGCCCTTGCCGCCGTCCACGTTGAGATTGAGCACGGAGAACTCCGCGCCCAGATCGCGGCTGTTGTCGTGGGTGACTTCCGCGATGAGCACCTTGATGAGCACCTGGCGGGTGGAGCGGTCGAGGTCTTTGAGGATGGCCTTGACGCGGTCGAAGTATTTGGGGGCCGTGCGCACCAGCAGGCTGTTGGTGGCCGCTTCCGCCACGACGTAAACCTTGCCCGCGAGGTCCGAGACAGCCTCCGCCGAGACGCCCGCGGTCGAGGTGGCGGCGCTGGCACCACCCGTTTGGCCCGGTGTGCGACCGCTGAAGGGCGAAGCCCCCCCCGTCGAGGTGCGACCGCCTGTGGAAGTGCGACCGCCGGTGGATGTGCGACTCCCGGAAGTGGTGCCGTTGGCGCTGTTGTTCAAACTGAAAATGTTTTGCAACACCGGCTCAAGTTCGCTGGCCTTGGCGTTGGTCAACGGATAGACGAAGATCGATTCCTCCGCGGTGGGGTTGGCGTCCAACTGTGCGATCACCTCGGCGATGATCGTCATGATCTCCGGCGGTGCGGTGACCACCACGGCGTTGGTCTGGGCGTCGGCGGCGGCGGAAACCTTCTGCTGACGCACGGTGTTGGCCGAGGTTTCACTGGACTGCTGATCCCCGCCCTGAGACCGACCGCCGCGACCGAAGAACCCGGCGAAACGCTGCTGCGCCGACGTCCCGCCAGTGCGATCCTGGTTGAACACCTTTTCAATCAGCGTGGCGGTGTTCTTGGCGTCGGCGAACTTCAGCGAGAAAACTTTCACGTTGTCGGCCTCGGCCAGTTGCACATCCAAGGCCCGCACGATCTGCGCCAAGTGACGCACATCGGCTTCCGTGGCGGTGTAGATCAAAGTGTTGCTGGCGATGTTGCTCGTCAGGTGCGCGTAGGCTGGCACGAGCTGCGCCAAGTCTGTTTTGAGTTTGTCGGCCTCGGCGTAACGGATGGGAATGACCTGCGTGACCATCACATCGGTGTCGGTGAGTTGGGCAAGGTCGCTGCCGGCGCGGACGGGAATGTTGGCCTGCTTGGCCTCGTCGATGCGGACGATGCGCAGGCTGCGCCCGGTGCGGATGGCGGTCAGGCCGTTGCCCTTGAGCGCCGAGTTCAACGCCGCCACGGCTTCATCGGTTGACAGCGGTTGACCGCTGACGAGATTGACCCGGCCGGCGGTTTTGGAGCCGTCGATGATGACCAGCCCCAGATCCCGGCTCATCTCGCGCAACACCAATTCCAAGGGGGCGTCCTTGAAGTTCATCATCATGCCCGAAGATGCGCCAGTGCCATCCGCAGCGCGGGGAACGATGACCACATCCGGCGCGGCGGTGTCGGCCGGCGCGGGGGTCGCTTCGCTAGGTGCCGAGGCCGCTGCGTCCGGCGTGGCTGGTGCCGAAGCGGGCGCGGCTCCATCGGTGGCCAAAGGCGGCGACTCCACCACTTCCGCGGCCGGGGGCGGAGGCGGGGAGACCGGGGGTTCGACCGGCGCGGGGTCGAGCAATTGAGCCGCGACGATGGCGGGCATCAGTACCAACAGGCAGGCGAAAAGGGCAATGGCGGGCAGGCGTTTCATAAGGTCACGTTTCCTTGGTGGACGGTTAAAGGTCATGGCTTGGCTCCGCTTTCCTGGGCCCGGCGTTGACGCAGACGTTCAAGCATGGACATCCCCCCGCCCCCGCCCCCGGAGGTGTCAGCGGGTGGCGTGTCGGAGGGCGTATCGGAGGTCGCATCGGGATTGGTTGAAGTCGCCATCGAAGCGCTGCCCCCGCTGGTTGTGGGAGAGGTACCGGTGGAACCGGAAGTGCCAGCGACCCCTCCGGTCAAGGTCTGCCCCGGCGCGATGCTGCCGCCATCGGCCAGACCCACGCCATCGAAAGTGATGCCCGTCAAGGTTCGTTCCGCGACGACTTGGCCGACGCTTGCGGTGAGCGCTTCGCCAGTCTTCGAGTTTTCCAACAGCGCCACCCAGGCGCGGTCGCGGTAGAGCGTGCCGCGAAGCACCCAATCCGTGGCGGGATCGTGTGGCGGGGTGACGATGACGCTTTGCGTCTCAGTCGGCGGACGCTCGACAACCTTCTGCCGCGTTGAACTGAAAATGTTGCGCTGCCAGAGCAACTTGAAATCGCCAACCTGCGACGGTTGTTCCTTGCTCGCGGTTTCGGTCGCCGCACTCTGGGCCGAGAGCATGGTTGTCATCAACAAAGACAACGCCGCGACGACCAACACGCGATGAATAAATGAACGATGAATCATGAGGTTATCCCGGGAGGCCTTGTTTGTTGGATCTCGCGGCGACGGTGGTGGCGGGTGGCACGAGGCAGACGGTCGAAACCACGAACTGCACGGTCAAGCCATCCTTGCGGGAATCGACGCTGGAAAACTGCATCAATTCCAGTCGCACTGGAAAGTCCGCCGTCTCCAGGCGATGGCAGAAGCGGGCCACCGACTCCATGTTGCCGCCCACGATCATGCGGCAACGAACCCGCTGCACGATGGCACCTTTTTTCACCGGCTCGCGTTCGGGTTTCATCGAAGAAACGCTCAGCCGCGCTTCCCCGGCCCACTGCTCCAGACGGTTGAGCAACTGGCTCTCGGCCAGCGAAACCTCCGACGCCACGCCGGCTTCCTGACGCTGCCGCCAGGTGGTTTCAATCTCGCGGCGATGGCGCAGCAAAGTTTGCGTCTGAAACACTTCCCCTTGCAACCGCCCCGCCCGATTCACATCGCCTTGATAGCTCTCCCACAAGGGCGACAACAGCCAGCGATCCGCGAGGAACAGGCCCGCGATCACAAGCACGGCCAAGAGAATCAGACGCTCGCGTTTGGACATGCTCATGGGGTGACTCCCTGACGATGCCGACAGGTGGCGGCGAAAGTGACCTGCCCATCCCCCCCTCCGCCCCCGGAAGCCCCGCCCCCACCGCCCGATTGCTGACGAACATAGGACGGGGCGATGTGGTCGAACTGGCCGCTGCTTTCCAGGTTCGCCAACAGCGTCAGCACTGCGGTGCGACTGCGGGCCTTGCCCAATAGCGTGATGCGCCCGCCCTCCTCCATTTCGCAACTCGAAAGCCAAATGACGCCATCTTCGGGGAACTGGCTGGTCAACGCCATGAGGGCTTGGAGGTGATCGGGCCGGGCGGCGCTCCAAGGATCGGTGGCGTCGGTGAAGGCTTTGATTTGTGTCAGCATCGCGGCGTCATGCGCCATCTCGTCGAGTTGCGCTTGCGAAGCCGCGGCCTGATGGCGGACATTGACCCAGTCGTAGGCGAACCAACCCAGCAAGGCCAGGACAAGCAACGCGGCCAAGGCGGAACGCTTGACGATCAGCCGCCAGTCACGGGTGGAGCGTGGCCCGCGCCGGGTGAGGAAGTTCAAGCCGGCGGCGCGGGCGCGAAAGACCTGCGCGGCGATGGTGGCCAAGGCTTCATCGGAATCGCGGGCGGAAGCGGCTTGGCCGTCTTGAGCCACGGGAGCGACCAGTTCCACGTGGAGCGCTTGGGCCGCGACCCGCGCCACGGCGGGATCGGTCAAGGCCAGCAATCGCCGGTGTCCATTGGTCGGCAGCGACATCGCCAAGCGCGCCAAAGCCGTGGCCCATTTCTCGGGCTGGCCGGCGGGCAGGTCCAACGATGAAAGCCAGGTCACACGCCCCGCCTCGATGACCGCTAACTCGGCGATGTCGCCGCACTGCAAGAGCAACAGTGATTCGGACGGGAGTTTTAGGCCCTGCGCCACGGCCGCGGCCAGGGGCACGATGAATCGGGCGTTGATGCCCGCAGCGGTGAGCATGGCCTGAAGCTCGTCAAGCCGACTGCGATGGCAGGCAAAGATCGACGCGCCAGCCCCCCCCGGAACCCCCGTTCCACTCTCTTGCGCTGACGCTCCCGCCGCCGGCGCTTCGGCCTTGGAAACCTCGGCCACCTGAAAAGTCAACGCCAGTTCATCCAAGCGCTCGGCGAAAAGATCATCGGCGGCAAACTCAATCAGACCCGGCAACAAACGCGAGTCATCCGTCGGGGGCAGCATCGTGGCCCGCAGCGCCAGCCAATCCGCGGGCAAAGCCACCGCGCCAATGGCGCGAGCCTCGACCCCATGCTCACCAAGGAAGGCCGCAAAGGCCCGGCCAAGTTCCACGGGCGTTTGCCAACTGACACCGGCGGGAAAATCAAAGCGTGGCAACGCGGGAGCGGACTGGCGCGGGGTGGCGCGGCATAGCACGGTCAGCCAACGCGGGCTAGGGATGATCGCGGCAGTCGGGCGGGTATTGAATCCAGGCATCCAATTCATGAGGGCAGGTTCCTTGGGTCAAAGCCCCGCATCGAGGCGGGCATCGGCCAATACATCGTCCAACGGCTCACCGGCGCGGAGGCGATCCAGCCAGGTTTCATCCAGCGGCCAACCGCGTGCGGTGAGGTCCTGGCGGTGAAGCACGCGCGGGGTGGAGCCGGACACATCGATGACGTAACGAGCGCGGGCAAAGGCCCGGCCATCGTGGGAGACGCTGAGAATGTCGGCGCTGTATTGATAAGACCGCCCCACCGCTCCACTCCCTGTCCCACCCCCTCCGAGCACCGCCATCGCGGCCAGCAGTTTCTCCGGCTCGATGACATCCAAGGCCCAAGCCAGCGATGTCCCGTTGGCCAGCGCCAGCCGGGCTTCGAGCAGGGATTGGGCCTCGGCTTCGGTCAGGCCCGGCAAGCAGGCCAACACCGTGGCCGGCGCGGCATTGAGGTTGAGACGGAAACTACTCGCCCCCGGAAGCGGCCACGCCCCACCACCCTGCGAAGCGAAATCCAGCGCCGGTTCGAGCAGTTCAAACTCCTGTCGCGTGAGATGGGCGTTGTGATAGAGATGAAAAATCGTGGGCAGCGGCCGCTGGGAGATGATGGCCTGCGCCAAGTTCACCGCCCGCGACGGGTCGAAATATCGCGCCAAGCCCTGCTCGATTTGTTGACGGGTGGCGGTGTTGATGGCCAGCAGCGGTTGGGCCGGGTCAGTACTCTGCGCCGGCCAGCGCAGATAGGCCGTGCACCACCCCGCCAGGCCGCGGTTGAGTTGGCCGTCGCGGTCATCGCCGGGGGGGCTGGTGTCGCCATCGTTTTCCCAGGCGTCGAGCATGCCGTTGCGGTTGGTGTCTTCGCCCCAGAGGATTTCATCGGTCACGCCCGCCACCAGGCGCAACTCTTCGACGCTTTCAAAGGGGCTGTTTTTGGCGTTGTAGGGCACGGGCTTGCGAAGATAGAAATCGCTCTCGGCCCCGCCGTCGGTGACGGTTTCATCGGCGTCGCGCCAGTCGATGATGGCCGCGGCGATTTCAGGCGTGGACTCGGGCAGCCGCTGCAACACCTCCAGCGGCGCGGTGTTGATATCGAGCCGGCCACCTTCATCGACCAAGCCGTAGTGTTGCTGGCCATCGCCTTCATCGTCGGGGCGGATGATCCAGAAGGCCGCGTTGCCGACGCGCATGGCGGCGGCGGGCATGTCCTGGTCGGTGGGCAATGTGCCGCCGGTGTCGGTCAGGGCCTTGACGACGTAACGCAAGCCGGCCTGTTGGGCCTGGCGTGCCTCGGCGACGGCGGCGACATTGGCCGCGTGATGCCGCTCCACCCGAGCGCCGTAAGCCAGCGTCACCGCCAGTGCCGTTAGCGCCGCCAGAAGCCAGAGGGTCATGAGAAAGGTCGAACCGCGACAGCGCGAGTGGGCGGTCAAGCCAAGGCCAGGGCATTTGCAAATGGGGTGGCTGTGGCAAAGGCTCGGCGTGCCACAGCGATGCTGGTGTGGATTGACTGTGGCACGCAGAGCCTTTGCCACAGGCACCCAACCAAGCTCTACAAGTTCAACTGCGTTGTCACTGACGATCAACCCGCGTCGGCGTCCGTGGGGTTTGTGAAGTGTCTGGCTCATTGGGCCGCCTCCTGGCCCGTGGCGCAGGGCAGCGTGATCAAGCGGGTGAGTTGCCGGGTTTGTTGGGCGCTGGTTCCACTGCTCTGCCCGTCTTGCGACACCTCACGCTCCCGCAGTTCCAACGTCACTTCCACGGCCACCGGCAGCAGGTTGCCCAGTTGCGTCGAGTCCCACGAATCAAACCATCCACTGCCATCGAAATATCGAAAGTTCAGCGTGGCCACATCGGCGCAGATCACCCGCGTCTCCACTGGCGCTTCACCCGGTGCCAGCAGATTCCGCGTGGTCAACTCAACGAGTCGCAAGCCCTCTCCGGGGGCGGAGGCGGGGGCGGCGGGGGCGGCCTGCAATTCGTAACTGACGCCCACGATGTCGCCCCACTCGGTGCCCAGGGCATCGACGACGGTGTGCAACGAAAGAGCATCATGGCCTTCGACAGTCTGGTCATCGCCGATCAACGCTCCCGCCAGAAGTCCGCGTGGCGGCGGGGCCGAGGCCACGGCCCGCTCAATGCGATCCAAAGCCAGCACCAGCGAACGCGAATCGCCGGCGGCATCGGCGGTCACGCGGGCGGCGGTGAAACCGGCACGCATCACCGCGTAGAGCAGCCCGGCGGTGATGGCCGTGATGGCCATCGCCAGCAGAAGCTCCAACAAAGTGAAACCGCGTCTGTGCACGATCATGTTCCGGTGGGATCGACCAAGGTGCTTACGGGCAGTTCGTACACGATTTGCCGCCGCGTCCAGGTGACGGTGACGGTGATGAGGCGGAAGCGGCCATCGAGTTCCCAATCGCCCTGCGTGGCCGTCCAAGTGAAGCCGGGATGTTCATCGCCGAAGTCGCCGCTGCTCTCGGCTTGGGAGAAGTCCTTTTCGATGACCATTTCGGCGAGGCGATCCTCCGCCAAGGACGCGGCGATGACTTGGTTTTGCGAGCGCGAGGCGGTGTCCATACTCAGCACCCAAGCGCGGGAAAGCACGGGCAACACCGTGGCCAAGAGGGCGATGGCCGCGAGGGTTTCAATAAGCGTCACGCCACGGTGACGGCGCGGGTAGAAAAAGGGGACATCCACAATTTCCTTGGCGCTGGGATGATGCGGAGGACAGTGAAGGGGAAATTGTGGATGTCCCCTTTTTCGGGGTCGCGTGTGGATCATTACAGCGCCTCCCCGTGGGTGGTGTCCACGCTGGCCGTCGCGTCGGTGGTGATGACGAAGCGTTCCAAAGGCGTGCGCGCCAGGATGTAGAGGGCATCGCCGGCCTGATCGGTCAGGGTGATCCGTGCGGCGGTGGCCCAGCCGGTGGGTTGGATTTCGATCCACGTCGCTTGCCCGTCGTTTGCGCCGGTGTCATCAAGCGGCTCGATGGCCAACCGCAAGCCCTGGGGCAGTCGCGTGTGTCGCGCCAAGGAATCCTCGCCATCGACGAACACGCCGCCTTGCTGTTGGGTGATGCGGGTGCCCCCGCCGTCGGCGTCGATTTCCACGCGACAGACCACGGCCCTGACCGCGGCGCGGTCACGGGCGGCGTTCAAGCGCGCCACCAGCATCCGAGCCTCGGCGTCCATCGCCCGACCGCGAGCAAAGCGATTCAAGCGCGGCCCGGCCAACGCCATGATCGCCACCAACAGCGCCATGACAAGCATCAATTCAATGAGCGTGAACCCCCCACCCCCGGAAGTCCCGCAAGTCACGGAGACGCCGGGAGCTTTGGCGGCACGCTCACTCATCTTTGGTCCAGTTGACCACATCGTCATCGTCGCCTTCCTGCTTGTTGGGGCCGGTGCTGAATAGGTCGTAACCGCTGGTGTTGTGGCGGCCGGGCTGGCGGTAGATGTAGGGCTGGCCCCAGGCGTCTTTGGGCATGCCCTTTTTCAAGTACGGCCCGCGCCAACCGTCCACGTCCGTCGGCGCTTCGATCAACGCGCCCAGGCCTTCCTGCTCGGTGGGGTAGCGCCCGCCATCGACCTCAAAAGCGTCCAACGCCGTTTCAAGGTTGAAGATGTCGGTCTGGGTGGCGGTGACCCGCGCCTGCTCGGAGCGACCGACGAACTTGGGCACCACAATGGCCGCCAAGGTCGCCAGGATCACCAGCACCAGGAGCATTTCAATCAAGGTGAAACCGCGCGGCGTGGAACGGGGAACGCTTGAAGGTCGATTCATTTGATAAGGTCCTGCAAGGTAAAAATCGGAAGCAACATGCCGATGACGACGGTGCCGACCAGGCCCGCCATGACAAAGAGCAACAGTGGCTCGGCCATGGCCACGAGGGTTCGCATTTGCCGCTCGAGTTCAAACTCGTACACCCCGGCCAGGCGGATGAGTTCCTTTTCCAGCCGCCCGGCCTCCTCGGCCACGGCCAAGGTTTCCACGACCGAAAGCGGGAACAACTGCCCGCAACCTTGCAGGCTTCGCGCCAAGCCCCGGCCACGGGTGACGTCTTCCGTGGCGATGCGCATGGCGTCGGAAAGCACCTCGTTGCCCAAGGCTTCCCGCGCCACCCGCAGCGATGCCACCAGCGGTACACCAGCGGCCAAGAGCGTGCCCAACATGCGGCTGAAGCGCACCAGCGCCAAGCGCGAAACCACCAGCCCCAGGCCCGGTGTCCGCAAGAGCACTCGTTCCATGCGCAACCGTCCGCCGGGTGATTTCGCCAGTCGCCGCATGAGCAGCGCGGCCAACACCAAGGCGATGACCACATACGCCCCGCGATGAATCAGCAGATCGCTGACGGCGACGATGCCGCGGGTCAAGGCCGGCAAGGTTCCGCCCAGGTCGGCGAACATCACGGTGAACTTGGGAATGAAGTAAACCAGCAGATAAATCATCACGCCCGTGGAGACCGTCGCCAGCACCGCGGGGTAGGCCAAGGCGCTTTTGACCCGCCCGGCCAAGTCGCGTTCGCGGCTCTGGAAGTCGGCGATCTGCGCCAGCACCACGTCGAGGAAGCCGCCCGCTTCACCGGCGCGGACCATGGCGATCTGCACCTGTGAAAACGATCCGCTGTGGTTCATGGCCTGCGCCAGCGTCCCACCGCCGGTGACGTCATCGTGAATGGCGCGAAGCACGCCCGCGCCGCGGCGCTTGGACTCACGACAGAGAATCGCCAGCGCCCGGCTCATGGGAATGCCAGCCGCCAACAGGTTCGACAACTCGCGGCAGAAGTCCTCGGCCCCGCGCTTGCTCAAACGTTTGCCGGCCGAGCGATGGGTCGAGGCCGTCGATTCGATTTCCCCCAACCGCACCGGCGACAAGCCGCGCTGACGCAACTCCTTGACCGCCAAGGGTCGCGCCTCGGCCTGGAGCGTGCCGCTGATGCGCCGACCTTGCGAATCCACCGCCAGGTATTCAAAGGCGCTCATGCTCTCGCCTCCGTTGTCGCGGCACCGGCCACGTCCGTCGGCAGCTCGTCCTTGGTCACGCGCAGCACTTCATCCACCGTCGTCAGCCCCTCGCCCAGCAAGCGCCAGCCGTCTTCGC
This sequence comes from Phycisphaerales bacterium, assembly GCA_038241095.1. Lineage (GTDB taxonomy): Bacteria > Planctomycetota > Phycisphaerae > Phycisphaerales > Phycisphaeraceae > JBBDMX01. Next base: position 17,861 of record JBBRGB010000027.1, read on the forward strand.
GCAAGGTGCGCATGCCTTCGTGACGCGCTTGGCGGCGAATCACGGGAATCGCGGCTCGCTGCATGACCAGCGTGCGGATGCTTTCGGTGACGGGCATGATTTCAAAGATGCCCCGCCGCCCGAGGTAGCCGGTTTGCCGGCACGCCTCGCAGCCCCGGCCGTGGACGTACTCCGCCGGCAGAACATCGCCGTAGCGCCGTCGCAGCAAATCGACATCGTGAGGCACGAAGCTCTCGCGGCAATGCGGGCAGATGGTGCGCAACAACCGCTGGGCCATGACCACTTCCAACGTCGAAGCCACGAGGTACGGCTCGATGCCCATGTCAATAAGCCGCACCGTCGCGCCGGGGGCGTCGTTGGTGTGCAGCGTGGAGAAAACCAAGTGCCCCGTGAGCGAAGCCTGCACGGCGATCTCGGCGGTTTCGTGGTCGCGGATTTCACCCACCAGCACCACGTCCGGGTCATGCCGCAAGATCGAGCGCAGCCCGCGGGCGAACGTCAGACCGGCCTTGGTGGAAACCTGAATCTGGTTGATGCCGTGCAGGTGATACTCCACCGGGTCTTCGATAGTGATGATCTTGCGTTCCAGATCGTTGATCTGCGTCAGGCCGGCGTAAAGGGTGGTGGTCTTGCCGCTGCCCGTTGGCCCGGTGACCAGCACGATGCCGTGGGGCAGGTTCAAGGTGCGTTCGACCACGGCGCGGTCGCGCGCGGCCATGCCCAAATGCTCGATGCCCATCAAGGCCGTGGTGCGATCCAAGAGACGCATCACCACCGCTTCGCCGTGGAGCATGGGAATGACCGACACGCGCACGTCCAACTCCCGCGGGCCGATGCGCAGCTTCACGCGGCCATCCTGGGGCAGACGCTTTTCGGCGATGTCAAGCTGACTGAGAATCTTCAAGCGCGACACGATGGCCGCGTGAAACTGATGCACCTCGCGCGACAGCGGCGTCTCCTGCAACACGCCGTCAATGCGGTAACGAACACGCATCGAAGTCTCAAACGGTTCGATGTGCACGTCCGTGGCGCGGCGTTCAATGGCCTCGCTGAGAATCTGATTCACCAAGGTGATGATCGAGGCGTCCTGCGCTCCGCCATCCAGCACCACATCCGACCCCGGCTCGATCACGTCGCGCTGATCGCCAGCCTCACTGACGAGCACCTCCAAGGTGTCAGCGCCGACACCCAACAGCCCGGAGAGGCAGCGTGTGATTTCCGCCGCCGGTGCCAACACCGGCACCACCGACTGCCCGCAGGCCATGCGCAACTCGTCCAAGCCCGACTGATCCGTGCCGCTGCCCGTGGCCACGCGAAGTTGGCCGTCTTGGCTCGACAGCGGCAACAACTGGTGCTTGAGCAGAATGGTCACGGGGAACTTGGCGACGAACTCCGCGGTGGGGCTGGCGGTTTTGAGATCGACCCGCTCCAAGCCCAGCACCCGCGAGAGGTATTCGTGCAGCGCCTCTTCGGACAAGCCCGTGACCTGCCGCAGGGCAACTTCGCCACCTTGACCGTTGGAGCCGTTGGCACCATTGGCGTGGCCCGCGGCGCGGAGTTCCGCCACGCCCGCGGCGTCGAGCAGGCCATCACTACGCATTCGCTCAAGCAGTGCGGTCATGGGGAGTACCGGGGGGCGGGAGGCAGGGTAACGCGGGTGGATTTGCAAGCGAATCAGGCCAAGAGCCGCGCACGAAGTAAGCGGTATTTGTCCCTCATGGACGGCGCGGCCACCTGCTTACTTCGTGCGCGGCTCGTTGCGGCAGCAGCGCCAGTTGAAAAGACCGGAGGGGTCGTCAGACCCCCGCCGGCCAAGCGATTACAAAATCATCCACCTTGCGTGGACGCGCAACGCGGTCAATCCAGTGTGCCGTTGCTCACCAGCATGGCTTCCTGACGCAGGCTCAGCACTTCGCGCAGAGCCTGGCGGGCGTTGTCCAAGTCTTTCTGCGTCTGGAGCCGTGCGGCACGGTAGCCGTCCAGCGCGGCCTGAAGTTCCGCGGCCGGGGCGGCCTCGTTGCGCACCACTTCATCCAGCTTCACCCGCGCCAACGCCAAGGGCGTGTTGTCCTCAGGCCGAGTCGAGGCCTGCGGTGCCTGCGGCTGCGCCGGCGGGGCATTGTCCGCGCCGGGTTGACCGGGGCCACGTGTGCGACCACCCTGCATCATCATCATGCCGCGATTGGTGCGGGTGAGATCGCGGTTAATCTCCGCCACCTTCAGATACAGCGGCTTGACTTCCTTCCACTCCTCTTCGCTGAAGCCAAGTTGCGTGCGGGCTTGATCCATCACGCGGTCCCGCATCTGCTCCATCCGCTGCTGCATCTCCTGGGCCGTGGGCCGCTGCCGGGTGCCCCGGTTGCCCTGATCCTGCGGATTGTTGCCCGCGGGCTGGGCCATGAGCAGTCCGCCCAAGCCAAGCACCACACCCACCAACGCCAATGCCAATGTTCGCCGTGTCATGTTCGTACCCTTTTTGCAAGAGTTTTTGTGGCGTTTTCGTCCGGGCCACACGCCCGAAACCGTCGAGAGAACGCCTCACGATCGTCACGTTAACACGCCCAACCTTAAGAAACGCTTAGAAAATCGCTTGGGGAAGAAAAATATTTTGCGTGATGCCAATTGGTCGGGGCCAGCACATGTGGATTTTTCAAAAGCGTCCGCCACGAGCCGCGCATGAAGTAGCGGTTTCCCTCGACTTGGCCACGGGGCCATCGTCCGCTTACTTCGTGCGCGGCTCATTGCGTGGCGTTGTTGTCCAAATGTGCTGTCTTGGCCACTTAATAAAGTTTCTTGGAATCATTCTTGACATTTGCTTTCCAAGGGGGTATTGTGGGTGAACGAATTGAATGGTTTGCACGGTTCTCAGTCTTTAACCACGAAAAGGGAGTTCACGCCATGACCGCGACCCTCACCCCCCCGCCCCCCCTTTCCCGCACTTCCCGCGCTTCCGCAAGTCGCACTTCCGCTCTCGGAATTGCCCAACGTGGCCGCTCCCGCAAAACCGGCACCTCGGCCCTCAAACCCATTGCCCCCGGCCTCAAAGCCGAATCCCCGTTGACCCTCCCCGATGCACCCGAAAAGAAAACCGTCGTCATCGCCGGCGGCAAACGGGTCACGCCCACCATCGCCCGACTCATGGCCCAAAGCTACGACGAACTCCGCCTCACCCCCGCAGCACGCAAACGACTCTCCCCCGCCCAAATCGACAACCTCAAAATCGCCGTCGCCGACGCACCCGAATGGATGCACGATGAATCCTTCGAACTGCCCGACGCCCGCAAGCGCCTCTTCGAAGACGCCCCGCCCGTGCCCCAGCCCGACACAAGCTGGTACGTCCCGGTCATCGAACGCCTCGGCGACGCCACGCCCATGAAACTCAGCGCCACCCTTCTAACCAAGGAGCAGGAAAAACTCGTCTTCCTGCAATTCAACTATTGCCGCATGAGGGCGGTGCGGATCCGCAAGCGCTTCGTGGACAAGCCCATGACCATCAAGGCCGCCGTGGCCCTGGGCGACTGGACGCACAAGGCCGCGGGCTATCGCAGCCTCATCGCCGACGCCAACCTCGCCCTGGTGCTGGCCATGATCAAACGCATGGGCCTGGTGACGATGGACTTCCACGATCTCATCAGCGAAGGCAACCTCGCCCTCTTGCGTGCCATTGACAAGTTCAACGTCAGCAAGGGCTTCAAGTTTTCGACCTACGCCTGCCGGGCCATCATCAAGGCCTTGAGCCGCCACACCACCAAAGCCCATCGCCGCAAGCAGGTCTTCCCCGTGGAGTTCGACCCCGACTTCGAGCGTTCCAACCACGCCCACGATCAACACGAAGCCAAGGCCACAGCCTGCGTCGAGGAGCTTCGCCGCATCATCCGCGACAACGCCGCGGAACTGACCACCTTGGAGCAGCAGGTCATCGCCCACCGCTTCGCCCTGGCGCCGCAAAGTTTCGACGTAACCACCCTGGCGCAAGCTGGCGAGGAGGCGTCCACAAAACGCCTGACCCTCAACCAAGTCGGCAGCCTCGTGGGCCTGACCAAAGAGCGCGTGCGGCAAATCCAGAACAAAGCCATGACCAAACTCCGCGACGCCTTGGACGTCCAGTTTTTGGG
>JBBRGB010000028.1:0-21927 GCA_038241095.1 Phycisphaerales bacterium
TCGTAGGTCATCAAACCGGGGTACTGCTCGGCCAACTCGCGCAAGGCGCGGTCGAGTTCGGCTGGCAGGGCGATCTGGGTGTCCATGCCCGCGGCTCGCAACCGCTGTTCCATTTCCGCCAAGGCGGCGTCAAGCTTGGCCTTGTCTTGCAGGGCTTGGGCCAGTCGCGCTTCCATGTCGGCGTCACTGCTGGGGCCGGTCTGGGCGCTGCGCAGGGCGTTGGCGCGGGCCAAGGCTTCTTCGAGCCGGGCCTGCATGTCAACGTTCTGCTCTTTTTCACGCAGGTAGGCGGTGCGGAGCGAATCGTACTGGCCTTGGGAGACGCAGCCGAAGGCCGATGCGGAGATGACCACCAGGGCAAGAACGCGGGCAAACGATTTCATGGGAGATTCCTTTCGAGGCAAACGCAAGCGGGGAAAGCGAAACGCAAAGCGACCACCGGCCACTCATGTTACAAACTATCGACCGCGAGGGGAAAATCAGTGTTGAAATTGTACCTTGCGTCCCCGAAGGTGAAAAACCTCCGGGGAGAAAAAGGGGACATCCACAATTTCCTTGGCGCTGGAATGATTCGAACGGCTGGGAAGTGGAAATTGTGGATGTCCCCTTTTTCGGATCAGTCCGGCCCGCGGCCAGCCGCCAGGCTTGCCGTTTAGCGCTCCGTCATCTTCCACCCCATGCCCACGCCCCTTGCCCCAACCCTCCGCATCAACGTCGCCGCCGCCCGCGATGGAGCCGGGCTGAACCTGCGACCCGCAAGCCTGATTCTGCGCGATGGCGTGATCCTGGCCGTGGATCGCCCCGAGGCCATCGACCACGGTGACTGGGGCAGTGTGCAACGGGTCATCGACAAGCCCCGCGCGTTGCTCTTGCCCGCCTTGGTCAACGCCCATGCCCACCTTGATCTGAGCCACATTCCGCGACAGCCGTTTGAAGGTGATTTTTCCACCTGGCTGCGGGGTGTGGTGGCGCAGCGGCCAAGGGATGATCAAGCCATCGCCGCGGCCGTGGAACATGGCCTGGCGCTTAGCCGCGAGGCCGGCGTCGGCTGGATCGGCGACATCGCCGGCTCCGTCGCCGCCGCCAACGCCCGATTCCAAGCCCGCGACAATTCGCTGCCCGGCGCGAGTTATCTCGAATGCTTCGGCATCGGCCAGGGCCAACTCGACGGCTACATCGCGCTGCGGCAACGCCTGGCCCGCGTGATGACGCCATCCGATTCGCTGACCCGCCTGGGCATCTCGCCCCACGCCCCTTATTCCGTCGGCCCAGCCCTCTTCACCGCCATCGCACGACTGGCACAGGCAGAGGGATTCCCCTTGACGACCCACCTGGCCGAAACGCGGGATGAAGTGGAGTTCATCCGTCACGGCACCGGCCCGCTGGCGGACATGCTGCGTGCCCTCGGCAAGTTCGACCCTTCCATCACGCCGCAAAACCTCTCGCCCGTCGAAGCCCTGACGCCGGCCTTGCGCCTGGCGGACTGGCTGGTGGCGCATGGCAACGAGGCCAGTGCCGCCGACATCCGCATCCTCGCCGCCAGCCGGGCCTCGATGGTTTATTGCCCCCTGGCTTCGGAATACTTCGGCCTGCCCAAAGATCGTCCGCACCCGTACCGCGACATGCTGGCCGCGGGGGTCAACGTCTGCCTGGGCACCGATGGCCTGCTCTGTCAGCCCGCCGGGGAACCGCAGCCGCTGGGCATCCTGCCCCAGATGCGCCGCCTCTATCAACGCGACGGAACCGACCCGCAAACGATGCTCCGCATGGCCACGATCAACGGCCTGACCGCCTTGGGTTTCCCCCCGCACTTGGCGACCTTGACCCCCGGAAGCCCCGCGCGTTTCATGCTCGTGGACATCAACCCCGTCAACCCCGCCGATCCCCTGATCCAAGCTTTGCGAAGTGACGTCACTTGCTTGGGCATTGGTTATGACCTGCCGCAAACGGGGTGCTGAGGCAGTCTTCCCAAACTGGACGGTTGGCAATTGTCGGGCCTGCGATAGCTTCCGTGTCACATCGGGCACGGTTTTTAGAGGATGGCGACGATGGTGGCGTCGATTTGGGTGGCGACCATATCCGCGATGACACTTCGATGGCACTCCTCGTGCAGCCGTTCGTAGCACATCAGCGCCGTCGGGCCGCATTGCGCGTTTTTGCCGAGTTTGCGCAATTCGCTCGACAAGTTCTGGCGGGCATAATCGTGAAATTCTTCGGCAAAGCTTGGGAAATCACCGGTTTCCTTCAAGCGGTCGCGCTGATCCGCCGTTGAACCGAGCTTGGGCCAAGGCTGGTACTCGATTCCAGCTTCGAGGCATAGTTGACGCAGTGCCTTGGCGCGGAAATCCGGCTTGCGGGACATGGGCCGCTCACGCACATCGGCCAAGACCTTGATCCCTTGATCGATCAATGCCGCCATCATGCCTTCACCGTCCCGCTTTTCATATCCGACGGTGTAGAGGACGGTGGAACCGCCTTGCCTGACGGTTCTGACGGGGTTGGACGAAACGGCTGTGTTCACGTTGGCTCCAAATGCGGCCAAGCCTTGGGCATTGCGTTGGCGGCGGTGATCGAATCCATCAGAATAGTAGGTCATTGGAAGATTGCTCTTTCGGGGGACAAAACCAACCGCACACCATCCAATTCTGTCGGAATCTTGAATGGTTGCCCATGAAAAGACTCACTTTACGGGCAGCGCCAAAGTGGTCACCCATGAACTTGTCACGCATGACCGCTATCGGGTTCGGATAACCATCTCGATACTTGCGCCATGTCTGATGCATCTCCCAAGCCAGGATCAGGGAGGAGTGTTCGTCGCCATCCGCATCTCGCCATCGCAAGCGAAAATCAAACGGCGTCTTTTCGAGTTCAAGCCTTTCTTGAAACAGCATCTCCTGCTTGAGGAGCTCCTTTTGCCGCGGAGACCATTCCGCGGAAGTTGGCTCGGCGATGAACTCCAACACGGAATCGACGGCCACGGGGCCGATGGATCGTTCTTTTTCAATGATGGCGGCCAAGGAAGGGAAAATGGTTGGATTGACCCATTGGCACCGGGCATTCCAACTGTCAAGGTGGTCCGTCACACGGATGGAAAGCAATTCGGGCCTGCGCGTTTCAGGACGTCCATCGACGCTTGGCCAAGACCGACTTCGATAATGTCAAAGGTTCCGAATTGCCGGTCTTTATCGAGGTATCGCAGAGGGATGGGATAGAGGCGACGCCAATGTCCATCCGTGTTGATGCCGGCCGTGCAAACGGTTTCCGCGTAGTGGCTGCTGATGTTTGGATAAGTGCGAACCGTTATCAAAATGCGTTCGACGTCCATGACTTGCCCCTTGAGCCCTTTGTGCTCCAATGCGCCCGGGAGGGCTCGAACCTCCGACCTGCGATTTAGGAAACCGCTGCTCTATCCAACTGAGCTACGAGCGCGCCGCATGTTTTGCCTGACAGGGGAAGTTTAACACGCCCGGAAGCGGGGCGGTGCTGGCGAGGCGATGTTTGCGCTGGCCAGTTGATGCCACATCGGCGCGATGGCGCAAAACCATTATCATTTATCGTTCCAAACCCCGGAGACTTTGTTCATGCCCGCCACACAGACCGACGCCGCCAGCTTTTCCGCCTTGCTCAAAGATGCCCGAATCACCGCCCGCTGCGAAGCCCGCGCTTATGAGGGCAATCGACCCACCGCGCAGATCGCGGCGGAGATCAGCACGGCCTGGGCAACGCTTGATTTAAGCGGTGCCACTTGGCGTTGCGAAACGCAAGTGGTGGGTGACACCGCCAGCGGTGGCCGGAAAATCGCGCTGCACTTCGAGGCCGGTGCCAAGGCGCATGACAACGCCTCGGTGGGCCTGCGGCTGGAGTTGGCAGACTGGTCAACGAAGCATTACCTGCTGATGCCCGCGGCCGTGTACGCCGGCAATCGCTTTGAGGTTTCGGGCACCTGGCGCTACGAAGACCTCAGCCACATTGGCCCCAATCGCACCCTTGGCGTCACCCCCCGCGTGCCTCGGCTCAACGTCGATCAAGGCCCCAGCCGCATCCAACTGCTTTCCAGCGACATGTCCAGCCCCGTCGTCGCCATTCACAGCCCGACGCTCAAGAAGGGCCTGATCCTCATGACCGAAGATCGCACCGCGTTGGGTCTGACGGGTTTCGACATTGTGGAGAATGAGGATCGCACGGCCGCGACACTGACGATCAAAGTGCCCGGCGTCCGCGAAGTGCTGCGGCACAACGGCCAGCCCAGCCGTGACCGCGGCGTGAGTTGGAAGCCGGGCCAATCCGTGACGCTGCGGCTGGTGGTTCACGTCTTTGATTGCCCCAACGTGCAGGCGCTTTACGACAAGCTTTTCGACGCCCGCAATGACCTCCGCCCCGAGCCGACGCGGCATGAGGAAATCCCCTTCGCCAGCGTGTGGGACATTCAGGAACGCAAGAACAACGAGCAGAGCTGGGTGGAAAAATACGGCTATTACAGCGTGGGCATGCGTGAAGTCCGCAGCCAGGATTGGCAGACGGCGTGGGTCGGCGGCACCAACACGCTCTACCCCCTGCTGGCTTCGGGCGAGGTGATTACCCGTCGCCGCGCCATGCGCACCTTCGACTTCATGACCAACGGTTCGCAGCAGCCCAGCGGGTTTTTCCGCGGGTCGTTTACCGAAGGGCAGTGGGATGACAATGGCAAGGCCCTGCTGCGTTACAGCGGCGACTCGCTCTTTTTCCTCATCAAGGATTTTCTGCTGCTCGAAGAGCGCGGCGGCAAGGAGGCGGTGGTCGATCCCTGGCGGCGAATGACTCAGCGGGTGGCCGATGCCTTCTGCGGGCTGTGGGACAAGTACGGCCAGTTCGGCCACCATGCCTCGGCCCTGCGCGATGAGATCGTCATCGGCGGGTCTTGCACGGCCTCGATGGCGCCGGGCGGTTTGGCGCTGGCGGCCGGTTATTTCAACGAGCCGCGATACCTCGACATCGCCAAAAAGGCAGGGGTGCACTACCACGACAACTTCGTCGCCCGCGGCATCACCAACGGCGGGCCGGGCGACGCTTCGGGCTGCCCCGACAGTGAATCCTGCGCCGGCCTGCTCGAAAGCTTCGCCACGTTGTGGGAAGTCACCGGTGAGGAGCGCTGGCTCAAGGCCGCGCGGGACGTGGCCCATCAGGCGGCGACGTGGGTGGTCAACTACGACTTCGCCTTCCCGCCCGAATCGACCTTCGGCAAGATGAACATGCTCACCAACGGCACGGTGTGGGCCAACATCCAGAACAAGCACAGCGCCCCAGGCATCTGCACCCTTTCGGGCGTGCCGTTTTTGAAACTTTTCCGCGCCACGGGCGATGTTCGTTACCTGGAATTGATCCGTGACATTGCCCATGCGATACCGCAGTTTATGTCCCGCGCTGACCGCCCGATTGTGGACATTCGCCCCGGCCAGCGCTGGCCCGTGATGCCACCGGGCTGGATCAACGAGCGGGTCAACATGAGCGATTGGGAAATGCGCGACGACCCGAAGGAGGAGATCGGCGTGGGTGAAATCTTCGGCGGCTCGACCTGGAGTGAGCCGGCCATGATGCTCACTTGGACGGAGTTGCCCGGCCTGTACGCCCAGCCCGACACCGGCGTGTTGTGCGCTCTGGATCACGTCGAGGCGAAATGGACCAAGGATCGGACGGGCATCGAGGTGAAGAACCCGACGAAGTTCGACGCCAGTGTGAAGATGCTGGTGGAGACTTCGGCGCAGGCCAAGGGGACGAAACTGGGGCCGCTGCCGCTGGTCGATGCCCCGCGTCTGAGTGTGCCCGCCGGTGGTGTCGCGATGTGGCCGGTGAAGAAATAAGCCATCAGGGGCGTGAATGGGCTTGCGCCGACTTCGGCGTAAGCGGCTAAGATTGAACCTGTGGCACGATACGATTCCAGCAGACGTCGTTTTCTCGAATATCGCAAACGGATCAAGGCCGGCGAGGTCACTAATTCCACCGGCGACGATCAGCTGCGCTTCGGTCGCAGGCGGCACCTTCAGCCGCGCACGCGATCTTTCATGAAGCTGCTGCGCGAGTTCTTCCGCTTGGCGCGGAACTGGCGGCGAATCATCTGGATGGCGCTGGGCACGCTGACGGCCGCGACCTTGCTGGGACTGCTGCCGATCTACGGCACGAAACTGGTCATCGATTACGCCCTGATCGGCCACAAACTTCCGCCCATTCTTTCACGCTGGATTCCCTGGGCGGTCAACCCCTACTGGCTGCTGGCGTTCGTCGCCATCGTCACCATCGCCATCACCGTGGCCAAGCTGAGCCTGTCGGTTTGGGGCCGCTGGCAGATGACCCGCGCCACCAAGCGGCTGCAAGTCGAGGTGCGGCGGGAGGTCTTTGACCATGCCGTGCGGCTGCCCCTGCACCGAGTTCACGAACTCAAGAGCGGCGGCGTGGCGAGTATTCTCCGCGAGGACGCCGGGGCCGTGGGCGACCTGCTCTTTTCCATGATCTACAACCCCTGGCGGGCGGTGACGCAACTCATCGGCACGCTGATCATTCTCACCATCGTCGATTGGCGTTTGCTCTTGGGGTCGATGGTGCTCTTGCCCACCGTCTTTATCACCCATCGCACGTGGATCAAACGCATTCGCCCCATGTGGCGCGATGTCCGCGCCACCCGCACGCAGGTCGATGGCCACTCCACCGAAGTGTTCAGCGGTATCCGAGTGGTGCGCGGCTTCTCGCGCCAGGCTTCCGAAGCCTCCGCCTTCACCCGCAACAACCACCTGATGACGCGGCAGGAACTGCACGTTTGGTGGTGGATGCGGGGCGTGGAATCGGCCTGGGAACTGCTCATCCCCACCGCCACCGCGGCCTTGCTGTGGTACGGCGGTTATCGCATCATCCAAGACAAGGCGATGGTCGCGGCGGGCACGATTGCGCCCGACGCGGCCCTGAGCGTCGGCGACCTGGTGATGTTCATGGGCTATCTCGCAAGCCTGCTGGGGCCGCTGGCGACTTTGGCGGGCAGTGCCACGGGGTTGCAGACGAGCTTGGCGGCGCTGGATCGCGTGCTGGACCTCATGGCCGAGCCGGCGGAAGTGCCGTCGAACCCGGATGCCATCGAAATCGAACCCCCGGCCGTGCGCGGCCACCTCGTAATGCGCGACGTGAGCTTCCACTACCCGGCCAACGATGCCATCGTGCTCGACCACATCAACCTCGAAGCTCAGCCGGGGCAGGTCATCGCCTTGGTCGGCGCCAGCGGGGCGGGCAAGACGACCTTGTGCAATCTCGTGGCGCGGTTCTACGACCCGTCCAGCGGCGTCATCGAACTTGATGGCATGAACCTGCGCGACATCGAAGTGCAGAGCTATCGTCGGCTGCTGGGGATCGTGGAGCAGGAGGTTTTTCTCTTTGACGGCACGGTGGCGCAGAACGTCGCCTATGGTCGCCGCACCGCGAGGCAAAGCGAGATTGAGGAAGCCGCGCGGAGAGCCAACGCGCATGACTTCATCATGGAGTTGCCCCAGGGTTACGCCACCAACATCGGCGAGCGCGGCGTGCGCTTGAGTGGCGGGCAGCGGCAGCGGTTGTCCATCGCCCGCGCCATCCTGGCCGACCCGCGAATTCTCATCCTCGACGAGGCGACGAGCAACCTCGACACCCAGAGCGAGCAGTTGATCCAGCAGGCCTTGAACGAACTTTTCGCCGCCCGCACCACCTTCGTCATCGCCCATCGGCTTTCGACGGTGACCCATGCCGACCGGATATTGGTGATGAATCACGGCCGCATCGTGGAGCAGGGCACGCACGCGGAACTGATGGCGATGGAGGGCGAGTACTACGACATGGTCGAACGCCAGCGCCAATTCGCCACCCCCGGAACCCCCGCCCCCGGAAGTCCCGGAACCCCCGGAAGCCCCGGAAACACCGGCGAACCCGCTACCGCCACAACCGGCGAAGGGTCGCATGCTTTTGCGACTTGAGATCATTGACACACACTTGGGAGTTTGATGATGGAACCACAGGTTTACGAAAACGTGCAAGCATCGCGGCAGGGACAGACGACCAACGGCTTGGCCGTGGCGTCGCTGATTCTGGGCATTCTGAGCCTCACGGGTTGCGGTTGCATGACCGGCATCCCCGCCATCATCTGCGGCACCATGGCCAAGAACGCCATCCGACAGGACCCGACGCAGACCGGTGATGGCTTTGCCAAAGCGGGCGTGATCTGCGGGTGGATTTCCATCGGCCTGATGTGCTTGGTGATGAGTATCTATGTGCTGCTGATCGTCTTGGTGGGTGCCGGCTCCATCGCCGGCGCGGGAAATTGAGCCGAGCCATGCCCACCGCTGATGCCATCGTTTGTCGCGGGCGGACGTTGTCGTTGGCGCGGCCGCGGATCATGGGGATTCTCAACGTTACGCCCGACAGTTTTTCCGATGGCGGGGTGGACGCGGAGGCTGGTGACGCCGTGGCGCGGGCCGTGGCAATGGCGCGGCAAGGGGCGGACATCATCGATGTGGGCGGGGAATCCACACGCCCCGGAGCTGCGGCGGTCGGTGAGGATGAGCAGATTCGCCGCACCGTGCCGGTGATCGCGGCTTTGGCCATGCAATGGTCGCAGGCGGGCGCTGGGGAGCGGTGCGACGCGGGTGATGGCGGTGAACCCTTCATCAGCATCGACACGCAATCGCCCGTTGTGGCGGCCGCGGCGTTGGAAGCGGGGGCCACGATCATCAACGATATCAACGCCGGGCGTGCCGAGGGCATGTTGGAGCTTGCCGCCGGCAGCGGCGCGGGCTTGGTGCTCATGCACATGCAAGGCACGCCGACGACGATGCAGACGCAGCCGCGCTACGACGACGTGGTCGCCGAGGTGCTGGCGTTTCTCTTGGAGCGGGCCGACGCGGCCATGCGGGCCGGGGTCAAACGCGGGCAAATCGTCATCGACCCCGGCATCGGCTTTGGCAAAACGTTGGAACACAACGTGGCCCTGCTGGCGAATCTGGAGCGCTTTGTCGCCAGCGGTTATCCCGTGCTGTTGGGCACAAGTCGCAAGCGTTTTCTGGGATTGTTGAGCGAGGGGGCGGGGCAAAGTGAAGCGTCTTCGCCGCGTGATCTCTTGGGCGCGACCTGCGCCACCACAGCCTTGGCCGTCGCCGCGGGCGTGCGACTGCTGCGGGTTCACGATGTGGCCGCCAACCGTCAGGCGGCGATTGCCGCTTGGGCGATTGCGGAGAAAAAGGGGACATCCACAATTTCCTTAGTGCTGGGATGAGTCGAACGACAACGAAGTGGAAAATGTGGATGTCCCCTTTTTCGGATCGGCCCGCGCTAAACAAGGGGGGTACACTGTCGCCATGTTCTGCGATCTTCACGCTCATTCCACGGCTTCGGATGGCACCATTCCGCCCGAACACCTGCCCATCGTCGCCCAACAGATGGGCCTCGCGGCGATGGCGTTAACCGATCACGACACCACCGCCGGCCTGCTGGCTTGTGCCGCAGAGTGCGAGGCCTTAGGCATCGCGTTTGTCCCGGGCATTGAAGTCTCAGCCCAGCTTTCAGCCGTGAAACATCCGCCGGGGCAATCGCCCGCGCCGGATGAGGATGAGGTGCGGGGCACGTTGCACATGCTGGGGCTGTTTGTGCGCCACGATGATCCCGGCTTGCTGGCGATTCACAAGGGCATGGTCGAGGCCCGCGATGGCCGCAACGCCCACATCGTTACGAGGCTTCAAGAGTTGGGCGTGCGCATCGAGTATGCCGAGGTGGAGGAGCACGCCCGCTTGCGCAACAGTGATGTCATCGGTCGGCCCCACATCGCCGAGGTGCTGGTGTCGCGCGGTTACGCCAAGAGCGTGCAGGACGCCTTTAAGCGTTATCTGGGGCAAGGGGCTGCGGCCTATGTGCGACGTGATCGGCTCGACCCCGCCGACGCCATCGACGCCATTCACCAAGCCGGCGGCGTGGCCGTGCTGGCGCACCCGGTGCAGATGGGGTGCCCAAGCGAAGATGAACTCGAACTCTGCGTCAAGCGGCTCAAACTGCTGGGGCTGGACGGCATGGAAACGCGACACTGCGACCACACCCCGGCCGACGTGAAGCGATTTGAGCGCTTGGTGAAGGATTACGACTTGTTGCCGTCGGGGGGCAGCGATTACCACGGCGCTCGAAAGCGGGTGGCCTTGGGGTCGCAGCGGGTGCCGATGAGCGTGTATGAAAATCTGCGTCAAGCCGCAGAAGAGCGGCGCAACGCGGTATGATGTGTGAAAGAAAAAGGGGACATCCACAATTTCCTTGGCACTGGGGTGTTTTGAACGACAACGAAGCGGAAAATGTGGATGTCCCCTTTTTCGGATCCTTCCTCTTTTCGGAGCCAATTCATGTTTGACCGTCACGCCACCGTTGCCCGTTTGATGCTCGCGGCTTTGTTCATGACGCCGCTGATCGCCTGTGCCGCGGAGCAGTCCTCCAGCACCGTGGTCACCTCGTCCGCTTCCTCCACGACGGGCGGCACCGCCAGCGCCAACGTGACGGCAACATCGACCACCAACGCCACCACGGTGGTACAGGCCGTCGCCGTGGCGGATCCGTATCCCATGGTCGCCCTGGCCAACGAGCACATCGCCTTGGAGATCATGCTCCCCGATGCCGCCAACGGTTATTACCGGGCCACGCGCTTCGACTGGTCGGGCCTGGTCACACGAGTCAAGGTCGGGGAGCACACCTTCTACGCTCCGCGCACGAAAAAACACAATCCCAAGGGCCACGATGACACCCAGGGCACGGCTGAGGAGTTCGGCCTCGATGCCACGCTGGGCTACGACACCGCGGCGGTGGGCGAAACCTTCGTCAAGATCGGCGTGGGTGAACTCAAGAAGGACAAGGACGAAAAGTACAAGTTCTTCAAGACCTACGAATTCGCCAAGATTGGTCAATGGGACATCAAACAGAAGCCCGGCCAGATCACCTTCCATCAGGCTCTGCAAGGTTCCAACGGCTGGGCCTACGACTACACCAAGACCCTCACGCTCGATGAGAAACAGGCGGGCGTTACCATTGAGCGGACGTTGAAAAACACGGGCGACAATCTCATCGAAGTCACGCACTACGGCCACAACTTCACCGTGGTGGACGATCAGCCCGTGGTGGGGCCGCAGTATCACATCGAGTTTGATTTCAAGCCGGAGTCCAAGGAATACGCCAAGCCGGGCATCGCCAAGATCGAGGGCCAAAAGTTGGTGCTGACCCAAGACTTGCCGCCCAACAAGAGCATCTGGGGCGAGTTGGCCGGCTTCGATAAAGAGGCTGACTACAAGGTACGGGTGGTCAACACCCAGGCCGACGTGGCGGTGGAAATCAGCGGCAGCGGTCCGGTGGAGAAGATGGTGGTCTGGGGCATGAACCCCACGATCTGCCCGGAAGTCTTCATCCCCATCAAGCTCGAACCGGGTCAGAGCAAGACGTGGAAGACGCATTATCTCTTTGAGGTGGGCAAGAAGCA
Source organism: Phycisphaerales bacterium (assembly GCA_038241095.1). Taxonomy (GTDB): domain Bacteria; phylum Planctomycetota; class Phycisphaerae; order Phycisphaerales; family Phycisphaeraceae; genus JBBDMX01. The sequence goes on from JBBRGB010000028.1 coordinate 11,489, forward strand.
GTAAACGCGTGGAAGGCGGTAACGCGGATGAACACAGATTGACACAGATGAACACCGATGGGAACCAATGTCCGCAACGGTTTTATCCGCGTCCGCATCCGCGTTTATCCATGTTCATCCGCGGTTTCGTGGGTTTCGCGCTGACGCTGTTGACCTTGGCGGGGGTTTCATCCGAGCGGGCGGTGGCGCAGGAAACAGTGCGGCTGGATGTCACCCGCGACACGTGGGTCTCGGCCTATCACGATGGCAAGAACGACGAACGCGATGCCAACCTCGGCGGAGCGGGCCAACTCAAAACCAAAGGCATCCAGGAAATGATCCTGCTGGATGTGGGGCGGGGTGATGATGATTCACCGATGCAAGGCCTGCCCGCAACGCTTGCGGGGCGAGCGATTCGCGGCGTCACGCTGCATGTGCAAAAGCGGGGCGCTGAGCCACAACTTCGCCTGACGGTTTCGACGCTGGCGACACCTTGGACGGAAGGCACCAGCGGCCGCTATGCCACGCAGAAGAGCAGCGCCAGTTTCAATTGGGCCAGACAGGAGACGCTGCCTTGGGCCTATCCGGGGAGCGATCTGACAGCCGCGGCCTTGGGCCAGGGGCACACGCTCTGGAGTTCGGCGAACGCTTCAACAGCGGATAAGCAGGGCTGGCAGCAAGTCACGGTCGATCCACGCATCATGGCGGCGCGGCTCACCGGGCTGAGTCACGGCTTTGTCATCGTCGATGACATCGGCTCGGAATACAGCGTCGAAAACGGCAAGTTCAACTATCGCCTGTTTCCCAATCGCTACGTTCAGAGTCGGGAGGCCGGCCGGGGTCGTGGGCCGTATTTCACCGTGGAACTGGGGCCGGTGGATCGCTCGCCGCCCGGCGCGGTGACGCAATTGCAAGCGGATCGCGGCACTGGTGTTCTTCCGCCCGGTGAAGCGCTGGTGACTTGGCGCACTCCCGCCGACGTTGGCCCCGCCGGGACGCTGGGCTTCGATGTTCGCTGGTGCAAGGGCGCGGCGTTCGATGCGGGCAAGGCCCAAACGTTGCCGCGCTATCTGATTCCCTTGGCGGGCAAGACGGGCGAAACGGTAAGCCTTCGGGTGCGCGACCTCTCGCTAAAGCCGGGGGAGGTCATCACCTTGGCCCTGCGCGCGGTGGACGCCACGGGCAATGTTGGGCCGATGACGACGCTTGTCGTGCCCACCAGTGCCGCACAACCCATCGCCTTGCCCGAAGTGGAAGTCCAGCCGTTCACCGAGGTCGCCCCGTTGCCGACGTTGGACGGTTTGAAACTCGCGGTCATCGACGCCCTAGACAAAGCGCGGCCCGTGACTGGCGAGATCATTCCCACCCAGCCCGCCGCGTACCGGGCCGCCAATCACGTCTGGAGCGCCAAGGAAAAGCGCATCCGTCTTTACGCGGCCCGCAACGAGTTTGTCGCCTTCCAACTCCTAGCCGAGGGCAAGGCCAAGGGCGTGGACGTGTCGCTCTCCTTTGATGAGACGCAACCCGCGCTCGCCACCAAGGGCGATGCCAACGACACGCAACCGCGCGCGAGCTGGTTCCGCTTTCGTTACGTCAACACCTCTGCCGGGCCGTTGCCCGATCCGCTGATCCCCGTGGCAGGCCGCTTCGATTTTCCCGCGGGCGATGAAGCCATCGACGGTCAGCGTTTCTCCTCACTGTTGGCGGAAGTGTATGTCCCGCATCACGCGATACCGGGCTTGCACAAGGGCACGCTCACCCTGCGCCACGCCGGCCAAACCCTGACCCTGGCCGTCGAACTGTATGTCCACGATTTCGCCCTGCCCGATCAACTCACCTTCATCCCGCAGATGAACTGCTACGGCCTGCCCGGCCCGCCAGCCGAACTTTCCTACTACCGTCTGGCGCACGAGCACCGCACCTGCTTGAATCGCCTGCCCTACAACTGGCGCGGCCAGACCCACGACTTGGCCCCGCGCTGGGATGGCAAAAGCTTCGACTGGCGCGACTACGACCAACGCTTCGGCCCACTGCTTGATGGCACCGCCTTCGCCGACCTGCCCCGCGCCGGCGTGCCCGTGGACGCCTTCTATCTGCCCATCAACGAAAGCTGGCCGATGAACCTCGCGGCGGGTTTTCGCGGCGGATACTGGGCCGACGACGCGCTCACCGACGACTACCGCAAACAACTCGTCACCGCCTCACGCCTCTTGGCCGAGCACTTCACTCAGCGCGGCTGGCGCGGCACGCAGTTCGAGTTCTACCTCAACAACAAGGTTTACTTTCGCAAGGAATCGCTGGATCGCACCACCGCCTGGTGGGTCTTCGATGAGCCGGTCAATACCCAGGACTTCGTGGCCTTGCGCTGGTTTGGCCAAGCGTTTCACGAGGGCGTGAGCTTGACGCGAACACCGGCCAACGCACATGAAAACGCCGGCCCGCGCATGGCGTTTCGCGGCGACATTTCCCGCCCGCAATGGCAGCGCGGGTTGCTCGATGAGGTGCTGGATGTCAACGTCGTGGGCGGGTCGCTGCGCAAGTATCAACGCATGATTCAGGAGCGCAAAGAACGCCACCGGCCTGGGCAGATGATCTACAACTACGGCAGCGCCAACGCCGTGGAGCAATCCAACGTCCAGCCCGCCGCGTGGTGCCTCGACGCTTGGACGCTTGGCGCCGACGGCGTCATCCCTTGGCAGACCATCGGCAACGATAAATCGTGGCGGCAAGGTGATGCCCTCTCGCTCTTTTATCCCGGCAAGGCCATCGGCCAAGACGGCCCTATCGCCAGCGTGCGGCTCAAGGCTTTTGCCCGCGGTCAGCAGGATGTGGAATATCTCAACTTGCTGTTGGCGAAAACCGGTGGGCAACGTTGGATGCTTGGGGATGCGGTGCGGCAAGTCATCGGCACGGAAAACAGTGGCGACGCCGCCAACGCCGACATCGCCGCGGCCCCGGTCTATGACCGCCTCACCCCGCAAGCGTTGTGGGCCTTGCGCCTGCGTGTGGCGCGGGCACTGCAACATTGACGACAGGTGTCCCGTCTTGCGCCTCGTCAGAGCCGACGGGCGTAAGCCCCCGGTGGATGCGACCCCCACAAGAATCGCACGCACAGTCTGGATCGTCCGCGGGCTTACGCCCGTCGGCTCTGACAATGCTTGCGTGAAAAAAACACCGCCCCACATGGCGCGGGGCGGCGGAGGCCGTGTCTTGGATTGTTGTGTGTGTGGACCCGTGTGGGGCTTACGCCAGGTCTTCCATCATGCCGTCGATGGCGGCTTCGATCTTCTCGGGGCTGTCGTAGCCGCCGGCGTTGATCTGTGCCCGGACGTTTTCGACCAGCTCTTGGCGCACATCGGGCAGTTCCCGCAACATGCTCAGGTAGCGGGCGGCCTGGGAGAACTCGACGCTGTCGCCGCCGTGGACCCGGCCGTGGCCGTTGGAGTTGGCCGGGGCGGGCTTGGGGGTGGAGGACTGGTAGGAGGCGGCGTTGGGCCGACCAATGGGGGAGATATCCGTCATGACAACAACTCCTGGCTTGCGTGCGTCGCCTTGGGGTTTGCGAGTGCAGCGGTTGTTTTCTTGCAGCGATGACCCGATTCGCTGCCATGGCGGCCTTGCCACGATGCCCCGTCCCTGGGGAGGTCTCAACTTTTCTCCAACGCGGTCATGGCGTTGTCCTCTGCCCTTACTATCGGCCAAACCCACCCCCCCGACTTGAACGAAAATCTTCAAATCGTCCAACTGACATCCCCTTGTCAGTGCTGATCTTACGACAATCAACTCCTTTATGCGTCCGGTAAGAACCCGCATGACAGCGGTGCATGGCCCGGCAACAAGCGTCCGAGAATACGGGAGTTTTGAGTCTTGAGTCTCCGGCTTCGTTGCCATTGACATGACCTCAAGTCTCAAGCCTCAAGACTTCCTTTCCGCTATCCTGCCAAGCATGAGCAACACTCCCGACGCATCCGCCATCCAACCGCAAATGATTGCCGACTATTCTTCCCGCTGTGGTGAAGGGCCGCTGTGGCATCCGACCGAGAAGCGGCTTTATTGGACTGACATTCCCTCGGGCAAACTCTACTGGTACGACCCGGCCACGGGCAAGCATGAGATGTGCTGGCATGAGCAAGGCCGACAGATCGGCGGGTTCACCCTCCAGGCCGACGGCTCGCTGCTGCTGTTCATGGAGCGCGGTACGGTGGCGGTGTACCGTGACGGCAAAATCGTGCGCACGCTCATCGAGCAAATCGACGACGAGGTCCACACCCGCTTTAACGATGTCATCGCCGACCCCGCGGGCCGGGTCTTCTGCGGCACCATGCCCGTGCCCAAGGGCGAAGGTCGCGTTGGACGGCCCGGCAGGCTCTATCGCCTCGACACCGATGGCAGCCTCTGCATGCTGCTCGAAGGCATCGGCTGCTCCAACGGCATGGGCTTTTCCCCCGACGGCAAAACCATGTACTACACCGATTCGCCCAAGAAGGAAATCTACGCCTTCGATTACGACCGCGACACCGGCGACATCCGCAACCAGCGAGTCATCATCGACTCCAAAAACGAACCCGGCGTGCCCGATGGCATGACCGTGGACGCCCACGGCGACATCTGGTCGGCCCGCTGGGACGGCTCCTGCTGCACCTGTTACTCCCCCGATGGCAAGGAAAAGAAGCGGCTGCTCTTCCCCGTCAAGAAAGTTTCCTGCGTGCTCTTTGGTGGCAAGGATTACAGGGACATGTACTTCACCACGGCCGGGGGCGACAACCGCGATGCCAATGGCGCATTGGCCGGGGCCTTGTTCAAGGTCAACGATGCTTCGTTGCCCGGCGGCGTGGCGGAGTTCGTCTCCCGCGTGGACCTCAAGGCGTGACGACCGATTTAATGTCGCAAAGAAAGACAAAGTGCGCCGAGATGACAAAGGCGCTAGAAAACAAAATCTGACTCATAGCCGCGGCGTCCCCGCCGCGCGTCTTTGCCCGCGTGTCGTCGGCACATTCACTTGCGTTTTGTCCCCGGACGCGCAACGGGGACGTTGCGGCTGTAATTGTTGCGAGAGAGTTTCAGGGCATGACGGAATAGGCATTCAGGCTTGAGCCTGGCCCCGCCTGGCCCACATCCACCAGCCGATCCAAGCTTTGGAAACCCGCGCTGCCATCGAAAAGAGTGATCCAAGCGCCTTGGACGGCGCTGTCGTCACTGGCGGTCCAATTAGCCCGGGAAGGATTGTTGGCCAAGGCCCCACCCGCAACGCCTTGTCCGTGGTTGAAACGCCAGTCGCCGAATCCGTTCAAGCTCCGCGTGGTGGCGTCCTGCATCAACGGTGTGCCTGGCTGGGCCTGTTCCCAAGTGCGGGGGTGCAACTTGTTGTTGGAGGTCTTGCCAAACCGCGGGTGCTTGTCGCCGGGCAGGTAGAAGTATGTGCCGTAGCAGGCGGGGCTGCGGGTGTTGCCGGGGTCTGTCAGCGGCGCGGCGGGAACGCTGGGGCACCGCCAGATGGCGAAGGATGACAACTGATCCTTGAAGCAGTCCATGATGGACCAGCCGGTGGGGTAGTAAGGGTTGTAACCACCGGGTGGAATCTTGAAAACCGAGGGGTCCCAAGGGTCGTCGTTGCCGGCGTTGTTTTTGGGCATGGCCCAGAGCAGGCCGCGATTGTCCTGGCCGTATTGCAGCGAGGCCATGGTGGTTTGCCGCAGGTTCGACCCGCACAGCACCCGCCGGGCACCTTCGCGGGCCGCGCCCAAGGCGGGCAACAGCATGGCGATGAGCAGGGCGATGATCGAGATGACCACCAACAGTTCGATTAAGGTAAATGCGGCTCGTCGCATGGGAACCTTTGCGGGTCTGTGCAAAAACCACCCTCGGCCCGTTGGTGCACGACGGGAAAGACACTTTTTCGGTATCGCTAAAATGTCCACCCCTAATCCTACAGGCTACGGCGGGCGGGGTCAATGGTTTTCCCAATAAAATCTGATTTTATTTTTGCTCTCTTTTTTAGCCGTAACGTCCCCGTTGCGCGTCTTTGCAGCGTCATGCGATCACGTCAGCATATCCCCCTCATGGACGCGCAACGGGGACGTTGCGGCTGTGAGTCAGAACAATCGCGCCATACGATGCGAGTCACAACAATCACGTTGTACGAAACAAGTCAACCGATAACGTTGTATTGAATGATGCAGCGCAGGGCCGAGAGGCCGTCTTTCCAGTTGATCTTCTTGCCTTCCTCATACGTTCGGCCCGCGTAGCTGACCGGGGCCTCGTAAATCCGCACCCGCAAGCGACTGACCTTGGCGGTCACCTCCGGCTCAAAGCCGAAGCGTGGCTCGACGAGTTTGATGCGGCTCAACACGTCCCGTTTGAAAACCTTGTAGCAGCACTCCATGTCCGTCAGGTTCAGGTTGGAAAACATGTTGGACATCAGCGTTAGAAAGAGGTTGCCCAAGTAGTGCCAGAAATAGAGCACGCGGTGGGTCTCGCCGATGAAGCGCGAGCCGAAGACCACATCGGCCCGGCCGTCGAGCAGGGGTGCCAGCAGACGCGGATATTCTTGCGGGTCGTATTCCAAGTCGGCGTCCTGCACCAGCACGAAGTCGCCGGTGGCATGGGCGAAGCCGGTGTGCAGGGCTGCCCCTTTGCCTTGGTTGCGTTCATGGAAAATGATGGTCAAATCCGGGCGCTCTTTGCCGAGGTCTTGGAGCACTTGCCGCGTGCCATCGGTGGAGAAGTCATCGACGAGGATCATCTGTCGTTGCAGGTCGCCGGGCAGAGGGGCGGCCTCGACGCGCTGGATGATCTGCCGCAGCAGGGCGGCTTCGTTGTAAACGGGAATGACAATGCTGAGGGTCTGGGGCATGAGGGGCGTCCTGGCCTCTGATAATAATCCTGCGATGCCCTAAAATACCCGTTTCCCTCCCGCGATGTTTGCCCTCCACGAAAAAGGGGACATCCACAATTTTCCTTGCGCCGGGGAGATTTCCAACGACACCGAAGTGGAAATTGTGGATGTCCCCTTTTTCCCCCTGCGCCCGCTCAACCGCCCACGGAGTTCTCCCTTGCCCATTGAGATTGAAGCCAAGATGGTGTTGCCCGATGCCCCCGCAGTCGAAGCCCGGCTGGCGAAACTCGGCGCCAAACCCCAGCCAGCCATTGCGGAAACCAATGTCTTTTTCGACACGCCCCAGGCCACGCTCAAGGCGGCGGATCAAGGCTTGCGACTGCGGGTGGAGAAGGGCATTGACGGCGATCACCATGCCGTCATCATCACCCACAAAGGCCCGCGGGCGCATGGGCGGTTAAAGAGCCGCAGCGAGACGGAATTGAAGGTACACAGCGCCCGCGATGGCGCGGCCCTGCTGCGCGCCCTTGGCTACGTCAAGGTTTTTTCTTTTGAAAAGCGGCGGAGTCAGTGGCTGCTGGATGACTGCATCGTGGCCCTGGACACGCTGCCCCTGTTGGGTGACTTTATCGAGATCGAAGGCCCCAATGACGAGGCGGTGATGGCGGCGCGGGAAAAACTCGAACTCGAACAGCGGCCTCTCATCACCGCCAGTTACATCTCGATGCTCAAAACGCATCTGGTGGAGAAGGGACGGAATGTGGATGAGGTGCGATTTCCCAAGAAGGCGTGAGACACCCACAGCCATCCCCCAGAAGCCGTCCGGGGCGACGGCATCTGTGGGCTTGGCGCAAATTGATTGATTTCACGCGGTGCGCAGGGGGTTGATGAGGGTTTCGGCGCGGGAAGGTTCGCGGTTGCCGGCGGCGGCGCTGGCGGGCTGGTTGGTCTGCTCGTAGAAGGTCGGCGGCTCGTAGGTCCAGCCGGTCTTCAGCCGCGCGTCCTCGGCCTTGAGCTTGGCGAAGATGTAGCGCCCGATGAGCGGTGCCACCAGGCGCGACTTCCAACCGTAAACGCTGTGGATGTCTTGCAGCACCGCGTCAATCCTTGCCCGCAAGGCCGGCTTATCGCCAAACCATTTTCGCGCGGCCCACAAAGCGCCGGCGTAGGTCGTCGAAAGCCCGCGGGCTTCCTCGGCGAAGCGCCGCCGTATGCGCAGATCGGGGTGATTGCGATACCGCTTCCAACCCGCAAGGGTTGTCCTGGCCACTCGCACCACGCTGGGGCCGTTGACTTCGAAGTCGCGGTCAAACGCCCGCAGGAGATATTCCGTCTCGCTGCCCGGGGGCAGGTGGGCGTGGCGATAGTTGAATTGCAACTGGCCATGCGTGTCGGCGACGTGAACATTCTCCACATCCGTCAGCAGACCCTTGGCTTCCATCTCCTTCCACAGCGGCGTGCCGGGGATGGGGGTGTAGAGCATGAACTGGTGGAACTCGGTGTCGTAGGCCACGGAGTAATCAATGGCCGCGTCGATGTTCTCCGGCGTGTGTTCCTCCAAGCCGATGATCGACGACCCCAGCACGCGGATGCCGTGGGATTGCAGGTTCTTGATCAAGGCCGGGGCATCGCTGCGCGCCAGCTTGGCGTATTGGCTGTCCTTGCCTTCCAGACCCATCCAGACCCACGACACGCCCAGGCCCACGATCTGCTCAATGGTGTAGGACTCCAGCACGTTGGCGCTGGTAAAGACGTAGATGGCCCAGCTCTTGTTGTGCTCCTTCATCAACTCCAGCAGGCGCAGGGCACGCTTGCGGTGGAGCAGGAAGTTTTCGTCCATGATGAAGAAGGAGTTGGTTTTGAGGGAGTCGGAAAGATCGACCATGACCTCAAAGAGGGCGTCGCCGGTCTCGAAGAAATCAACGTACTTGCCCTTGCCGCCGAACATGGCGCTGGTGGAGCAGAAGTTGCAACCCATCGGGCAGCCGACCGAGGGGATGAGTGTCGCGGCCACTTCGCCGGGCTTTTCGCTTAACGGGATGCCCATGGTGCGTGCGCCCAGCCCCGAAAGCGTTCGCGGATGGCGGAAGGGCTGATCACTGCGCTGGCCCAAGAACTTCTGGAACCAGCGGACGCCTTCGCCCCGAACGATGTGGTCGGCGTCAATCCGCTGCGGCAGCGTGGGCATGTTGGCGATGTGACCGCCCACCACGATCGTGGCGTTAGGCTGATACTGGCGGATGAGCTTGCACATGTGCTCGACCTTGCCCGCGTTGGGAATGATCGAGCTGATGCCGATGATGTCGTACTGCTTGGTTTGCAGTTCCTGGGTGAAACGGTCGAGGGTGGGGAAGTCCAACACCGTGCAGGGCGCGTGGATGTTGGCTTGGATGAGCATCAGGCCCCAGGTGCGGTGGAACATGCGCAGGGAGAATGGGCCTTGCGTGCGGGTGACCTGGTTGTGGTAAAGCTCCATGGGGTTGATGGAGCGCGAGCCGTACTCGTCATTTTGGGCAAACGGCCCGAACACGCCGGTGAGCAACACGCGGGCCTTGGTTCCCAGCGGATGGACGGGAACGGCGGTGTTGTTAGCGTCGCTGGTGGCGGGCGCTTGGGGCAGGGCGGTGGTGCGCGGCGCTGAACTGACAGGCACGCTTCCGATGGCGGTGGCGGTGGTCAAAGTTTCACTTCGTTTCGGCCGGCTTGTTGGCGAGTGAATCGCAACGGCGATTCGCGGTCAATCGGCTCCGTGCGTCAAGCCCGAAAGGGGAGGCGGGTCGAGGGCGATGGAGCGGTTCGGTCGTGTCATTGACCCAGGCATCGAGGGGCCGGCTTGCCCACTTCCGCATGAGTCGCAACCGCCCCGTGGCGAGGCGGTCAGCCCATCATAGCATCCGAAGGTCACGAGAGCCAGTGTTAACTTGGAATAAATGTAAAGCGGGCCGTCAATTGATCGGAGCGGGAATCTGAAAAAGGGGACATCCACAATTTCTTGGGCGCTGGGGTTAATTCCAACGACAATTAAGTGGAAATTGTGGATGTCCCCTTTTTCTCCGTGGCCCGCCCGTGCCGCCGTTATCATGCCGCCATGCCGATGGAGTTGTTGATCTTGGGTTCGGGCACCAGTGCCGGGGTGCCGATGATCGGCTGCGATTGCGCCGTATGCCGCTCTTCCGACCCGCGCGACGCCCGTGGCCGGGCCAGCGTCATGGTCAGCTACCCCGACGTCACCTCGCCCGATGGACAACGTCGGCTGCTCATCGACACTGCCCCGGAGCTTCGCCTGCAAATGGTGCGGCATGACATTCGCCGCATCGACGGTGTGATCTTTACCCACGCCCACGCCGACCACATCCTGGGCATCGACGACCTGCGGCGATTCAACGCGGTGATGAAAACGCACCTCAACATTTTCGCCGATGGCCGCACGATGGACATTTTGGGCGAGATGTTTCGCTACATCTTCGAGCCGCACCGCAACGTGAATCAGTCTTTCGTCGCCACGCTGCGGCCGCATGTGCTGCGCGCCGGGGGTGCGTTCACCCTTCACGGGGCGCGATGGACGCCCTTGGCGCTCTTGCACGGTCGGCTGCCGATCCTGGGCTTCCGCGTGGATTGGACGGAG
>JBBRGB010000029.1:0-21367 GCA_038241095.1 Phycisphaerales bacterium
ACCGCCCGTCACCATGGAGCAGACCGCCGCCTCGCTCAACTGGCTGTGTGCCCGCTGGCTTAAGCATCGCCACCAACGCCGCACAGGCCGCAACGACCTCCACCGCGAAAGCTTCATCCGCACCTATCACCAACGCCGAAACCACGCCGCCATGAGTTCCCGAATACGCCGCTATTGGCAAAATGAAGCTGCGCTGTAGTGTTAGTTGGATGAGCCAGAAAAATAGTCGTCAAACGAACAGGGATCGCCCCCAGCCGCGTCCCTACCGCTTGAGCGCCCGGGGCCTGAAGTCGCTTCGGATATCGGCGGGCAGGACCAAGCCGTGGACGCGGAGTACCGGGCCGACGACACCGAAGGGTAAGGCCAGAGCCAGTCGTAATGCCTTCAAACACGGTGAACGCTCGGCCGCCCAAATCTCCGCCCGTCGTGAGGTCAACGCACTTCTTCGACAACTGCGCCAACAGGATCTTCAGGCAGGTGATGCCATCGACGGGTATGACCATCAGGTTGATTGGGACTACGGGATCGCCGCTGAGTTGAGTGCCGTTTTTGCAACCATGAAGGTCTGATCCCCTGTGGGGGGGCATGGCGAGACGCTGAGACTTGGGAAAGGAGATCGCCGGACATTCGGGGTTCGCTGAAGGCATGGGGAACGCCTTGCTCACCGGGCATTCTCTAGCCGACCCGGAGTCCGCCAGGCGTGGCCCAAGGCTATTGTGCGTCGTTCGCTTCATCCTGACGACCTGCGCTCAATGTCCGGTGCTGCGCCGGCTCAGAGAGGTCAACCGGCCAGCCCCGCTTCAAACCATCCGTCCAAGTCACTTCGACGCGGTACTTGCCCGGGTCGCGCACCGCCATGTTCAGGCCATCGGGACCTCGCGAGCCGGGCATGTCCTGCCCCGCGATGACCCGCTTGGCGACCACCTTGCCCGCCTCATCGCTCAGCGTCACAGTCGCGCCGGTGACCCCCTGCGGGCCCATTACGTTGACCGTGAGAATCGACGTTTCATCCAAAATGTGCTGCTGTAACGTGGGCTTGGGCGTCTTGCCCCGGCTGGCGAGAGTCTGGTTTCGCATGATCACCACGCCGCCATCGGCCAGGCCCAGGACCAGATCGTTTGCGCCATCGCCATCCAAGTCGCCAGCCACGGCTGACACAGATCCCCCGGCGTGTGCGCTGCCCGGAAACAGCTTGGTGTCGTATTTGTGGGGCGTCATGAACGAGCCGTAGCCGCGGTTGGTGTAAAAGACATTGGCCGAGCCGCCGATGTTGACGGCATAGACATCCACGCGCCCGTCAGCATTGAGGTCTTCGGCCAGCACACCCAACAGGCCGTTGCCGCCCTCGGTGATCTCGTTGCCGTAAACCCCGGCATCAAACGGCTTGCCTTGCTCGTTGATGATGAAATTGACGTTGGCCTGCGAAGCGAAGATCAAGTCCGTACTGTCCGCGTGCCACAACGGTGCCATGCAGCCCCCGCCCGTGCCGCCCTCATCCTGGCCTTGCGTGGTGAAGTCAAAGTGCAACCGGCTGAGCACCGGCGCAAACCTGCCCTGTTCATCCTGACGCAACAGCAGCCCGTGGCCGATGGAGTAGAACATATCCACGCGGCCATCGCCGTCCCAGTCGCCGGTCATGACTTGGCCGTTGCCGGTCTGACATTGAGGTATCTGCCCCAATCCGCTCTGGTCGGTGGCGTCGGCGAAGGTGCCCTCCTTGCCGCCGCGGTGCAGGTAGATCGCCAGACCCTGGCCGGCGCGGGAGACCAGCACATCAGGCCAGCCATCCGCGTTGAGATCGACAAACGACGCGGTCTTGACGTTCTGAGCTGCTTGTGCGGGCAGGGCCTCGCTGCGGACAAAGCCCGTGTCGTGCTGTATCAGAAGCACGCCGCCCACGAGCAAATCAGGCTTGCCATCGGCATTGACATCCGCCACATCCACGCTCACGCCGCCGACTTTCGCCAGGTCGGGTCCCATGGTGACTTGTTCATAGACGCCCGGTTTTGTCTGCTTGAGGATGTGGGAGGCCTCGGCGGTAACCGCGACGATGTCCAGCCGGCCATCGCCATCGACATCCACCAGTGCCAGCCCCCGGGCCGGGGAAGGCAGTGTCGCCACCTGCTGATCGTCGGCGAAGCGGACAAACGGTCGGGCTGGAAAGAACGCCCGCCCGCCCACCACATCGTGCATCATTTCCGCCAGCCGCTGCCCCTGACCGTTAAACGTTCCGAACATGCTGCTCTCCCCCGTCGGGTCCATGTTCTGGGTCCATTGCCACTGGCCCTTGCCCGCGTTGTCGGGCACCGCCTTACCCCAGTGGCCGTCAGCCAGGTACATCAGCACCTCCGCAGCGCCGCGGTGCTTGGCGCCCAGAAACGCCACAAGTGTCTGCCCGGGTGCGATCACTGTGGCGAAAGCCTCTAACGGGCCATCGTCGGCGACGCTCATCGAGACCTGCCGCGGTTCGAACTTGCCCTTAGGCCGGTCCACCACGTCCAGGGTGATCGTCCGTGTCTCTTCGTCGATGGCGGTCACTTTGAGCACCAGCACGATGGCGTGGCGCTCCAACAGGTCGGCGGGCTGGAGGCTCGGATCGACCAGCGCCTCCGAACGCCGGGGCGCGCCCAGCAGGCACATGATGACGAGGCCGAAAACGAGCCAGCGGGAAACGGTCATGAGTCACTCCTTGCGATGGCGTGGACGGTCAGCATATCCCCTGTTAATCGCTTCGCCAACATCTTCAAGGGAGCAAGTCCGACCAGGGCGATTCGACTCAAAGATTTGATCCGCCGCTTGGGGGTGAGCGGTGGCACACAAAGCTTATTCCACAGCCGCCCCATTTTTCAAATGCGCTGGCCTTGTCCGGCTGCCTCATGAAAAAGAAAGCTCTTGCTTTGCGACGCGAGGCGAGGCGAGGTATGTTCTGGTTGATCGGTGTATCAAGCGGGTTGACGAGATATTTAGACTGAGCCACACGTTATGGCGCTGACTTTACCAGACATTGCCCCTTACGCCGCCTGAGTGAAAAAGACGTCCGCCAGGCACTCAATGAGATCGGGTGTCTGAGGCCTAAGACCCGCAGCAGAAGATGCCTGATTCGTGGAAGGACAGCGTTTGAGGATCGTCCGGTGAAGACCGCGTCGGCGCGTTGCGGTCCCATGCGTCCATGACCAACGACTGGATCAAATGTGTGCCGTTCCGCCAGTGCGTCACCACGCGCTGACAGCTTTAATGATTGACCCGCCAACCAGACCTGATCGTCCACTCCCCTCATGGAACCCACACCGATGTCCCAACTGATGCATCCCGCGTTCGTGTTGATTGCCCTGACGCTGTGTCTTGCGATGCCGGCGCGGAGTGCACCAGAGCTTCCCCCCGACGAGGCATACGTGCGCACCACCCCCGACGGCGAATTGGTACTTAAGGGCCAGCGGGTGCGCTACTGGGGGCTTGTGACGGCTGTGGCCGGCTCTCCCGGCCTGGCACCGGGCGATGCCCCGGAGGTTGTCGCTGGCAAGATCGCCGGCCATCGCGCCGCCATTGATCGCTTCGTCGTCCGATTGGGCGACATGGGCTTCAATCTCGTCCGCACATGGGAAGGTCGTTATCCCGACCAGAAGGACTTGCCGCTGTTGTTCAAGCATGATTATCAGGTGGGCGATGGCTCGGAAGCCGACAGCATCGCTTATAGTTGGGCCCAGCTCGACAAGGCGGGCATCAAGATATGGATGAGTTCGACCAACGGCGTGGGCGACATCACGCCACAGGATGTGGGGATCATCGACGACCCGGCTTCCGCGACGGCCTGGCAGCAGGCCATCACCGATCTGGCCGGTATTTTCAAAGGCCCCGTGCCCATCAATGGAAAGGGCACGCTGCTGGCGACCTTCGACGAGCGCACCGAAGCGCTGTGGATCAAACGGCTGAGCCTGCTGGCGGACTTCCCCAACAAGTACAAGAACGGCCTGCGGCTGGGCGATGACCCGCAGATTGTGGTGTGGGAACTGACCAATGAAGAGTTCCCCTACCGCCACTTCTTCAACGGCGGGTGGCAGAAACTGCCGCCTTACTTCCGCAACAAGCTCCTGGCGCGGTGGAACGCGTTTCTCCAGGCCAAGTACGGCAGCGACGAGGCGCTGCGCAACGCCTGGGGATTCCTGCTGCCCGAGGAATCGCTCCAAAGCGGCACGGTCATCCTCGCGCCACTGTCCAAGCCCGTCAAGGGCGAACTGGCGGTCAATGACATCAACCCCGCCGTGATCGAATCGCTGCGCTCGCGCAAGGCCGACGGCTACTCCCGCGACGACTTCAACCGCCATCGCGGCGAGGATGTCATCGACTTCGCCAACAGCCTCATCATCGGCCACAAGCAGCGGATGGAAAAAGCCTTGGAGGCGATGGGCAAGAGTTGCCGACTGAGTCCCACGGTTTACGACAGCGGCAACGATTTTCGCATCCAGGCGGCGTACATGCACCAGCATGCCGATGCCGTGAGCACCTGCTCCTACACCAAGGGCATGGGTCACGACCCCAGGGACGAGCGTTTCCCGTTCTTCAGCCATCTTGACGATTCGCCGCGGACAAGCTGGGACGTCCCCTGGTTTGAACAATCCACCGCCCTCAACAAGCCGCACTTCGTTTACGAGACCAACATCGGCAACCAAACGAAGTACCGTGCGGAGTATCCCATGCAGGTCGCGGCGCTGGGGTCGATTGTCAACTGGGACATTATCGTTTGGCACACCTATCCGGGTCGGGACAAGGAGACAACCGACGCGGAGAAGCCTTTCAGTCGGCAGGCCAGTGTCGGGGGCGACTACTTCACGATTCGCGGCGACGAGGTGATGATTGCGGCCTTGCGCGCCGCCGGTGATATTTTCCGCCAACGGCTCGTCGCGGCGGCACCGGACCCCGTGACCTTCACGTTCGGTCGCAAGACGCTGCTGGATCCCGTGAGCATGGACTACGGCACCAGCTACGGCGAGCTGGGGCAACGGTTCATTGAAACCACCTATCGCTACGGGGCGCAGGTGTTCATCGACCCGACGCGTGAAGATGACACTGTCGGTGAGCGCCACACCATCCGTCCCAACGTCTATAACTCCAACCCCGTCGAACCCAACGATCAGATCTCGTTTGACTGGCGACGCGGGCACCTCAAGATGGACAGTCCCGGGGCCGCCAGCTACACCGGCTTCTTCGGCGAGTACGGCCAACCCACTATCGCGTTTGCCCACAACGATGTGCGTTTCTCGGACATCACTTTCAACAACCCCAAGGGCATTGCCTACCCTGTGACGCCCCAGGAGGGCTATTGCAGCATCAATCTCATCACCAGCGACGGACAACCGCTGGCCAAGGCCAGCCGCGCCATCCTCGTGGCCACCAGCACCAGCTTCGCTCCGGGGTATCAACTTGACGTGACGCGATCGAGCAAGGGGCGCCAGCAGGATGGCCCCGCAGATGTCCCGCCTCAGGAGCATCGCGGCTCGTTTGTGGTCAGCGGCGGGAAGGGCGACAACCTCGTCGTGGGCGTGGGGCTGACGGTACAGAGTCAGGCCATCGACGGCATGCACTACACCTTCCGCGACTGGTACATGAACCCCGTGGAACAAGGCACGGTGAAGGATGGCCGACTGCGGCTCCCCGCCGACAAGGACGTGTGGATCGTGGAACTCGAACGTCGCTGAACTTCGAGACTGATGCGTGACGGAATTTTTACTGACTACCAACCCCCGTCGATCTGAAAGGTCGGCCAATTACTGGAGTTTCATATGAACTTTCGAGCGTTGATCGTGACATCGTGCGTGCTTGGCGGCCTCTTGATCGCACAGCACGTCATGGCGCAGGAGGCCAACCAACCCACGGCTCATTCGCCCCGGTTTGAAGATCGTTCCGTCTGGCCGGCGTGGGTGGAGAAGACGGCGTTCGTCAAGGAGGAGTGGCCCCAAGCCCGGCTGCTGGTCTGGGCTCACGCGGGCCAGACCCTGCGCGGTGCCGACATGTCCGACCCCGCCAACTGGCTCCAGAACGGCAAGCCCGCCACGCAAGGCCCCGATGAGAACACCGACATCATCATCACCGCAGGACCCGACGGTGCCAGGACGTTCATCGCCGGCAACAAGGGGTGCGATGCCCGGCACATGACCGTCGAGAAGGGCGTCGGGGCTTTCCTCAAGTCAGTCAGCGTCCACGGCAACATGTGGATCAAGGACGGCGCATCCTGGCATGCCATCAACGTGCGCGGCAGCAAAGACACTTTCATGCGCAACGACAACCCGACATCGAACTCGGCGGCCAACAAGATCGCCTTCAACAAGCCGCCCGACAAATCAACCGAATGGATGGGCCAATGGAAGATTGGCGATGAACTCGACCTCTTCTCAGGCATCTTCATCGTCTCCCCCGACAGCACCTTCATGCCCGGCGATCGCTCCACGCAGCACATCTATCCCAAAGCCAAGCTGGTGTTGACCTCGGGCTCCGCCTTCTACAAACGCGACAACCAGTACTGGGGCCACGACATCGAGATCGTCGGCGAAGTCATGGCGGGCACACCCCAGCGCCCGCTGACCAAGGACGCGACCCTGGGCCTGAGCTTCAAGGCCAAGGGTGCCGCCAAAGGACACGGCAACGAGTTTATTTCGCACATGACCAATGAAGGCGACATGGGGTTGATCCTTTACAAAGAGGGCCGCCTAACCGTTCACAGCACCGATCCCAAAGTGGCCCGGCTGGTGATCCAATGGCGCGGCTTTGGCGAGAAACGTGCCGGCAAAGAGAATGAGCCTGCCGCCGTCGCCGCAATGCCCCACGGTATCGACATGCTCCTCCTGGGTGATGCCAGCCTCGACGGGGTCGAGTTCAATCATGTTCTCAAGGGTGGCATCGCCATGCCCGATCTGGCCGCCCGCAACGCATGGAAGAACGTGACCTACGGCAAGGAGAATCTCGCGCCCAGCGAAGAACTCTTCACCAAGTACACCGGTGATCTCAACCAGAAAATGAAAGACACCGGCATCGCGGCGGGTTTGGCCAAGAAAGCCAAGGACGGAAAGGCCACGGAAACTACAAACGAAGACTGACGCCAGCTACGCCGCACCAGCCGCGATGACCTCCACCGCGAAAGCTTCATCCGCACCTATCACCAACGCCGAAACCACGCCGCCAGGAGTTCCCGAATACGCCGCTATTGGCAAAATGAAGCTGCGATGTAGTGCTAACGCATGCAAGGGAAATCGCTAAAAAGACAACCTTGTCCTTTGTTGGTCCGGCTATATGCGTTTGCCTTGGAGTCAGGGGTAAAAGGGCTTGCAAAATTGAGCGAGGGTGGTACTATAATAAGAAGCTTCAAGAAGGCTTTCAGAAGGCACCATCAGCGGACGGTTCCACCGAATTTCGGGGGGTTTTGCAGGAGGCTCAATGTTTAGGTGACCCCGTCCCCAAGCCGCGATTGGTCAGCCGGCGTGGAATCAAATTTCCTATCAGTAAACCACAATGCCTACGTTCGCCATTCTCGTTTGTACCGTCTGCTGTCTTGGGCTGATCAACCCCAAGCTGACGCCGCGTGACCTCTACGAACGCAACGGCTCCGTACTGGCGCTGGTGGTGGCCTCGGTCGATACCGACAAGCAAGTGGTGGTGCTGCAGGTGAAGGATTGTCTCAAGGGCGGCTTGGCCCCGGCCGAGGTCCTCCTTCATGCCCAGGGTGCCGAGGTGCTGGAGGTTTACGAAGGCCTGCTGCCGGTGGGCCGGACCGTGGTGGCCTTCTCCGGTGCCGGGCGCAATCCCGCTGCGGTGCTGATTTATCTCGGTGAGGGTAGCTGGGGGGCGGGGACCCAGAACAAGCCGGAGGACTGGACCCTGACCCGGCATCTGGGTCAGGATTCGCCGGAGAGCATGTTCGGCACGTTCAATGGCCGCGGTGATCGCTTGGCCGAGATCATGGCGGATGCCAAGCACGGGCGGGATTTCTTCCCCGCCGTGCCCGCCGCCCGCTTCGGATTGGATGTCGCCGTGGGCACCGCACCAGGCGCCATCAGTGCCCTTGCCCTGCATGACCTCGATGCTGATGGCGATCTGGATATCTACGTCTGCTCGCCGGCCGGTGACCGTGTCTTCATCCAGACGGGCGCGCAACGTTTTGAGGAGCGCAGCGAGGCCCTGGGTCTTGGCGGCCTGGCCAGTCAGAGCGTGGCCATCGCCGATCTCGATGGCGATGGCCGGGTCGACGTGTTGGCGGGCACCACCGTGAGGCTGGCCGATGGTGCCCGCTTCCGCGCCGGGCCACTGCTACCGCTGCCCCAGGGACAGTTGGTGAAGCTCGCCTTTTGTGCCGACCTCGACGGCGACGGCCTGCCCGACATCGTCGTCTCGCTGGTCGGCGGAGGGCTGCGTGCGCTGCTCAACCGCGATGGCGGCAAGCGTTTCGAGGACGTCAGCGAGGCTGCCGGGCTGCGCGCGGATGCGGCCCTGCCAGCCGCCACGGGTTTCGTCAGCTGGGGCGACTGGGATCAGGACGGCCGCGTGGACCTCTTCTTCGCGGCTGGCAGCGGCCGGCTGCTGGTGCAGGACGCCAGTGGACGGTTCCTGCCGACCAAGGTGCCGGGGGGCTGGGACTTCCGCAATGCCGATGGCGTCCAAGGCGCCACCGGTGGCGGCTGCTTCGCTCCACTGTGGCGGGCTGATCGCAGCGACGTGATCACCACCGGCGACGGTGGGCTGGTGGTGGTGGCCAACGACGGTGGGCGCGCAGTCGAGGTCGTCGGCTACGGCAACGAGATCAGCGAGACTGTCCCGTCCATGGTCGCCACCCTGGCCGAGGATCTCGATGCCGACGGGCAACTGGACCTCTTTAGCCTCAGCGCCGACGGTGCCGGGATCCTCCATCTCAATCGCGGATACGGCTCTTTCATCGTTCCGCACAAGTACGACAAGGAGCTGTTCGCCGGCGAGGCGGCACTCCGCCCGGCCACCGCTGCGGTGGCTGGCGATGTCGATGGGGACGGGGCCAATGACCTTCTGCTGGGCGATGCGGAAGGGCGCGTGACCCTGGTGCCCAATTCCTGCCTGTCGCTGCGCCGGGCCGAGGTCGATGCGGTCACCCTCGGCCACGATGACCGCCTGCGCCGCGGCATCGCCCTGATCCCCGTCACCCTGCGTCCAGGCCGGGGCGTGCTCGGGGCCGAGTTGACCCTCAGCGCCGCCGACGGCCGGGTAGTCGCCCGCCGTCTGGTCGGGTCGCAGGTCGGGGTCGGCTGCAGCGGACCCGACACCATCACCTTTGCGGTGCGTGAGCCGGGCACCTACCGGGTCACCCTGCGGCTGAGCAACGGCCAGTCCTCCACCACCGACGTCACCTGCGCCGCCGGCGCGCTTGAACGCCTGACTCTGCCCACCACCCCCTGAATCGTACGGAGCCACCATGCCACGTATCCCCATCCTCTCCATCCTCTCCATCCTCGTCTGCATGATGTGCGCCGTCGGCGTGGCGCGTGGGGGCGAAGAGGCTTCGATCGGGGCCTGGGCCCACGAACCGCACTACACCGACGTCGCCCTGTGGCCGGCTGCCCTGGAGACGGCCAAGGCCGCCTACGCCAAGGAGGTCTGGCCACCCGCTCCCGTGCTGCGTTGGAGCGCCAGCGGATGGAAGACAGCCGATGGCAAGCCATCGGAGGGACCAGACGAGAACACTGATGTGGTGTTCCCCGCCGGCACCAAGGCCGACTTCAAGGAGAAGGTCGTGGTGCGCCACGTCACCGTCGAACCTGGCGCGAAGGTACGCTTTAACGAGGTGGTGATGGGGGGCAACCTGTGGATCCAGAAGGGCGGCTCATGGCAGCGTGCCAAGGGCTCGTTCGGGGCCAATGACAAGAACACCTTTGTCCGTACCGACAACCCAGGGTCGCAGTTTATCATGAACATGCTGTACGTCGGCAAAAAGCCCGGGTGCTCGGTCGAGATGATCGGCAAGTACAGGATCGGCGACGAGGTCTCAATCAGCTCCGGCGACATGATCATCGCCCCTGGCAGTACCTTTCAGCACACCGACCGGCGCGAGGTCAACATCTATGCCAAGGGCTCGCTGGTGCTGCTGTCGGGATCGACTTGGGAGGCGCGTGGCAACCTCTACCACGGTGAGGACATGCGGATCGGTGGTCGCCTGCTGGCAGGCACCCCGGAACGCCCGCTGACCGCCGACTGCACCATCGGGCTGAGCTTCAAGTGCTGGTCGGCTGGCACGGGTGACATGGCGACCAAGGGGTCCAAGACCTCGGACGTCGGCCTGCTGTTGATGCCCAAGGGCAGCTTGGTGGTGACCAGCAGCGATACGGCCAAGGCCCGCCTCGCCTTCCGCTGGCATCGTCATGCGCAGCAGACCCATGAGTACAAGGATGGCGAACCAGCGGCCATCGCGGCCATGCCCCATGGCATCTGCATGCGCCTGCTGGGCGAGGTCGGCGGCGGTGCCTTCCTGTTCAACGATGTGGTCCAGGGCGGCATCCAACTGCCCGAGGCAGGGGCACAGTCGGCTTGGACGCGCATCGACTACGGCGAGGGTAACTTCGCCAAGGGCGAACAATTGTTCTCGGTCGCCAAGTCCACCAACGACACGATGAAGGAAGCGGGTGGACGGAAATGAACCTCCTCCGGCACGGGCACCGTCCCGATGCCCCAACCCGCATCCCTTATGCTGTGAGGCATTGGCGGCCTGCTGATGCTGCCGCGGCGGCGAAGGGGTCACTGAACATCATGTTTTCCACCGCCGACTTGGAAAAGGGTCGGCTGTGATTCCCCGGACTACTGGATCAACCACATGCACCCAAGAAAAAACGCCTTCACTTTTATCGTGACTCTGGTGGTCATTTCGATCATCACGCTGCTCATCGCCTTGGCGCTCTTGATCCCGGCCTGCGCGCCGGCCGCAACACCGGTTGCCGCCACAGTGGCCGCAGCGCCAAACGAGGCGCTCCTGATCCCGGACTCCGCGCCGGCCGCAACGATGACAAATACGGTTTACTTCGTGCGTCATGCCCAATGTCTTTCCAACGTGCAAAAAGGCGGGAGCGCCACAACCTTTACCCCCGGCGGAGAGAAACAGGTGCAAAGCCTGACCACCGCCCTCCAGACCCTCAAGTTCGACTTCATCGCGGTCAGCCCGGCCTGGCGCACGCGCCACACGATCCTCCCCTACCTCAAGGCGACCGGCCAGGTGGCGGAGATATGGCCTGAACTCATCGAGACCGGAAAGAATGATCCTGCCCAGACCGAATTTCCCAAGGATCCGCCCAGCGCCACCCTGTTCGAGGGCGGCGCGCTGATCGTGCTGCCGGACGAAGAGAAGCCTTTCTTTCGCTTACGCCAGGACGGCTCCGGGCAGAAGATGCTCAATTCCTCGAATCCCGCGGATGCACAGGCATTGGCCAGGAAGACAGAGGAACTGATCCGCGCTCGATTCGGCCTCAAAGACGCGACGATCCTCCTTGTCGGGCACGGCAATTCGAGCATCCCGCTCCTCCGCCAGCTCATGAACAATCCCTCCTTCACCAACAAGCCCCTAGAAAACACCTGTCTATGGGTGCTACGCGAGCAGACAGGAGATAGCTTTATGCTGGAGCATTACAACAAGGGCCCGCGAGCCATGTTCCCCGAACTCTTTCCGAAACCACCGTTGCCGTCGCTCCCGTGAGTGGGCCTAATACTCTTAAGCGCGCCTAACAGAATGGCATGTTCGTTGCGAATGAGAAGACCATCTTCCCATTGCACAAAGGCACGAACATGGCCCAACCGCTGATTTCCGATGAATTATGGTCACTCATCGAACCCCACATCCCCGTCAAGCCGCGTCGGACGCGCAATCCTGGCCGACTGCCGGTGCCCAACCGCGCATGTCTTAGCGGCATTGTCTTTGTGCACAAGAGCGGCATCCCTTTGGAAATGCTGCCCTAGGAAATGGGTTGCGGCAGCGGCATGACCTGCTGGCGGCGACTGCGCGACTGGCAGAAGGCCGGTGCTTGGCGGACCATCCACCACATCCTGCTCGACAAATTGCGGGGGGCAGGCTTGATCGACTTTGGGCGGGCTCTGGTCGACAGCGGCACGGTCCGCGCTTTTGGGGGGGCCAAGAAACAGGCCCCAGCCCCGTGGATCGGCGAAAACCCGGCTCCAAGCATCATATTCTGACCGACGGCGGCGGTGTGCCAATCGTGGCCAAGGTGCTTCGGCGTTCAATCACGTCATCCCGTGATCCACAGCGATTCGCGCCCCGCGCAGGCCGCCGCCCTCGCCAATCGTTCGAACTCGACACGACGTGGTTTTTCAGAGGCACGTTGAAAAAGCCACTGACGACGAATTGTCAGGGCTTGCTTGAAATCAAAAGCCCAAGGGGAGACAAGGCCCTAACAGGACGCTTTCAAGAGGCCAAGTTTTCCAGCTGGTTTTGGGCAGTTTTTTGGACGGAATGGCGGTTTTCGCATTCCACGCGGACGTCGTAACCCTGCCAGTGAGCCACGCCCGCGGGGGGGGGGTCATGCTTGGGAACACCGGCGGGGGTGTTCCGTGGCGATGATTTACGCGGTTAATGTACCAGCGGGGCGGTGGGATGCAGCTGGCTGGCGTCGCTCACGCCGGGCCGGTGGCGGCGAGGCCGGCGAGGCGACCGGTGCACCAGGCCCACTGGAAGTTGTAGCCTCCGACGCGGCCATCAACGTCGAGGATTTCACCGCAGAGGTGCAAGCCCGGGCAGCGGCGGGAGGTCATGGTGGCCAGGTCGATTTCCGCCAGGGGCACACCACCGGCGGTGACCTCGGCGAAGGTGTAGCCGCGGTCGCCAGTGACAGGCAGGGGCAGTTCGGTCAGCAGTCGCGCCAAGGCTTGGCGGTTGGTTTTGCTGACTTGCGCCAGTTGGGTGGCCGGGTCGATGCCGACTTGCCGGGGCAGTTGATCCGCCAGACGGTTGACCATCACCGCCGCCAAAGTTGCGAAAATCTTGTCCGTGGGGTTGCGTTGGGCGTGCGCCAGCAGGCGGGCGTCGATGGTTTGGAAGTCATCGGGGGCCATGAGATTGGCGGTGAGGGTGGCGGCGGAGTCGGCGGCGTGGGCGGCGATCCAATGTCGGCTGATGTCCAGCACGGCCGGGCCACTGATGCCGAAGTGCGTCAGCAGCACCGCTCCGTCCTGTCGCGCCAGCACCTTGCCCGAAGCGGCGCGGACGGCGAGTTGGGCGTCAAAGCTGATGCCGCTCATGGTGGTGAGATGATGATTCTTGGGCAGGAGCAGCGGCACGAGCGCGGGGAAGGTCGGCGCGATGGTATGGCCGAGAGTTTGGGCAAGTTGGAAGCCCGCGCCGTCGCTGCCGCTCTTGGGCAGACTTTGGCCCCCCGTCGCCAGGATGACGCGGCGGGCAAGGATGCGGCCTTGGCTGGTGATGATGGCGAAGCGTGGTTGGTTAGATGCCGAGTCGCTGGCGTTATGAGTGTTGAGTGGTTCGACGGCCAGCACGCGATGTTGCGGACGGATTTCGACGCCAGCGTCGCGCACCGCGTTGAGCAGTCCATCGAGCACGGTTTGGGCGCGGTCGGTGACGGGGAAGAGCTTGCCGGTCTCTTCGGTTTTGAGTCGCACGCCTATTTCATCGAAGAAGGCGATGGTTTGCGGAACGGTGAAACTGCGCAGGACGCGGGCGATGGCGTTGCGGTTGCCGTGAAAGTCTTCGGGGTGGACCACATCGTGGGTGACGTTGCAGCGGCCACCGCCGGCGACGAGGATTTTCGCGCCCAATCGCGCGGCCCCGTCGAGGATGACGATGCGCGCGGGTGGACGCGCCGAGTCGGTCGATGCAAAATCCTTGGCGGCCCGGCCGGCGTGGATGCCCGCCATCAGGCCCGCCGCGCCACCGCCGACGATGGCGACATCAACTTGTTCGATCACATCGCCGGGGGTCATCATCGTTTGACCCGCGCCAGTTCCGCCAGCAACGCGGCATGGGTGCGGCAACCCAGATAAAAGCACGACAGCTCGAACTTTTCGTTGGGCGCGTGCAAGCGGTCATCGTTGAGGCCGAAGCCCACCAGCAGACTGTTGGTGTGGAGGATGTTCTTGAAGTCGGCGATGACGGGAATGGTGGCCCCTTCACGCATGAGCACGGGCTTGCGACCGGCGCTTTGCTCATAGGCCTTGATGGCGGCGGTCATCCAAGGCGAATCGTGGGGCAGGATCACGGGGTCGGCCACGCCCAAGGGGGTGATCTTCCATGTGCAGCCGCCGACATCGTGTGAACGAAGCCACGCCTCGAAAGCGGCGGCGATTACGTGGCCTTTTTGGTACGGCGCGGTGCGGAAGCTGACCTTCGCGCCGGCGAAGGAAGGCAGGACGGTTTTGGCACCAGGTCCGCCGTAGCCGCCGTAGAGGCCGTTGATGTCGCAGGATGGCCTTGCCCATTTGCGCTCCAGCGTGTCGAAGTCTTCCTCGCCATGTGGTCGGGTGACGCCGACGGGTTGGAGCAGGTCGCGTTGCTCATCGAAGTTCAGCGCCGCCCAACGTTGCCGTTCTTCGGCATCGACCGCCAGCACATTGTCGTAGAAGCCGGGGATGGTGACGCGGTTGTGTTGGTCGAAGAGTTTGCCCAGCACTTGGGTGAGCATCACGGCGGGGTTGGCCAGCGTGCCGCCGTAGATGCCGCTGTGCAGGTCGCGGTTGGCGTTGTGGAGTTGAATGTCGAAATAGATCAGACCCCGCAGACCGTAGGTGATGGCGGGCGTGTGGCGATCCCACATGGCGGTGTCGCTGACGAGCACGATGTCGCTGGCCAGGCGATCCTTGTTATCGCGCAGGAACGGCGGAAGATTTACGCCGCCCATTTCCTCCTCGCCCTCGATGAGCACGGTGACGTGGCACGGCAGCTTGCCATGCACCTGTCGCCAGGCGCGCAGGGCTTCGAGAAAGCAGGCGACCTGACCTTTGTCGTCACTTGCGCCGCGGGCGACGATCATGTCGTCTTTGATCGTGGGTTCAAAGGGAGGTGAGTCCCACAACTCCAGCGGCTCGGGCGGCTGCACATCGTAATGCCCGTAAAACAGTACCCGCGGCGCACCGGCGTCCATCACATCCTCGTCACGCGATTTGCCCACCACCACCGGATGCCCTTGCGTCGGTTCCACCTCGGCGACCAAGCCGGCCTCACACAAGGCATCGGCGACCCACTGCGCCGCCCTGGCGATGTCGGCCTTGTGCGCCGGCTGGGTGCTGACGCTGGGGATGCGCAGAAACTCCACCAGCCGCGCCACCGCAGCGGGACGGTCGGTTTCAAGGTGTTGCAAAACGGGTGAAATCATGTCGGCCATCGGCTCATTTCCTTCGCAAGACTCGCGGGGATTGTCGCAGATATGCGGGCGCGTGTTTGAAAGAAAAGTGCGTAATGAGCCGCGCACGAAGTAAGCGGAGTATTTGACTTCACTGACTTTCACCAGACACACACCACCTGAAGCGGGATGCTGTGTGGCAGCCTGCCCATGGTTTTCTACAGGGCACAAAGGGAACCTTACAATGCCCCCATGCCTGATCTGCCCGTCATGTTGCGACTCGCCGACAAGCCGTGCGTCATCGTTGGAGGTGGCGGCGTTGCGTTGCGACGGCTCCACGCGCTGTTGGCCTGCGGAGCAACGGTCACTGTCATCGCGCCGGAAGTGGGTGAAGAAATCGAAGCACTGGTGGGCGCGGGGCGTTGCGTGTTGCTGCGACGGAGCTACCTCGAAGGAGATCTGACCGGCGCGATGCTGGTCATCATCGCCACCGATGACCCGGCCACCAATGAGGCCGTCGCCATCGAAGCCCGACGAAGAGGCGTTCTTGTCAACCGCACCGATGCCTCCGACCTAGGCGACCTGACCATTCCCGCCCATATACATCGCGGCCCGGTGACACTCACCGCCCACACCGCCGGCATCAGCGCCGCGGCCGCCGCGACCATTCTCAAACAGACTAGCGAAGCCCTCGACCCCGCTTGGCCGGCGCTGTTGGAAATCGTGGCCCCTTATCGCGCCAAGGTGCAAGGTCTCATCGCTGACCGTGGCGAAAGACGCCGACGCTTGGTGAGCCTCACGGACGCCGACGCCTTGGCGCTCTTCAAACACGATGGCGCGAACGCCTTGCGCCAGCGTTGTGAAGCGCTGCTGGCAAGCGTGACCGGAGAATAAACAGGCGCCGCGCCTATTCTTCCTGCCGGTAATCGACGGAGTAGTTGGGGCTTTCCTTGGTGATCGATATGCCGTGGGGGTGGCTTTCGACGAGGCTTGCGCCGCTGATGCGGACGAAGCGGCCGCGGCTGCGCAGTTCGGAAATGGTCTGCGTGCCGCAGTAGCCCATGCCCGCGCGAAGTCCGCCGACGAGTTGATAGACAAAGTCCGACAGCGGCCCACGATAGGGCACCATGCCTTCAACGCCTTCAGGGACGAACTTGGCCGGTGCCACGCCGGCTTGGCGGTAGCGGTCGGCACTGCCGCGCATCATCGCCCCGGACGAACCCATGCCGCGATAGGTCTTGTATCGCCGGCCCTTGTGAATGATCATCTCACCGGGCGATTCATCCAGCCCCGCGAAGAGTGAGCCGAGCATCACCACACTAGCGCCCGCGGCCAAGGCCTTGGTGATGTCGCCACTGTGACGAATGCCGCCGTCGGCGATCACCGGCACACCCGCGTCGTCGGCCGCTTTGCAAGCCTCCATCACCGCGGTGATCTGCGGCACGCCCACGCCGCTGACGATCCGCGTGGTGCAGATGGAACCTGGCCCGATGCCGACCTTCACGGCATCCGCACCGGCTTCGATCAACTCCCGTGCGCCGTCCCGTGTCGCCACGTTGCCGGCGATCACATCAATGTCGTATTTCGCCTTGATAGCCCGCACCGTTTCGATGACGTTGCGGCTGTGGCCGTGTGCGGAGTCCACCACGATCACGTCCACCTCCGCGGCGATCAGCTCCGCGACCCGTTCCTCCTGCGTCACGCCCACCGCCGCGCCGACTCGAAGCCGGCCGCGATCATCCCGACAGGCGCGGGGGAACTTGGTGAGCTTGTCGATGTCCTTCATCGTGATGAGGCCCGTGAGGTGGCCGGTGTCATCGACGAGCATGAGTTTTTCGACCTTGGCGCGGGAGAGGATGGCCTGCGCCTGCTCCAAGGTGGTGCCGGGCGGCGCGGTGACAAGCCGATCCTTGGTCATCACTTCGCGGATCGGCGTCTCTTCGCTGGAGAGGAACTTCAAGTCCCGACGGGTGAGAATGCCCACGACCTTGCCCTGGCCGTCGGGCCCTTCGGTAATCGGCACGCCGGAGATGTTCTGTTCGCGCATAAGCGTCAGCGCCACGCTGACGGGCACCTCGGCCGGTAGGGTCACGGGGTCGCGGATGACGCCGTTGGCCGAACGTTTGACCTTGACGACTTCGCGCACCTGCTGGGCGGCGGTGAGGTTTTTGTGAATGACGCCCAGCCCACCTTCCGAAGCCAAGGCAATCGCCAGCGACCCTTCGGTCACAGTGTCCATTGGCGCGGAAATCAGGGGCAGGTTGAGCTTGACCCGGCGGGTGAGTTGCGTGGCGACATTGGCCTCGGAGGGCACAAAGTCGCTGCGGGCCGGGATCAGGAGAACATCGTCAAACGTAATGCCTTCGGCGGCGATTTTTGCTTCCATGTGACATAACTAACCCCCGGCGGCGATGGCGTCAAGTTGGAGGGAAACCGCTTGCCCAAGTTCAGAATCACATCCCGCCCAGCAGCACCGCCAGCAAGCCTTTTTGGGCGTGGAGACGATTGTGCGCCTGGGGGAAGACGCGGCTGCGGGGGCCTTCGAGCACGCCGACGGAAATCTCCTTGCCTCGGTAGGCAGGCAGGCAGTGAAGCACGATGCTCTGTGATGGCGAGGCGGCGAGAAGAGCTTCGTTGACCTGATAGTCGGCGAAGGCCGCAGCCCGCTTGGCGTACTCGGCTTCCTGGCCCATTGACACCCAGGTGTCGGTGTAAATCACATCGGCGTTGGCAACGGCGGCCAAGGGATCGTTGACCACTTGGCAGACCGTCTGGGGCGCTTGGTTGGCCAGTCGCTGGGGAATGGCGTTCTCCAACTCGTAACCCTTGGGACTCGCCAGCACGCAGTTCATCCCCAACCGGGCGCAAAGCACCGCCAGCGAGCGTGCTACGTTGTTGCCATCGCCGATGTAGGCCAGCGTGCGGCCCTTCACATCGCGGCCAAACTCGTCCATGATGGTCATGGCGTCGGCCAGCGCTTGGCAAGGATGCGAGAAATCGGAGAGGGCGTTGATGACCGGCACACTGGAATGGGCGGCGAGGTCGAGAAGTTTCTGATGTTCGAAAACCCGTGCCATGATGCCTTGCACCATGCCTGACAACACACGTGCCACGTCCGCGGCCGACTCACGCTTGCCCAAGCCCACTTCCGCGTTGCCCATGACGATGGCGTGGCCACCCAGTTCGATCATGGCCTGCTCGAAGCTGGCGCGGGTGCGCAGGCTGGGCTTTTCAAAAATCATCGCCAAGGTTTTGTGGGCCAGCACCGGGGCGTTGGCCTGCCCGGCGGTGCGATGGGCGCGAAGGGCGA
Organism: Phycisphaerales bacterium; assembly: GCA_038241095.1. Taxonomy (GTDB): domain Bacteria; phylum Planctomycetota; class Phycisphaerae; order Phycisphaerales; family Phycisphaeraceae; genus JBBDMX01. The sequence goes on from JBBRGB010000029.1 coordinate 18,613, forward strand.
AGGCCACGTCCAAAACGTGGTTCATGTCCTCAAGAGGCGTGTCGGCAAGGGTGATGAAGTGATTCATGGCGAAAGCGAAATCCGAGGCTGTATTTGAGTGTGATTCGAGGGTCGGCGGCTGGTGGGGGGTCTGAGGCCGGGGGTCAGCCCAGAACGATTTCCGTACCGACGCCCTGGGCGGTGTAAATCTCCAGCAGCACCGAATGCGGGATGCGGCCATCGATGATGTGCGCCTTGTTGACCCCGGCTTCCAAGGCGGTGAAGGTGGCTTCGACCTTGGGCAACATGCCAGCGCTGATGACGCCTTCCTCGATCAGACCGGTGATCTGCGTCTTGGTCAGATGCGTCGCCAGGCTGTCGGCGGAATCGGTGGTGCGGATGCCGTGGGTGTCGGAGATCAGCACCAGTTTCTCGGCCTTGAGCGCCGCGGCGACGTGACCGGCGACGCTGTCGGCATTGACGTTGAGCTTCCCACCGGCGCGGTCACGGGCAATCGGCGCGATGACGGGAATGTACTCGCCTTCCACCAAGGCCTTGAGCAACTGTCCGTTGACGCTTTCGACCTCACCGACAAAACCCAGGTCGATCCGTCGGCTCGCGTCCTCCGGTGAGGGTAGGAACAGCCGCTTGGCGAAGACCACGCAGCTCGACAGGCTGTGCAGGCCCATGCCGCGATGTTCGAGGTGGTCGATCTGCTCGACGATGCCGCGGTTGACTTCGTTGACCAGCACATGCTCGGCGATGGCCAGGGTGCGTTCATCGGTGTAACGGCGACCTTGGACAAACTGAGCTTCGAGGCCCGCCTTCTGCATGGCTTCGGTGATGCTCTTGCCGCCACCGTGGACGATGACGGGCCTCATGCCCACGGCATCCATAAAGCAGATGTCGTTGATGAGGCTTTTGAGGGCCGCGGGGTCATCCATGATGGACCCGCCGACCTTGACGACGATGGTTTTGTTTTCGAAGCGCCGGATGTATTCGTGGGCTTCGACCAGAGCCGCGGCCTTGGCGATGGCGTTCTGCATGTTGAACCGTTTCCTCGTGGCGGGAGCGTTTGGGGGAAAAGGGCCAATTGTAAACCCCTACCCCCCGGCGTGCAAAAACATGCTTTTCCCAAACAGCTTGTTTCTCCACTTGCCGCCATCGTTGGCACCGATTCGACAACGCGAAGCCGATGATTATACTTGGGGGCTCGCTTCACCCACGCCCGGGTGGCGGAACTGGCAGACGCACCAGCTTGAGGTGCTGGCGGGAGTAAAATCCCTTGGAGGTTCGAGTCCTCTCCCGGGCATTGTTCCCCAACCCCGCATCGCGCGGGGTTTTTTTCTTACCCCGCATCAGGTGGCGGGGGATACAGCGCTTAAGGCCCGGTGGCCAAAGGCGTGTTGCCCCCAGTAGACGCCTTGGCCCACGACTGGCGGACTCCGGCATCATGCTGGCTGACGCTGAAGGCCGAGTACCTCGGCGCGTTGACCCTGACCCGGGGGAGGGGACTGGAAGGATTCTGCGACGGTCGGCGGGAGGCGATGGGCTGAACGTGGGCAAGGCGTTCCGATAGGTCAGATCGTTGCAATGGACTTGCCGATGGTGCTGGCCATCTTCTTCGTGCAAGCCGCCTCGTCGGCGAAGTCGAGTCCGTGGGTGATGGCGGTGTTGACCTGGTCGATGATCGGGTTTGTCTCCCAAAACTGAGGCCGAACTGGTCGGCGATTTTCAGGCAATGCCCGCGTGTAGGCTGGCGACCTTCACCGAGTATGGTGGTGGTGTGTTCGCCTCCGGGGCCGGGGAAGTGGGTCAGGTCGTAGGCGGGGGCTTTTCCAGACGCAAAAGATTCAGGCGATAAAGAGATGGGGGGGAGGCGGGGAAAGGCCCGTGCCGCGGGTGGGCGGGACGGGCCGAGGGTTGATGGGAGATCAGGCCTTTTCGACGCGGCGTTGGCGGCGGGGTAGGAGGCAGAGGCCGCCCAGGCCCAACAGCGCCAGGGAGACGGGTTCGGGGATGACCGTGGTGCCGGTGATCATGATGTTGTCGATGTCCACCTTGCGGCCGGCGTTGGCGCTGCCGCCGGTGCCGGGGTTGATGTAGAAGCGAACCACCAGCGGGGCGCTGATGTTCTGCAACGCAAGGGTGGAGACCAAGGATCCGCCATCGGAATCGAGACTGCCATCACCGCGGGATTGGGTGATGGTGTCAGAAAGCACTGGCACCGTGTAGCCGGTGGCACTGGTGTAGAAGCCCCACTGCCGGGTGCTGCTGGCGGCGCTGCGGCCGGCCAGCAGGGAGAGGGTGTCCAAGCTGAAAGTCACGCCGGCGTCGGGAGTGATGGTGAAAGTGAAATAGACGTTGTTGGTTTCGGCGTTGTCGAGGCTGTTGACCACGTTGGTTCCCGCGCCGGCCGAGAGCATCGGAGCCGTGGTGTTGTAGGACGGGGACGTCGCGGACGGCGCGGTGGCCGTGGCCATGTCGATGCCCGCCCCGGCAGTGATGGCCGAGACGGTGATGCCCGGCGTGGGATTCACCGCGTCGGGCGCCAAGGTGGGGGTAGCCAGCGTGCCGAAGCCAAACGAGGCGATAATCGCCGCCTGGCTGGCGCTTGCCAAGGCAAGCGAAAGCATCGCCCCCCCCGCCGTGGCCGCCAGTGTCGTCCGACAGTTACGATTCTTGAGTCTCATCATTTCCCTTTCCTTTCCGGGCCAGTGGCCCTATCCATGTGTCTCGAAACGTTCTTGTGGCCGGAACACCCGGCCACATCAAT
>JBBRGB010000030.1:0-21291 GCA_038241095.1 Phycisphaerales bacterium
GCCGCGACCGCCGTAGGTTTCAATGGCCCACCGCAGCAACTCGGCCCGGCGGTCGATTTCATCAGCGCGCCATTTGGCGTCACGTTCATTGGGCTTGGGCGGATCAATGATGAACTGCGTCCGCAGTTTATTCTCCGCCACGTAGGCCATCGCAGCCTCAATCTTGTCCCGCTTGTCAGCCGCCTGCCGCACGGGAATGCCCCGCAGCACGTCCACGCCCAATAGCGCGTACCAGTCGGTTGTCACCTCGTTGGCCGTGGTCGCCGAGGAAGTATTGCCGGCGTCGAGACCGAAGAAAAACTCGCCGTCCCCGGCCTTGGGCAGCATCCAAGGTTCATCGTCGATGACCCCCAACCGCACCTCGCGGGATAGGATCGGCTCCTTGTCGTCGGCATCCAACAGCAGTTCCACCTTCGCCTGATACGCCCCCAAGGGCCACTTGGAACTGTCGAAAGCGAAGGCCAATTTGGACTTCGCCTCGGCGGGCACGATGACCTTGCCTTGGGCCGCGTGTACGATTTTGTCGTCGAGATCGACGATCTTCAAGCGCCACGCCAGCGGCCGGGCCACCCGCGCCAAGTTCACCGCATCCAAGGCAAAGCCGTTGTCGGCCCGACGGCGAAAGACGAAAACGCGGTCGCCCTCGTGGTTGATGGGCGTGGGCTGATCGATGCGCAACATGCGGGGCCAGTGGACATTTTTCGTCGGGTCGTAACCGGTGACCTTGACACTGCGGACGATCATGGGCGCGTTGGCGCCGCCGATTTCGAGGTCCCAGCCGCCGTTGAGTTGGCCACCCTTGCCGTCTTTTTCAGGGCCGAAGTAGGCGTTGTCCAAGCGGACGCGGAGGGTTCGCCAAGTGTCCTTGGTATCGCCCCACCCGCCGCCGACTTTCTTCCAACCTTCGCTGGTGCTGGCGTAGACTTCGACGCCGGCCCAAGTGTCCAGACGGTATTGGATTTCGATGTCCACCGCCGGCCTGCCGCCGTTTGCGAAAGCGGGGTCGGTGATCTTGAAACGAAACGCCCGCATCCAAGGCATCTGGGGCACGTTGCTGTTTTTGACCTGCCAGGCGGACACGGGCTGGTCCTGGCCCTTGATATTGACGGCCGTGGCCTTGGCGCTCTTCTGGTCAAAGCTCATGCCCTTTTCGACAGGCTGGGCGTCCAAGACGATGGAAAGTTCATCCACCCCCGCCCCCCCCGGGGTCGCGGCGCGGGTGGCATTGACGCCAAGCAGAACGAAAAGAGCCATCAGGAGAGGGACAATACGTTGCGAAATAGTCATGCGGAGTTCGTCCAAAAGAAAGTAGGTTTGAAGTAATAATCGTCAAGGCGCAAACAATCAGGGCGGCGGGAATCGCGAGTGACTTATTTTGACGATACGTTCCAATAAGTCTCGGGAGCGTAATAATTCCAGTTGCCCGGTTCTTTGACGACATGGAAATCGAAATACATGGCGTTGCCCGTGCCGCGGAAGGCGGGCGTGCCGGTGTAGGCGTGAGCATTGGTGAAATAGGCGTTGGAGTTTTTACTCCAGTTTGGCCCCCAGTTGCCATCGGCGCGGCCTTGGGGCACTTTGGCCGCCTGCGAGGTCAGATCGCCAAGGAAGAACAGGTCCGAAGGCCCCGATGCCGCAGAAGCGGCGCCTGGCGTGCCGGTGACAAGTTTGGTGCGGATGAAGTCTGGGCGCACGCCGCCCTGATCGGAAATGCGCTGATGCTGCACGGCCGTGCCGGTGCCGATGCAGACGCGGTAGGAATTGAAGTCATCGTTACCCACCGTGCCGACGTAGGTCGCCAAGGGGCATTGAAAAATCTTCAGTGGCTTGAAGTCCACGGGCTTGACCGCCAAGGCCCATTTTAGATAGCTGCCAGTCTTGTCGATCAGGTCGTCGGCCTGCTCATCCAGATACATCGCCATCATGCCGTCCCATGTGATGGCGTCATGTTTGTACCCGCTGCCGGTGACATTGGTGTTGGTGTTGAAGTTGTTAAGCGGCACGCGATCGGTGTAATCGTTGCTGTAAATCCCGGAGACCAGGCCCATCTGCCGCATGTTGGTCATGCACTGCACATCGCGGGCGGTGTTGCGGGCGGCTCCCAGCGCGGGCAGAAGCATGGCGATGAGCAGGGCAATGATGGAAATGACCACCAGCAGTTCAATCAGGGTGAATCCGTTGCGAGTCTTGAGTCCTGAGTCTGGCGTCTTGGTGGTGATGGTTTTCATGTTGAGGTATGTATCGGCCCCGCTGCATTCGGCGGTGATAATGACATCGGCCAGCGATGGTGAAGCCACACAAGCCAGTGCCAGACCAAGTGAGATCGCGGGAAGGTTTCGTTGCATGATGATTTTCTGTTTGAACAAGGAGGTTAATGAGTCATTCCCAACGTGGTTTCCATCCGCGCCGGCACTAGCCGCACGTCGTTATTTTCGGGTGAGGGGTTGTTCAAGAGTTCCAGCGCTGCGTCCATGATTTCACGCACGTCGTAACCCAAGCGATGCACGGGCACGGGGCTGGGCACCGGCGCGGGCCAGTTGCAGTGGGTGATGATTTCCAGTTGTTCCGGCACGCGGACGCCGGATTGCAACACGCCGCCCAAGGCTTGGGCCACGATGTTGTCATCGGTGATAATCAGGCCGTCCGGCGCGGTGCTGTTGTCGGCGTCAAAGAGCAACCGCACCACATTGGCCGCGGCATCGGGGGCGGCTTGCAGGTTCCAGAAAGGTTTGGTCGCCACGTCCCTTTGCGCCATCGCGGCCTCGTAACCGTGCCATGCGTCGTTCTGTTGCGAAAGCACCGCGATGCGACGACGACCCAGCGACAGCAGCCGATCCAACGATTGCTCAATGAAGGATTGATGATCGATGTAAACCCGCGGCATCGGCGGCTCTGTGGTCCCGCCATAAATGGCGACCTTGGGCACTTGGGCTTCGACGATCAGCGGCAACCGCAGCAACTCCGGCGTGCCCACGCAAATCAGCCCGCCCAAACGCTGGTTCTCCAAATGGTCGGCCAGCATGATGAAACCGTCGTCGAGCGAATCCCGCACATCGTAAAAGATGGGGATGTTCATGTCCGTGCGAAGTTGCGTGATGACGGCTTGGTTGACCAGCGTGTCCCAGAAACGGTTCCACGGGTGGGTGACGGTCTGCTCCGGGCCGGGGTGGGAGGTGAAAACCAAGGCGTAACGAAAAAGGTGGGGCGGACGTTCGGTGACGAACGTGCCGCGGGTGCTCTTGGAATAGACAAAGCCGTCTTGACGCAGACGATCCATGGCCCGCATGAGCGTGGGGCGGGCAATGTCAAACTCCTTGGCCATTGTGTCCCACGTCGGCAACTGGCTTCCCGGAGGCCAATGTCCTTCGACGATGCGGCCCCGCAACAGGGCGGCAACCTGCTGAAAAGGCTTGGCTTCGCTAGATGGTTTGGTTAGCTGCGTCATTGATTCAAGCTAAGAGCGGATTGGATTGAACTAACAGTATTGTACCACTTCCCAAAGGCGTGTCAAGGGTTTTGGGCGGCGGAGAGGAAATATATTTTGGGACAGCGCAGGAACGCAGGTAAACGTATGGATAGGTTCACAAGAGAGTCAGGCACGAGCCACGCACGGAGTAAGCGGTGGGTTCCTCAGTTGCACGTTGCTCGAACGACCGTTGCTTGTACCCCGCTTACTGCGTGCGCGGCTCTTTGCGGTATCGCCTGTTGATTTTCATTTTAACAAGATGCTACACGTATGTCAAATCACATTGACTTTTCCACCGTCTTTCCACCTTGGAAGGTGGCTTGGAAGTGAATGATACCGATATAAATGTATGGAATCGATATCTTTGGACCATCATTGCCCGGTAAAATTGAATGCCAACCACCCCCTGAACCCCCCACACCCCCCTCCTGACCCCCCTCCACCCCCACGCTTCCAAGCACCCATGAAAAAAAATGGACGGGGAAATTGAGAAAAAAGATGTGATGTGTGCGAAGCGGAGCGGAGCCAAGCAACGAAAAGGGGGCGGAAGCGCCAAGATGGCGAATTCTAATTGACTATTCTTGCTGAGTTGAAAAATATGACAACTTGGCGCGGCTTAATCCCAGCCAATCGCCCGTGCCGCCACCATGGCGCGTGGCGTCGCACCCACTGACGGAAACTTGAAGTGATTGTCCCTCACGCGATCCTCGCCACGCCTACCCGCAGGATTTCCCGCAACCCTGACCCCCGGCCTGCCCTCCGGCCTGACCACAGGTATGCCCTCCGGCCTGACCGCAGGTATGCGCTCCGGCATGGTCGTGCCCGTGGTCATGTTCATGGCCGTGGTCGTGGCCATGATCGTGTGCGTGGCCATCGTCGTGGCCGCAGCCGTGGTTGCCGCAGGCGTTGCCTTGCACCAGCAGTTGACCGGTGACGAGTTCCTCGATGAGTTGCTTGGGATCGTTGCCCACGACCCCGGAGATGACGCGCACACCCGCGTCGGCCAGCACCATGATCGCCCGCTGTCCGATGGATCCGGTGAGCACCAGGTCGAGGTCTTCCTCCACCAGTCGCGTCGGCAGCGAGCCGGGGGTGTGCGGGGGCATGTCGATGGTGACGCTCTTCTGAATCGCGCCCGTCGCGTCAAGCTCGAAAATCATGGCTTGGTCGCACTGACCAAAATGCCCGGCCACTTGGCCGGCGGTAAGGGGAACGGCAATTCGCATGGGACTGTCCTTGTCAGAGGTTGAACAAACTACGATTCGATTTCACGCATGAGGTCATCGACTTCCACCGGCTTGAGTTCCCCCGCGGCATGAGCGCGGCGACCCTCGGCGATGTCGGTCACTAATTGCTTCCGGTGATCCTGATTTATTTCCCGTCGCGGCCGCACCGAAATCGCCAGGTAGAGAAACACCCCGGCGCACAGGGCCACGGCCCAGCCGATGTCGGGGTGGGTGCCCACGATCCACTTGTACCACTGCCGCACGGTTTCGCTTTCGACGATGGCGGTGTATTGCTCAGGCCCTTGGCCGCGGTACCACCAGCGGTTGGAGATGAGCATGACGTGGAAGGTCATGATGAAGGTCACGACGGTCATGAAGAAGTGCAGCATGACCATGCCCCAATTCACCGCCACCATCACCACGGCGCAAGCGGCGGCAAAGAGCAGGTAGCGTTCGTGAATCTGCCCCAGGATGGTGAACATCATCACCCACGGGGCGACCATCGCCACGAGGAATCGCGGGTCGTTGCGGCGCTCGTGGCGTGAAGCGCCCCAGGCGCAAAGCACCAGCGTTAGGCCGTAGATCGTGGCGAAAAGCGTTTTCCAGGTGATGTCCCAAGGCTCGGCGGGACCGAGCCAGAGCGTGCCGGGCTTGATGGTAAAGGCGGTGGCCAGCAGGTCGGAGGCCCGGTTGGCTTGCGGCTCGTTTAGCCAGCCAAAGCGTTTGACCAAGATGCCCGGGACGTTGGAAGTCAGGCCCATGATCATCCACTCCCAGTGGTGGGAGCCGTAGGCCCAGCCGATGCGGAACCACCCGGTGCTGGCGCGGAAGATGGGGATGCAGAGGAAGGCCGCGGTGGCGTAGGTGGTCGCCAGGATGTAGCCCTGATGACGCAGGGGCAGAATCCACGCCAAGGCCAAAAAGCCAAGAATGGCGGCAATGCCCCAAGCCGTCCAGCCATCTGGTGCGATGGTCAACCACTGCCAGAGCAACAGGCCCAAGGCCACGAGTGACGGCGCGATCCACCACCACCAGCGCAGGCGTGGAAAGAAGTGGCGCAGACTCACCAAGGCGACACCGACGACCGCGACGCTGATCCACCACACGGCCTGCACATTGAGCACGGGAGCATCGGCGGGCCGCAGCGAGGCGACAAACTCCCGACCTACGCGGGTGACTTCGTACTCTGCGGGGAAGGTCGCCATCCAAAGCACGGCCACGCAGGCCACGGCGAAGGCCGCGCCCATGACCCAACGCAGGGCCGCCCAAGGCCGCAGGCCAAAGAGCGGCCAGAGAATGAAGATCAGGGCGACGATCCACTGCTGGCCTTTGAAGAGCGCCCCGGTGCCGATGATCATGCCCGCGGCGAACCACCAGTTGAGGCAGGCCGCCAGCACGGCCCAGAGATAGAAAGGCACGATCCACATGTCCCAAGTCTGCCAGCCGTGGGCCGAGAGGAGCATGGCGGGGTTGAACCAGAGCAGCAGGGCCGCGGTGAGGCCAGCCGTCCAACCGTCAAAGCGCTGGCCCGGCGCGCCCATCCAGTGACGGAAACTGCCCACGGGCAGCATCGGATCGGGGCGGCGAAGGACGACCGCCTTGACCCAGCGCCAAGCGGGAATCGGCCGCGGCAGGGGGGTGTGCAGCGTGATGGGCTGCGGATCGACTCGGCGAAAAATCACCCGCGCCAGCCAGCGCCACAGCGGATCGTGCAGGGTGCGGGCCAGATGGTCGGGTGGACGATGACGACGCACCACCCACAGGCGGGTGAGGAAAAACGCGCCCAAGGCGGCGACGATTTCCATGCCGGTGTTGAAACGCAGCGTCGGCTCGTTGAACTCATACTCCGGTTGCCACAACTCGGCATCGGGGTATTTCGCCAAGGTGAGGCTGGCCCAAGTTCGCATCGCCAGCAGGCGCAAGGGCGCGTAGTCAAACTCGTTGTAGCGATCCGTCGTCTCGGCCAGCACGCGGTCGTAGAGATCGACGTAGCCTTCCGTTGCCGCGCGGGAGCCGAACTTGAAACCCCGGCTAATGTCGCCCCTGAAACGGAAAGGCGCGGTGGACTCGAAAACCCATCGCCGCAGTTGCAGGCCTTCGTTAAGCGAGAGGCAGACGATCAGGGCAAAGACCAACAGGTACGCTACGCGGCGACCAATGCGCCAGTAATTGATCTCAGGCGCTGATGCAGGCGCAGGCGCGGGCGCAGTCCTGCGCGACCGTTTCCGCGCGGCATCCTCCGCCTCCTCGTCCCACGCGATTTCGTAGCCCTTTTCACTCACGGTTGCGGCTCAACGGCAACGCCATCCTCGGCGGGCTTGTTTTGCGGCAGCGTCTCAGGCTTGGCGTGGGCTTGAGCAGGCTCGGCCTTGACTTCGTCCTTGGGTTCTTCAAGCGGCTTCATCTCCCGCGCCAAAGCCGTGGCTTTGGCGACCTTGGTGGCCGGGAGAATCATGTTGGTCGCGTCTTGGAAACGACCCGCCGCCGGGCCACCGTCCTCGGGAATCTGCAACACTGAAAAACCCACCACCGTGCCATCGGCGGCGAAGACCGGAAGGCCGAACATCGGTGCCACCGGGTTGGTGCCCAGGTACAAATCACGCGGCTTGTGAATCATCGCCCCGATGCGACTCTCGCCCACCACCAAGGCGCGGTCGAAGTAGCGCGGCATCGGCCGCAGCGAACGAATGATCTCACCCAAGACCGGGTCCCGGCCCTTGGTGAAGTCCACCGCTTCAAGCTTGCGGTCCTTCAAATCCTTGATCTTCACCCACGCCAGGTCGAGGTCGCTGTCCCGGGCTTGCAGCGTGGCTTCGAGGCCCTCGGTGTCGTCACCGATGAAGACCTTGATGTCGGTAGGCGTGGCGCTGACGTTGGCACCCCGGCCGGCGAGCAGTTTGCTGATGCCGCCCATGTGCGTGCTCGAGGCCAGCACCAGACCTTGGGGGTCGATGATGACGCCCGGAGCCTCGGCCTCCTGCTGGCGATCCTCACCGCCCATGTTGATCTTGAGGATGAACTTGATGTGAACAATGGCCGGGCCGCGGGTGTCGAGCAGTTGCTGATACTGCGCGGGGGTTTCATCCGCCGCGGCCAAGGTAGGCGCGGCGATTAACGTGAGCGTAAGAACAAACAGAGCGACCAAAGGCAAACGATTCATCGGAGAACTCCATTGCGGTGTTGCAAGTCGAAGCATGATACCCGCAATGAAAAATGACAAGGCGCGGTGGGCGAAAAAGGGCAGAGCAAACGCATGTGGATTTACAGGAGAGCCAGCCATGAGCCGCGCGCGAAGGAAGCGGTGGGTTACTCAGGCGAACGTTGCTCAAACCCCGCATACTGCGTGCGCGGCTCTTTGTGGCACCGCTCCCTTACCTCGCGGCTCACAACGTGGCGTTGTTGTCGGGACATGCGTTTGCCCTGGGATATCAGGGGACGAAGTTGTCTTCATTGACGGGGTTTTGTATAATGCCGGACAGACCTCGCACTAATCCTTTTGGGTCCCCGCGGCCCAAGTGAGATTTTCGGGGATATCCGGGGCTTTTCGGAAGTGCGGACTTTCCGCTTTCCGGCTCTCCGCTTTTTGCGGGGTATTCCGGGGGCCGGGGGTTCCCTCCGCCAAGGCGGCCGTGCGGGCCGCCCATCATCCTTTATAATCGCGTTTGCGATATCGGGATGAATCCCACGGAGTCGCGTGTTTACCAGCTTCCGGCCGCGCGTCGGTCGGTGTTACCGCTCTTACTTTGGAGCCTCGCCATGCCAGAAAAACGTCCTCGCGTTCTGATCGCCAAGCCGGGCCTTGACGGCCACGACCGTGGTGCCAAGTATGTGGCCCACATCCTGCGTGATGCGGGTTTTGAAGTGATTTACACTGGCATTCGCCGCACGCCGGAGCAGATCGTCGAAGCCGCGATTCAGGAAGACGTCGCGGCCATCGGCCTGTCGCTGCTTTCGGGGGCGCACAACGTGCTTTTCAGGAAGGTCCTTGACCTGCTTAAGGAAAAGGAAGCCACGGACATTGTGGTGTTTGGTGGCGGGGTGATTCCGCCGGGTGACATTCCGGGCTTAAAAGAGGCTGGGATCGCCGCGGTTTTCACGCCCGGCACGCCAGCCAAGACGATCATCGAAACGCTTGAACAACTGTTGATGGCCAAGGCGTAGGCGTTGGCGGCGCGGAGGTTGTGGGGGAGTTTTGGGGGGGGAGTTTGGGGGTAGCTCCCAGCCGCGGGAGCGGCTGGGCTTTCGGGGGTGGGGCTTTCGGGGCAGGGGTGATGTTTCTCTGCGTTTTTTTCCGCTTGATTTTTCCTAAATTACGATTTCAACCGACGATATCGCACATGGTTTCCAGCATCAGTCAACTCATGGGTCAGCTCGCAGCCGGCTTGGAAGCCGGGGCCAAGCCCGCCGTGGCCACCCGCGCCGCGGCCAAGCTCATGAGTGCGCTGGAAAACGATCCCACTCGTGTGCCCGAGCTTTTCGTGGGTCAAGCCGATGAGCAGACCGCCCGCGACGCTTCGCCACGATTGGTGCTGGGCATCACTGGCGCGCCGGGCAGCGGCAAATCCACACTCACTGATTCACTCGTCACCGCTTATCGCCTCCGTCATCCGCACGGGAAAGTCGGCGTGATTGCCGTTGATCCCTCTTCGCCGTTCACCGGCGGGGCGGTGCTGGGCGACCGCGTGCGCATGATGCGGCACGCGACGGACCCCAACGTTTTCATCCGCTCGATGTCGGCCCGCGGGCACTTGGGCGGCTTGTCGCTGGGCGTGCGCGGCGTGCTGCACGTCATGGCGATGGCCGGCTGCGAACTGATCATCATCGAGACGGTGGGCGTGGGTCAGAGCGAAGTGGAAATCGCCAACGTCGCGGACTTGACGATGATTATTTTCGCGCCGGGCCAGGGCGATTCGATTCAGTTGCTCAAGGCCGGGCTGATGGAAATCGGCGACATGTTCGTGGTGAACAAAGCCGACCGCGCCGGGGCCGATGAGCTGCACAATCAACTGCTCACCGTGTTGAAGCTGGGGACGATTGACGATCAATGCGGGCATCATCACGGCATCGGCTTGCCGGGCGAAAAGGCGGATAACGATCCGGCCGCATCGCCTGAATTGGGCCTGATGCGCAGCGGGCGTTTGCCTGATGTGCATTTGGTCAGTGCCCAGGAGCAGACGGGTCTGGATGAATTACTCGATGCGGTGGAGCGTCGCGCCGATGCGCAAGCGAGCCAGTGGCGCAAGCATCGGGCCGCGGCTTTGAATGATGAAATCCGCGAGGCGATTTTGGAAGAAGCGCGGCGACGTGTTCAGGCGGCTTTGGGCCGCAATGGTACGATGCACGGCCAAGTTGCCCGCGTGCTGTCGGGTGAGGTGAGCATTCGTCAACTGACCGATGAATTGCTGGCGACGGCGCACCGATCCGAGCGGGATGTCGGGCCGGGCCAGTCACCCGCGCCGCCTGGATAAGCGGTAAGATCATCGCCCGCCAAGCCCCGCCTCCCGCTCTGCCCCGCACGCCAATCACACCCCGACTCTCACAAACACCCACACGCAAGCCAACCACTTTTCACCCCCACGAGGTGCTCGCATGACTTCACAGACCACCAGCCCGATTCAGGAAGCGGCCGCCAAATACGAAGGCGCCGTCAAGAAGACCTTGGCCAAGTTCCCCGAACAGAAGCCGCAGTTTGAGACGGTTTCCGGCAAGTCCGTCGAGCGGCTGTATATGCCCGAGGCCGACGCCAACGAAACCTACAACGCCAAGCTCGGCTTCCCCGGCCAGTATCCGTTTACCCGCGGCGTGCAGCCCACGATGTACCGCGGGCGGTTCTGGACCATGCGGCAATACGCCGGCTTCGCCACCGCCGAGGAATCCAACAAGCGTTACAAATATCTCTTGGCGCAAGGCACCACGGGTCTTTCGGTGGCCTTCGATTTGCCGACGCAGATCGGCTACGACAGCGACGACGCGATGTCCACCGGCGAGGTGGGCAAGGTCGGCGTGGCCATCGACAGCCTGGCGGACATGGAGACGCTTTTCGACGGCATCCCGCTGGACAAGGTTTCCACGAGCATGACCATCAACGCCAGTGCCGCGGTGCTGCTGGCGATGTACATCGCGGTGGGCGAGAAGCAGGGCGTGGAGGCCAGCAAGCTCGAAGGCACGATTCAGAACGACATTTTGAAGGAATACATCGCCCGCGGGACGTACATTTTCCCGCCCAAGCCCAGCCTGCGGGTCATCAGCGACATCTTTGAATACTGCACCCGCAACGTGCCAAGTTGGAACACGATTTCCATCAGCGGGTATCACATCCGCGAGGCCGGTTCGACGGCGGCGCAGGAAATCGGCTTCACCCTGGCGGATGCCATCGCCTATGTGGAGACGGCCATCAAGAGCGGCATGAAGGTCGATGAGTTCGCGCCCCGGTTGGCGTTCTTTTTCGCGGCCCACACCGATGTGCTCGAAGAGGTCGCCAAGTTCCGCGCCGCCCGCAGGCTTTACGCCAAGATCATGCGCCAACGCTTCGGCGCGGAGAACCCCAAGAGCTGGATGCTCCGCTTCCACACACAGACCGGCGGCGTCACGCTCACGGCCCAACAGCCCGACAACAATGTCGTCCGCGTCACCCTCCAAGCCCTCTCGGCGGTGCTGGGCGGCACGCAATCGCTGCACACCAACTCCAAGGACGAGGCCTTGGCGCTGCCCACCGAGGAAAGCGTCACCGTGGCCCTGCGAACCCAGCAGATCATCGCCCATGAAAGCGGCGTGACCAACACCATCGACCCGCTGGCCGGCAGCTTTTATGTGGAGCGGCTCACCGATGAACTCGAGGCCGAGGCCGAGGGAATCATCAAGAAGATCGACGAAATGGGCGGCATGGTGGCGGCCATCGAACGCGGCTGGGTGCAGAACCAGATCGAGCAATCGGCCTACAAGTTTGGCCAGAGCATCGAAACCAACGATCGAGTGATCGTGGGCGTCAATAAGTTCCAGGCCAAAAACGAAAACCTCAACCTCAAGCTGATGAAGATCGACGAGGAAGTCGCCAACCGTCAGATCACGAAGTTGAAAGAGGTCAAGGCCCGCCGCGACAACGCCAAGGTCAAGGAGACGCTGTCGGCGATTGAAGAGGCGGCCAAGGGCAGCGGCAACCTCATGCCGTTGATCCTCGATGCCGTGCGGCAATACGCCACCATCGGTGAAATCAGCAACACGCTCCGCGGCGTGTTCGGCGAATACACCGAGACGTTTAACTGATTCATCCACGCTTTTAGCGTTTCCCAAACCCACGCCAACTTTCAATCAAGAGAATCCCACATGAGCATCCAAGCCAAAGCCATCAACCACATCGGCATTGCCGTGAAGTCCATTGACGAGTCCCGCGAGTTCTATGAAAAGACGCTGGGCGCCAAGTTCGAGGGCATCGAAGAAGTCGCGGATCAGAAGGTAAAAGTCGCCTTCTTCACCGTCGGCCCCGAAGGCCACGAGGTGCGGCTGGAACTGCTGGAACCCACCACGCCGGAATCGACCGTGGCGGGGTTCATCGAAAAGCGTGGCGAAGGGCTGCACCACATCGCCTACACGGTGGCGGACATTCAGCAACGCATCGACGACCTCAAGGCCGGCGGCATTCGCATGATCGACGAAAAGCCCCGCGCCGGGGCGCATCACACGCAGATCGCCTTTGTGCACCCCAAAAGCTCGCGCGGCATCCTCACCGAACTCTGCCAGCCCGCCAGCGCTCATTAAAAACAAACGCAACTTCGCATAACATCACGCCTCGCTTACGACTCCAAACGCACGCACCACAAGGTTACATCATGGCCGACATCAAAGAAGCATCCAAGTCCGCAGACAAGCCCAAGGCCGAAAAGCCCGCGGCTCCGCACACCATGAAGGAACGCATCGCCGACCTGCGCCAGCGACGCGAGAAGATCAAGGCCGGCGGCGGCAAGGATCGTCTTGAGAAGCAGCGCAAAGGCGGCAAGCTCACCGCCCGCGACCGCATCGACCTGCTGCTGGATAAGAACTCCTTCCAGGAAATGTACGCCTTCGCCACGCATCGCTCGACGAACTTCGACATGGCCGGTAAAGACCTGCCCGCCGACGGCGTGGTCACCGGCGCTGGCGTGGTCGCCGGCCGGCTGGTTCACGTCGCTTCGCAGGACTTCACCGTTTCGGGCGGCGCGGTGGGCGAAGTCCATGCCGACAAAATCGTGGAGATGGGCAAGTGCGCGTTGAAGACCGGCTCGCCGCTGGTCATCATCAACGACTCGGGCGGCGCTCGCATTCAGGAAGGCATTGACGCCTTGGGCGGTTACGGGCGAATCTTCTATCACAACACGCTGCTGTCGGGTGTGGTGCCGCAGATCTCGCTGATTTGCGGCCCCTGCGCCGGTGGCGCGGCTTACAGCCCGGCGCTGATGGACTTCATCATCCAGACCCGTCAGGCGCAGATGTTCATCACCGGGCCATCGGTCATCAAGCAAGTCACCGGCGAGGACGTTTCAGCCGAGGCCCTGGGCGGGCCTGACGCGCAGATGTCCTACTCCGGCGTGGTGCATTTCGTGGCCCAGGACGACAAGGATGCGATTCGCATCTGCAAGAAGCTGCTGTCGTTCCTGCCGTCGAACAACATGGAAGATCCGCCGCGCAAAGAATGCGAAGCCGAGGTGGGCGTCGATGAGACGATTGGCGACATTCTGCCCGACAGCACCCGCGCGGCTTATGACATGCACGACATCATCGCCAAGCTGGTGGACTACGGCGATTATCTGGAAGTGCAGCCGACCTTCGCGCAGAACATCCTCATTTGTTTCGCGCGGCTAAACGGGCGGACAGTGGGCATCGTCGCCAACAATCCGGCGTACAAGGCCGGCGTGCTGGACATCGACAGCTCGGACAAGGCGGCGCGGTTCATCCGCTTCTGCAACGCGTTTAACATTCCGCTGGTGAACCTGGTGGACGTGCCGGGCTTCATGCCGGGCGTGGAGCAGGAGTACGGTGGGATCATCCGCCACGGCGCGAAGCTGTTGTTTGTCTATTCCGCCGCCAGCGTGCCCAAGATCACGATCATTCTCCGCAAGGCCTACGGCGGGGCGTATCTGGCGATGTGCAGCAAGGACTTGGGCGCGGATCGCACGGCCGCTTGGCCGACGGCGGAGATCGCGGTGATGGGGCCGGAAGGAGCCGCGGGCGTGATCTTCCGCAAGGAAATTGACGGCGCGGAGGACAAGGTCGCCAAGCGTGCCGAGATGATCGAGCTTTACCGCGATGCGTTTATGAACCCGTATGTCGCCAGTTCGCGGCGAATGGTCGATGATGTGATCGAGCCGGGCGAGACGCGGATGTATTTGATCGCGGCCTTGGAGTCGCTGGTCAACAAGCGCGAGCTGCGACCGGCGAAGAAGCACGGGTTGATTCCGCTGTAAATAGATTTGATTGCGAAGGCGCATGGGTGAATCGGCACTCCGCTGCGCTGCGTGGCTAAACGGATTCGGTTTTCCAACAACCAACGAGGCAACGATGATTTCGATGATTCCATTCCTGATGGTGGCCAGGCCGGTGCTGCCTTATGCCGACCGCATCAGTCTCGGATTGAGCCTGATGGTGGTGGGCATGGGCGTGGTGTTCGTGGCGCTGATGGTCATCGGGTCTATCTTGGCCGTGCTGGGCAAAGTGTTGCGGCACCCGGTGGAAGAGGAACAAGCCGCCAGCACCGCCTCGGCTCCCGCGAGTCACGGCACGTTTTCACCCGTGGCCGAAGGGCCTCAGACGAGCATGGCGGCTGGACTCGATGACACGCGACTGGTGGCGGTGCTGACCGCCGCGGCCACGACGGTTGTCGGTCGCCGCCTGCGGATTCGCCGCATCGTCAGCGCCGGCCCGGCGGGCAACGCCTGGGCCTCGATGGGTCGCTCTTCGATCCAAACTTCCCACAACCTCCGCGGATCACGCCGTTAGCCTCACCCAAGCGCTTGACCGCTTGCAAGATAGTTCATTCACAAACTCCCGCGCTTCGAGATGAAGCGTTTGCATCCCCAGCCCCCCCAGCCCCGAAGGAATTGCCATGAAGCTGCGAATCACCGTTGAAGGCGTTGCGTACGAAGTCGATGTTGAAGTGTTGGATGAAACCGGCGAGGTGGCCGCGTCGTTGCCGACCGCGGCGTCCATCCCCGCTTCGCGTCCCGCTCCCCCCGCCTCCGCGCCTTCACGGCCCGCGCCCGCGGCCGCACCCGCTCCCGCCGCCAGTGGCGACAAGCTCGTCAAAGCGCCCATCGCCGGCACCGTGGTGGCCATCAAGGTCAACGTCGGCGATCAGATCAACAAGGACCAAGTGCTCTTGGTGATGGAAGCCATGAAGATGGAAACCAACATCGCCTCGCCCAGCGCCGGCAAGGTCAAGAGCATCGCCGTGGCGCCAGGTGCCGCGGTCAAGACCGGCCAGCTTCTGGTCGAGTTTGAATAACTTTCGTTAATTCTGGACGTGGTTCGTTCAATGCCACCGTCCTGTTTTTCGCCCTTGTTGGCGTGTGGTCAACGCGACTCAAACCCCGCGTCCGCCACCCGCCAGCGCCCCGGCTCAAACGCCCCCGCACGCCTGGATAATCCAAAGGACTCCCTCCATGGGCCACATGCTCTGGAATTACCTGCTTGACACCGGTTTCGGCCAGTTCCACTGGTCCAACGGCGTCATGATCGCCATCGGTCTGCTGTTCATCTGGCTGGCGGTGAAGAAAGGCTTTGAGCCGCTCTTGCTGATCCCCATCGGCTTTGGCATCCTCATCGGCAACGTGCCTTATGACGTGATGAAGCTTTCCGTGGGCGTCTATGACGGGCCGGTGAGTGAGCACGACATCGCCTATTACACCTTCGAGCCGACCACCGTCGAACTCAAGGCCAACAAGGGCCAAGTGCTGAGCTTCGACGATGGCATCGCATGGTTGAACGCGCACAAGGGGCCGCACGATGGGACCATCGAAGGTCACAACTACGAAACCACGATGACCATGCTCGACAAGGCCAACCGGGTCAATCTCAAGCCCGGCAGCGTGGAGCGGATCTCCCAGCATTCCACGGCCCTGCGCCTGATGGACGAAGGCAAGGCCGTGATGGTCAACCAGCATTCGCAGATGAACATGAGCATCGCCTCGCTGGCCGAGCCGGCGTTCATCGAGTTTCGCCAGGGTCGCATGGCCTTTGTGCCCGAGCTTGAAAGCGACGGCAAGTACCACGAGCTTTGGAGCCTCGACAAGCAGGACGCTTGGAACGCCGGCGTGTTCTGGATGATCTTCCGCGGCATCGAGTTCGGCTTCTTCCCGCCGCTGATCTTCCTGGGCATCGGGGCCTTGACGGACTTCGGCCCGCTGCTAGCGCAACCGCGCACCATTCTGCTGGGAGCCGCGGCCCAGTTGGGCATCTTCGGGGCATTGATGCTGGCGGTGCTCTTTGACTTCACCGGGCCCGAAGCCGCTTCCATCGGCATCATCGGCGGAGCGGACGGCCCGACGGCCATCTTCGTCTGCACCAAACTCGCCCCCGACCTGCTGGGCGCGGTGGCGCTGTCGGCCTATTCCTACATGGCGATGGTGCCCATCATCCAGCCCCCCATCATGCGATTGATGACCTCCAAAAAGGAACGCATGATCCGCATGGAAGCGCCTAAGGAAGTGCCAAAATCCTTGAAGATCGTCTTCCCCGTGGTGGGCTTCCTGCTCACGGCCTTCATCGCCCCCGGCGCTTTGGCGCTGTTGGGCATGCTCTTCTTCGGCAACCTGCTGCGTGAGAGCATGGTGACGGATCGCCTGGCGAAAACGGCAGGCTCGAACTTCATCGACATCGTGACCATCCTGCTGGGCGTTAGCGTCGGCGCCAAGACTTCCGCCAGCACCTTCTTGACCATTGAGACGATCAAGATTTTCGTCTTGGGCATCATCGCCTTCTCGGTTTCGACCTTCGGCGGGCTGATCTTGGGCAAGATCATGAGCAAACTCAGCCGCACGCCGATCAATCCGTTGATTGGTTCGGCGGGCGTCAGTGCCGTGCCGATGGCGGCGCGGGTGGTGCAGAAGGTGGCGCATGAGGATGACCCGCACAACTTCCTCTTGATGCACGCGATGGGCCCCAACGTGGCGGGCGTCATCGGCAGCGCCGTGGCCGCGGGTGTGTTGTTGAGTTACTTCGGTTAATGCACGGGCGTCGTGGCGGGGCAAAATGAACGTGCGACGCTTCGACTTCGATTCCCTGTGCTCCACCAACGATACCGCCTTGGCGCTGGCCGGCGAGCATCCCGGTGAAGTGTTGCTCGTCACCGCCGCGACGCAGACGGGTGGCCGAGGCCGCAATGGACGAACGTGGCATTCGCCCGTTGGCGGCGCGTGGCTGAGTCTCGCTTGGCCCTGCCCCCGTGAGCCGGAGCATTACCAAGCCGCGCCGCTGCTGGCGGGCTTGGCGGTCATTGAAACCGCTGGGGCACTATTGCCGCATGACGCCGACTTGGCCATCAAGTGGCCCAACGATGTGCTGCTCAACGGGCGCAAGCTAGCCGGCGTTCTCTGCCAGCGGCAACTACCCGCCGCCGTTTCCACGAGTCACGCTACACCCGCAAACGCTTTGATCGTCGGCATCGGTGTCAACGTCAATCTCGACCCGGCCCTGCTCGGCAACGACCTGCGCCGCCCGGCCACGAGTCTGCGTCAGGCCCTTGGCCACGAGGTGAACCTGTCCGCCTTCAGCGATGCCTTGATCGCCGACCTCACGCAACGCATGGCCCGCATGGAAGCCCACGGCCTGACCCCCGCCGAGGTCGCGGCAATCGAAGCCCGCATGCTCTGGCGCGGTCAAACCGTGAACTTCCAACACAATGGTGCGTCTAAACAAGGACGGCTCGAAGGCCTCGACCAGTATGGCCGACTGATTCTTCAAACCGCCACAGAATCCCTCACCCTCGCCAGCGGAGAAATCGAACAACTCCACGCCTTCTGAAAAAGGGGACATCCACAATTTCTTTGCGCCTTGGGTGATTTGCAAAAGCAATGAAGTGGAAATTGTGGATGTCCCCTTTTTCATCCCCGTGTTTTCGTTCACCGCCCTTTGCGGATAGACTTAAATCACAAGATTCGTTTCCCCCGATATCACGCCCGCCTTTTTGGAATGACGACCATGACCCGCTCAACACCTGCCATTCACCGCGCGTTTTCCACGCTTTTCCAAACCTTGGCCCTGCTGACCCTGTTGCTGGCCCCGGCTTTGGCCTTGGCGCAGGCCACGCCCTTTGTCGGCGAGATCGTGGAGGACACCGTCGATGTCCGCGCCGGAGCCGGGACGGTCTATTACACCGTCGGCCAGCTCAAGAAGGGCGACCGCGTCAAGGTCGTGGATGTGTTTTACGGCTGGTACAAAATCGAGCCGCCCAAGGGCATTAACAGCTACATTTCCAAGGGTTTTGTCGATGCCAAGGGTGACGGCAAGACCGGCGTGGTCAGCGCTGGTGAGGCCGCCGTCAAGGCCGCGGACCCCAAAGGCCCGGCCGTGAGCTACCGCACGCAGGTGGATTTGAAGCGTGGCGAGACGGTGCAAATCCTCGGCGAAGACGCCAGCTTCTACAAGATCGCCCCGCCCAAGGGCGCTTATGTGTACGTCGCTCCCAGCGCCCTTCGCCGCGCTGAAAACAACACCATGCCCGACGCGACGACTGAAACCCCCGCAACACCGGCGACGACTGAAACCACGACGACCACAACGCCGGCCACTCCCGCGACATCTGAAACGCCGAGCACGCCTGTCACGCCGACGGTCACGACCACACCGCAAACGCCGGTTACCACCACGTCCACGGTCATTGCGACGACGCCCGAAACGCCCGTGGTGCCTTCGACTCCCGGAACAACCGTTGCCCCCGAGGTTGTTGTGACGCCGGCCGTGCCCGTGGTTCCGTCAACGCCGACGACACCTGAAATCACATTGGTTGAACCGGCCACGCCGGCGACATCCGTTGCGACCACGCCAGCGACTCCTGAAACCGCGCTGACCAACATAGTCGCGCCGGAGACGGCCATCTCCGCAGCGCAAGCTTTCGACCGCGCTGAAAAACTTTTCGCCGAGGCGATGGAGCAGCGGTTGGAAGAGCAGCCCTTGGATCGGCTCGCCCGGCTTTACGCCAACCTGTTGCAGGACGCCCGCCTCTCGCCGCAGCAGCAGTACACGGTGAAGGTGCGGCTGGCGCAACTCGATCGCAACGCCAAACTCGCTGCCGCCATCGGTGAGGCCGCGAAATTGCGTCAGCGCATGGATGACGACGCCCGGCAACTGGCGGAGAAGGAAGCCGCCGCCAAGGCGCAACAGACTTCGACCCCCGCCGAGTTGATCTCGACGAAGAACTACGACCTCGTGGGGCAACTCATGGCCAGTGCCGTGTACGACGGCAGCAGCCTGCCCCGACTCTACCGTCTCATCGAACCCGCCAGCTTCCGCACCTTGGCCTACGTTCGTCCGGGCCAACAGGTCGATCCCAACCGCTTCTTGGGCAACACCGTGGGCATCATTGGCCAAGCGACTTTCGATCCGGCCCTGAAACTCAACATCATCGAAGTGAAGTCCATCGACCTGCTCGGACCCGCCGAAGCGGACAAATAAGCATCATCAGAGCCGTGGGGCGCAAGCCTCCGGTGGAAGGTGAACAGCGCCCAATTGCGGGTGCGGGGTGGGTCGTCCGGGGGCTTGCGCCGCTCGGTTCTGAAAGTTCAATCCATCAACAAACTACGCAGGTGCCTCATGCGTTGCGTCATGGTCATGTTCGACTCGCTCAACCGCGGCGTGCTCGAACCCTACAACTCCGACACCACCGTTCTGACGCCCAACTTCACCCGCTTGGCCAAGCGAACGGCAACGTTCGACACCAGCTACGTCTGCTCCATGCCCTGCATGCCCGCGCGGCGTGACCTGCACACCGGTCGGCCTAATTTTCTGCATCGCGCATGGGGGCCGCTCGAACCGTTTGACGACTCCATGCCGCAGATGCTCAAGCGCGGCGGAACGCACACGGCCCTGATCTCCGACCATCAGCACTACTGGGAAGACGGCGGCTGCACCTATCACAACCGCTACTCCACCTGGCAGCATCATCGCGGTCAGGAGGGCGATCCGTGGATGGGGCAGGTCAACATGGCCACGCCCGACCCCAAGGCCGCAGGGCGAAACGCCCACATTCCCGCCAATCCGCAGGACGGCGGCATCAATTACCAGGATCGCGTCAACCGCCAGTTCATGACGCGGACGCACGAGTTGCCCCAGTCACGCACCTTCGCCGCCGGGCTGGACTTCATCCAGCGCAACGCCGAAGCCGACAACTGGATGGTGCAGATCGAGACGTTCGATCCCCACGAGCCGTTCCACACCACGCGCGAGTTTAAGGACCTTTACGCCGAGCATTTTGCGCGTTGGAACGCCAACGACGGCCGACTGATGGATTGGCCCGAGTACCGCAAGGTGCGGCCCGATGAGAAGCCCGAAGTCGTGGCGCACATGCGGGCGCAGTACGCGGCCTTGGTCTCGATGTGCGATGCCCGGCTGGGCGATGTGCTCGACGCCTTCGACGCCCACAATCTCTGGGACGACACCATGCTGGTGGTCTGGACGGATCACGGCTTTATGCTGGGCGAGCATGACTGGTGGGCCAAGATCAACATGCCCTGGTGGGAACCGCTGGCGCGGACGCCGTTTTTCATGCACGATCCCCGGCACCCCCAAGCCGCGGGGCAGCGACGAAACGCCCTTGTTCAGCCCTCTATTGATTTGGCACCGACGCTCTTACGGTTCTTTGGCAAGGAGCCGACGCCCGACATGCTGGGGCGGGACTTGGAAGCGGTGGTGGCACGCGATGAGGCGGTGCGGCAGGCGGCGATCTTCGGTGTGCATGGCGGGCATGTGAATGTCACCGATGGTCGGCATGTTTACATGCGGGCCAACGCCACGGCCGACAATCGCCCCCTCAATGATTACACCCTCATGCCCACCCGCATGAAAGCGCCCTGCCACCCCGATGAACTGGCGTTTGAGCGCGTGGCCTGGCATCGGCCGTTTGACTTCACCAAGGGTTGTGGCCTGATGCAAATGCCCGCCCATGACAAGCATTCAGCCACCCGCGCTGAAAACGCGATGACCACTGGGCAACATCTGCTTTACGATCTGGAAAATGATCCGGGGCAGGATCATCCCATTGAAAACGATCCGGCTTTGGAAGATGAAATGGTCGGGCAGTTGGTGGAGTTGATGAAGCAGTGCGATGCCCCGGCCGAGCAGTTTGAGCGATTGGGCTTGGCCGCGGCTTTTCGGAGCCGCAAGGCGTAAGCCTGCGGATGATTGAGCTTGTGCGTGTGATTTTCGCTGTCCACCTTCGGCCGGGGGCTTACGCCCCTCGGCTCAGTGCCGACAATTACCGGTTGGCTTCCGGCCCGCGACCCGCGCGGGCCAATTTGAGCCATCGTGCCTGACAAGCCAGTTGGGTCACGCGGAATCTCCCGCTCTAATCGGCGATGTTGGCCTCAGGAGATGCCTGAGCATGTGATTTGAGCAACTGGGAGGCGAGTTTCACCA